>JALWSB010000097.1 GCA_027080345.1 Robiginitomaculum sp. | reverse complement strand
GCACCGCGTGAACCAGTTCGAAATTAAACAAGGCCAGTTTTTCATTGCTGCGGTCTTCATTGCACAGGGCGATCAGCCAGTCTTCGGCATCAAATTCCAAAAATCCATATTCCTGGCCCTGCCCCAAAAGGTAATCACTGATCAGCTCTATGGTCATATGCCGCCAGGCCAGATCGTTATCATCAAACAGCACGCACGCCCGGTAAAGCGCCTCGGCCTCGCCCCGGCTTGCCGCCCCATCGCAAAACACCTTGCGGGCCATGGCCCGGGCTTCATTGGCGCTCATTGGCGAGAATTTTGAATACTGTTCGATCAGTATTTCCGCGCGATTTTGACCCATTTTCGTCTCCCATTTTCCCCATAGCAGCACAATCTGGTTACCGGGGCGTTAGCACAAAAAACGAATTTCAGAACATTCAAGAATGTGGTAGCTTGCGCAAAACGGGGAGGACAACATCATGACAACCGAATTATGGATGCTGCTGGGTACGGTTATTTTATTTTTTGCCGTCAATCTGGTGCAGTTTTTACTGGCCCTGCCGGGTTTAGGCATTAAAGGCGCCCTGGGCAATCGCGAGGAAGAGCCCTTCCCCCTTTCGGGTATGGCCGGGCGGGCGCAACGCACCGTGCGCAATCACGTCGAAGGGCTGGTCATGTTTGCGCCGCTGGTCCTGATCGCCGCGCAAATCGGCGTTTCCAACAGCCATACGGTATTGGGGGCGCAGGTTTATTTCGCCACCCGCATTGCCCATGCGGTGTTTTACATTTTAGGGGTAAAGGGGCTGCGCTCCGTTGCCTTCATCATTGGCGATCTGGCCCTTCTTGGCTTTGTCATTGGCGCATTCATGCACGCCGGATAAAGGCGTGGCCTTTATTGGCTGACCGCGTCTTTGGCTTTTTTCCCCATTAACAGGGATTCGATGCTGATATCTTCGTCGATGGCTGGCCAGTGCAGACCAAAGGGCGACATCTCGACAGCCGCACGCGCCTTCGGACCGGCGTTCAAAAGCCTTGGATACCACCAAAGCGGCACGCTTAATGTGCGCCCATCCAGAAGATGAACAATCAAATTATCATCCAAAAACGCAACATTTATTGGCCGCGCCTGTTCATTTTGAATTGCTGAAATGCTCATCCCATGCTCTCTTGAACATTAAATATCATCAATCATTCTTTCGATAATATCATAATCTTTAAACCCACCCACTTCATCAAACCCACCGAATATTTCCCATATCAATCGAGATAATTCTTTTTCTTCATTATACCCTGGGCCTATATACTCTAACCTCACAAGGAACATTTCCAATCGTTTAAAGAAAGCAAAAAGTGCAGAATTATAAAATGATAAATTATAGAGAACATATTCAATTTCCTTTGCTAAAATTTTTAGATTCAATATGATCTCTCTATATTCTGGAACATCATCGCTGATATAATTTCTAAAAGCGTAAAAGCCTTCATCCCCCTCACTTCCCTTTAAAAAAATCTCCCTAAACCCGTTAATTGTACAAATTTTATCAAAAGTATCTGTATCAGTAGAAATATCTTTGCGACCGCCATTAATGCTCGCAAGAATTACTTGCCATAAAATATCTTTTTTTATTCCATTATATATGTTAGAAAAATTTTTCTTAATAATTATTTTTTTTCTTCTTTCAGGAATAAATACCACCAAAAAATATAAGAAAAATGACACAAGGAGAGCCTCGAGCATGGATGTAGAAATTCTATAAAAGTCTGGCCACCACTGATGTTTATTAATTGGGCATGACAAAAAATTCACCGCCTCAATCCCGCCCCACAAAAACAAATTAAGAACGAACCACAGTCTCAATTTCAATGAGAAATGTTCCAAGTATTTTTGCAAATTCATAGAATACCTATTCTGCATCCACTTAACGACAACCATAATAACGTTAATTGGGACTTGTATCCATATGTTTCACAATCAATTCAAATTCGCAGCACAATGAAAGTGAAAGATGATTATCCCCTAAAGCGGGATGTTATCGTGCTTCTTCCAGGGGTTGGACAGGGTCTTGTTTTTCAAGGTCACAAGCGCCCGGATGACCCGTTTGCGGGTTGAACGGGGCATGATGACATCATCAATATAGCCGCGCTTTGCCGCGACAAAGGGATTGGCAAAATTGTCTTCATATTCTTTTGTCCGCGCCGCGATTTTGTCTTCATCCCCGGCCTCGGCGCGAAAAATAATTTCCACCGCGCCTTTTGCGCCCATGACGGCGATCTCGGCGCTCGGCCAGGCATAGTTGACATCGCCGCGCAAATGCTTGGACGCCATCACATCATAGGCACCGCCATAGGCCTTGCGGGTGATGATCGTGACTTTTGGTACCGTTGCTTCGGCATAGGCAAACAGTAATTTTGCCCCATGTTTGATCAGGCCGCCATATTCTTGCTTGGTGCCGGGTAAAAATCCCGGCACATCGACAAAGGTGACAAGCGGAATATCGAACGCATCACAAAAGCGCACAAACCGCGCCGCCTTTTTGCTGGCATCAATATCCAAAACCCCGGCCAGCACCATGGGCTGGTTGGCGACAAAGCCGACCGTATGGCCATCCAGCCGCCCAAAAGCAGTAATAATATTGGCACCAAATTCGGGCATGATTTCAAAAAAATCGCCCTCATCAGCAACGCTGCTGATCACCTCTTTCATATCATAGGGGCTGTTGGGATTGGCCGGGATCAAGCTGTCCAGCGTTGGCACCAGCCGGTCCGGCGTGTCAAAATCGGGCCAGTGGGGCGGTTTTTCGCGGTTTGACAAGGGCAGAAAGTCGATCAATCTGCGCACTTGCGTCAGGGCCTCAAAATCATTGTCAAACGCCCCTTCGGCAACGCCGGAAGTTTTGGCATGAACCCGTGCGCCGCCCAGCTCTTCATGGGTGACAATTTCATTGGTCACGGTTTTGACCACTTCGGGGCCGGTGACATACAGGTAGGAGGTATCGCGCACCATAAAGATGAAATCAGTCATCGCCGGGGAATAAACATCGCCGCCCGCGCACGGCCCCATGATCACCGAGATTTGCGGAATAACGCCAGACGCCAGCACATTGCGCTGAAACACTTCGGCATAACCGCCCAGCGCATCGACGCCTTCCTGGATACGCGCCCCGCCCGCATCAAAAAGGCCGATGATCGGCGCACCGTTTTTAAGCGCCATATCCTGCACCTTGCAGATTTTTTGCGCATGGGCCAGCGACAAAGAGCCGCCCATAACGGTAAAATCCTTGGCAAAAACATAAACCAGCCGCCCGTTGATAAAGCCGCAGCCGGTGACCACCCCGTCGCCAGGCACGGTTTTGTCGCCCATGCCAAAATCCTGGCACCGGTGTTCAACAAACATGTCATATTCTTCAAAACTGTCTTCATCGAGCAGGATTTCGAGGCGCTCACGCGCCGTCAACTTGCCCTTGTCGTGTTGTTTTTTAACCCGCGCCGCGCCGCCACCCGCCTTGGCCGCCGCCCGGCGCGCTTCCAGTTCTTCAAGATTTTTTTTCATTAGCCCATCGCCCTGTCTTCACCAAAGCAACCCTAGTCCGGTACCGCATCAAAGGGAATAGTCATGCGGTGTTCAGTGCCATGAATCGGGTTGGTGCCATGCCACATATAAGACGGGAAAACCGCCAGCCAGCCCGGCTTTGGCTCGAACCAGAACTCCGCCGCGTCAGCGCCCGGAATGGGAAAAGGCGGCTCGCCAAACTTGATCCAGCCCTGTTTGTCCTTTGACCCGGCCACATTTGAGGGCACTTCGGCATAATAGGCCGAGCTGAGCCAGCCTTCCGGGTGCACATGACTGACATGATAGCCGCCATCATTAAGGCGCACAGACCAGGAGCCGGTAAACCGAAAGCCGGTTTTTTTGCGCCGGAACAGGGGGTGGTCGGGGTCATCGGGCATGGCATTGATATACTCCATGACCGGCCCGCCCAGCGCTTCGTAATAAGAGCGAATCACCGCGTCTTTTGAGTGCAGTAAATCCACCGTTGGCTGACTGCCATGACGCAAAGATTGATCCAGCGGGTGCTGCGCATAGCGATGTAGCTCTTTCATGTGCGCAAACAGGGCGTCATTAAATGCCGCGCCCGTCTCATACCCTTGCGGCGGTGGCACACGCATCGGTCGCACCAAATTTTTATAATCGGTAAGATATTCATAGCGCGGATCGCCCAGCAAACGCAGGGCGCTGACCTCAAGGCCGATCCACAATTGATCATCAGGGACGCGCTCAAGACCGCGCATAACATGGGCCAATGCCGCCTCACCCTTGCCGCTCATCAAAAGCCCGCGCACCATATTGGCGCGCACCGGCAAGACATCCGGGGCCAGATCAAAGGCTTTTTGTGCATAATCCACCACCTGTTGCGGATCGCGCAATTTGATCATGGCGGTGGCGCATTCATGGTAAAATTCCGGGCGTGGCCCCACCGCATCCAGACTTTCGTGCAGAAAATCAAGAGCGTCCCGATCCCGCTCCATCAGGATCAGGGTGCGGGCATAATCAGAGCGCATTTCAACATTATCCGGGGCGTGTTTTATGGCCCGCTCATAAACCACATCAACTTCATCGCCGCGCCCCAGCATCCAGAGCATTTTCGCCGCCGCGCTCACCGCCAGCGGTGATGCCGGGGCAATATCCAGCGCCGATAAAAAGGCCGCGGCGCTGTCTTCCACCCGGTTCAAGGTCATCAACGCATTGCCGCGCAATATAGCGGCGGTCAGGCGCTCTTCATCACTGCGTGTCTGGAAGGTTTTTGCTTCTTCCAGCGCCGCTTCAGGATTTTTCTGGTCAAGAAAAATACGCGCCTTTTCATAATGCAGCGCGTAAGAATCCGGGTTGTGGGCAAGCGCCGTTTCCAGCCTTTTTTGCGCCTCATCTTCGCGCTTTTGATGATAAAGCGCACGCACATAAATTGCCTCTATGCCGGGGCGAAACGGCTGGCCGGAAAAAGGTGCCAAAGCCGCCATGACGGCGGCATAGTCCTCTTCGCCATCGCATAGAATCGCCAAATTTTCCGCCGCGGGAAAATAATCCTTTTTGGCGCGCAAAGCGGCCTGATAATGCACCTTGGCCGCGTCGCGCCGCCCTGCATCTTTCAAGGCATTGCCAAGGGAGTTTTCAATCTCGTGATTGCCCGGTTGCAGGGCCAGCGCCTTTTCAAAAGCCGTGATAGCGCCTTGCGCATCGCCTTTTTTACGTAAAATCAGGCCATAAAGCTGGTGCACAATGGGGATGTTTGGGGCGCTACGCAACACGCCCGCACACTGCGCTTTTGCCTCGTCAAGTTGGCCAGCCTGAAAAAGCGCGTGCACCTGTTGTAATTGTGCATTCAGATCGGCCATTACATCCCTTCTGCAAACGGGTCTTGCGGCCGGGTTTCATGAAAACCAAAAAGCGCAAAGGCCTTATCCATATGCGGCGGTAAGGGCGCTTCGAAATGTACTTTGCCACCATCCGGGTGCGGCACTTCTATTGCGTGCGCATGCAGATAAAGCCGGTCGGCAATCCCCCCGGGCATTGGCCGATCGCAGGTATATTTATGATCGGCGGCAATGGCATAACCGATGGCGGCCATATGGTAGCGCAATTGGTGTGTGCGCCCGGTTTCGGGGCGCAAAGCCACCCAGGCGGCCTTTTGTCCGGCCTGTGCCAACACCACATAGCGAGTGTGGGCGAGCACCGCCCCGGCCTCGCCATGGCGCGCCCGCATCATGATTTCGCGCCCCCTCGGCCCTTCGCCTTTTTTGATATAACCGCGAATTTCGCCCTGCATCGGGCGCGGCACCCCATTGACCAAAGCCCAATAGGTTTTTTTCGCCTTGCGCGCCTGAAATGCTTTTGCCAGATGCGCCGTGGCCGCCGCGTCCCGACCCAACAGCAACACCCCCGATGTATCCCGGTCCAGCCGGTGCACCAGTTTCGGGCGCTCGCCCTTGAACCGCAGCCCATCCAAAAGCCCGTCAATATGGCGTTTGGTGCCGGTGCCGCCCTGCACCGCCAGCCCCGACGGTTTGTTCAGGACGATCATCCGTTCATCCTTATGCAAAACAAGGGAGCGAATAAACGCCGTATCGCGGTCGTTTAGCTGCCAGCCGCCTTGCGTATAGGGCTTATGAGATGATGAGACCGGCATGGGCGGCACCCGGATCAGCGCGCCTTTGCCAATGCGCGTATTGGCCTTGGCCCGCGCCCCATCGACCCGGATCTGCCCCTTGCGCAGCATTTTTTCCAAAGCGCCGTGGCCAATGTCTGGATAATGCCGCCGAAACCAGCGGTCCAGCCGCGCCCCGTCATCACCGGCGGCCACCTCGACATTTTGTACCGCGCTCATGTGCCAAAAACTTTACGGGCGATCATCAGGCCAAGAAACAAGCCGCCAATGGCTAAAAACAATGACAGGGTGACGTAACCGGCCGCATTGGCATAGGCCTTGCGCTCGACCATCAGCGCGACCTCCAGCGAAAAAGCGGAAAACGTGGTAAAGCCGCCCAACAGGCCAACGCCCAAAAACAGGCGCAAATTGCGCCCCCCATCGACACCAAAGCTCAGCCAGCCGGCCAGAAGCCCCATAGCCAACCCGCCCAGTGCATTGACCATCAGCGTGCCCCACGGATAGCCCGGCCCGAAAATGTGCATAGCATAGCGGCTGACCAGATGGCGGGATCCGGCACCAAGCGCGCCGCCCGCCGCAGTTATCAAAAATGCTCTCATGTTTTATCTGATACCCGCCTGCGCGCCCATCGACAAGTCGGTCAGGGCGTCGCATGTGTATATGGGGTTATTTATCTTGTGCCGCTTTGCGCCGGGCCTGCCAGTGTTCCAGGCGCGCCGCCACGGCCTTTTCATAGCCGCGCCCGGACGGGGTATAGAATTTTTGCCGCTTCATCCCGTCCGGGAAATAGTTCTGGCCGGAAAAGCCGCCCTCCACATCATGGTCATAAGCATAGTCCTTGCCATAGCCCAGATCCTTCATCATTGTGGTCGGGGCATTGAGAATATGCTGCGGCGGCATCAGCGAGCCGGTTTTTGCCGCCGCCTTCATCGCCCCCTTAAAGGCCTTGTAAACCGCATTGGATTTTGGCGCGCAGGCCAGATGCACCACAGTTTGCGCCAGCGCCAGCTCGCCTTCCGGACTGCCCAAAAAGCGATAGGTTTCCACCGCCGCCATGGCCGTTTGCAACACCGACGGGTCGGCATGGCCAATATCCTCGCTGGCCATGCGCACAAGGCGGCGCGCCAGAAATAAAGGATCCTCGCCACCCGCCAGCATCCGCGCCAGCCAGTAAAGCGCCGCGTCCGGATCCGAACCGCGCACCGATTTATGCAAAGCGGAAATCAGGTTGTAATGCTCTTCGCGGTTTTTGTCATAGGCCGGGCTGCGCCGTTGCAAAGCGGCGGCCAGCCCCGCCGCATCAAGCGGTTTTTCAGGGCGCAGTGCCAGCACCTCTTCAACCAGATTAAGCGTATAGCGCCCATCACCATCAGCCATGGCGCACAAGGCCCGGCGCGCCGCCTCATCGAGGGGCAAAGCCTCGCCCGTATGTGCCTCGGCCCGCGCAATCAGGCTGTGCAGTGCAGCTTCATCCAGCCTTTTAAGCACCATCACCTGGCAACGCGACAACAGCGCGCCGTTCAGCTCGAACGAGGGGTTTTCCGTGGTTGCGCCAATCAGTGTGACCACACCCTGTTCGACAAACGGCAAAAACCCGTCTTGCTGCGCCCGGTTAAAGCGGTGGATCTCGTCCACAAACAACAATGTCCCCTGCCCGGCTTCCCGGCGCATACGGGCCGCCTCGAACACCCTGCGTAAATCCGCCACGCCGGAGAATACCGCCGAGATCGGTGTAAAATGAAGATCGCAATGATTGGCAAGCAGCCGCGCAATGGTGGTTTTGCCCACCCCCGGCGGCCCCCATAACACCATTGACGACAAACGCCCCGCCGCCACCATGCGGCCAATCGGCCCTTCGGGGCCAAGCAAATGGTCCTGCCCGGCCACTTCATCCAGGTTTTGCGGGCGCAAAACATCGGCCAGCGGGCGCGGCGCGCTTTTTGCCAGTCCCGCATTGTCAAACAAAGTGCTCATCGCCGCTCCGGCTATGTTAACGCCGCATCCGGATCACCGTGGCAATACGCTTGCCGCCCCGGCGGATCGCCACCGGCCAGCGCGGCGCCCCATCCTCAGCTGCCAGCAAGGCTGTCAGCCTTTTGACGCTGGGGACATCCTCATCACCTATGGTGAGCACAATATCACCGCTACGCAAGCCATAATAACGCGCCGGGCTGTTGCTATCCACGTCGAGAATAACCACGCCCTCGCTAAATTCATCGAGCCGGATTTCCTGCGCCAACGCAGGGGAAAGATTGGCCACCCGGGCCCCGGCCAGCGGGTTGATCCCTTCAAGTACGGTCTCATTGCGTTTGGGAATTTCTGGCGCGGCTTTGGCCTTGAGTTTTACCGTCTTTTTCTCGCCTTCGCGAATAATCGCCACCGGCACACGCTCATTAATTGCGTGCGTGGCCAGACGAAAGCGCAGGCCTTGTTCGGAATTGATCTCATGGCCATCAATTGCCGCCACAACATCACCGCGCAAAATACCGGCGCGCGCCGCCGGGCCACCAGGATAAATCTCCGAAACCAACGCACCATGCGGCCGCGCCAGACCCAAAGACGCCGCCAGATCGCGGTCCACGGTTTGCAGGCGGGCCCCAAACCAGGGCCGCACCACCTTGCCGCCATTTATGGCCGCTTCGACGACCCGCGCCACCATGGCAACCGGAATGGCAAAACCAATACCGTTGGAGCCACCAGAGCGCGACACAATCACCGTATTAACACCTAAAAGATCGCCATTCATATCGACCAGCGCGCCGCCCGAATTGCCCGGATTAATCGCCGCGTCGGTCTGGATGAAATAGGAATAATCGGAGGCCCCGACATCGGTCCGCGCCAGCGCCGAAACAATCCCCCCGGTCACCGTCTGGCCAACCCCGAACGGGTTACCAATAGCCAGCACCAGATCACCGACCTCGGCGTCATCATCATTGTGATAATGCATGATTGGCAAGGCCTCATCCCCAACATCGATTTTCAGAACCGCCAGATCTGCCTGTTTGTCTGAAAGAAGAAGTTTGGCATCAAACTCGCGCCGGTCGGCCAGCACCACCCGCAATTCATCAGCCCCGTTGACCACATGATTATTGGTGACGATCACCCCGTCCGCACCGACAATGACGCCAGAGCCCAAAGATTGTTGCACACGCTCTTGCGGCCCGAAAAACCCGCGCCCGAACAAACGACCAAAAAACGGATCGTTGGCGAACGGTGTGGCGGCGCGTTTGACCACCCGGCGCGAATAGACATTGACCACGGCGGGGGCGGCGCGCTTGACTATGGGCGCGTAAGATAACTGAACCTGCGGCGCGCTTTGCGGCGGTTTTTTAAAAATTTGCCCCGCATAAGCCGACGGCGCCAAGAGCAGCACCAAGCCAAGAAAAACAACAAAACTTCTCATCACAATATCCCGTATCTTTGTCCCAATGCTGCCCGGTTTAATTATAGGCCTGATCGCTGTGCTTTTTAAGTGAACTTCCTGTCATTGGCACCTTGGCACAAAAAAGGCGACCCGAAACGGACCGCCTTTTTAGTCGTTATGATTTTGCCAAGGCTCAATCCTCGCGGGCGACCTCTTCGGCGGCGACCCGTTCCCGGTCAGCCTTGCCTTTGGCGTCGACATCACGATCAACAAGCTCGATCACCGCGATCGGTGCGCTGTCGCCGTGGCGATAACCGGCTTTGAGAACCCGCGTATAGCCGCCCTGGCGGTCTTTATACCGCTCCCCCATAACCGCGAACAGCTTGGCCGCAGCGGCTTCGTCGCGCAAACGTGCAGCAGCGCGGCGGCGCGATGCCAGATCGCCCTTTTTGGCCAATGTGATCAATTTGTCCACAATCGGCTTTAATTCCTTGGCCTTGGGCAGGGTTGTTGTGATTTGCTCGTGGGTAATCAGCGATGCAGCCATATTGGCAAACATGGCGGCCCGATGTTGATGCGTGCGGTTAAGCTTGCGATGTGCGACGCCGTGGCGCATTGCGATCTCTCCTTGTCGAGCGGGCTTTGGTAACAGCCCGCAATATAACCACTAGATGTGGTCGTCGTGTTTCTTTGCCAGTTCTTCGATGTTTTCCGGTGGCCAGCTAGGGGCATCCATGCCCAGATGCAGGCCCAAAGACGCCAGAACTTCCTTGATCTCGTTAAGCGATTTGCGCCCGAAATTCGGTGTGCGCAGCATTTCCGCTTCGGATTTGAGGATCAAATCACCGATATAGACAATATTGTCGTTCTTCAGGCAGTTGGCCGAACGCACGGACAATTCCAGCTCGTCGACTTTTTTCAAAAGCGCCGGGTTGAAATCAAGCTCCTGACTGTTGTCAGCAACATTGTCGTCCTGAGGCTCTTCAAAGTTGATGAAGATCTGGAACTGGTCTTGCAAGATACGCGCGGCAAAAGCCACCGCATCTTCGGGCGTTACCGCACCGTTGGTTTCGACATCCAGCGTCAGCTTGTCATAATCCAGAACCTGGCCTTCACGGGTGTTTTCCACATTAAAGGCCACCCGGCGCACCGGGCTGAACAGGGAATCAACCGCAATCAGGCCGATCTGCGCATCTTCCGGGCGGTTTTTATCAGCCGGGACATAGCCCTTGCCGGTATTGACCGTGAATTCCATGCGAATCTCAGCCCCCTCATCAAGCGTGCACAGGACATGGTCCTTGTTGAGCACTTCGATGTCAGCGGTTTCTTCGATCATCCCGGCGGTGACTTTACATGGGCCAGTGGCTTTCAGAACCACACGCTTGGGGCCTTCAACATGCATCGCCATAGCGATTTTCTTGATGTTGAGAACCAGATCAGTAACGTCCTCACGCACGCCCTGAATAGACGTAAATTCGTGCACGACACCATCGATCTGCACAGCCGTCACAGCCGCGCCCTGCAAGGACGACAACAACACACGGCGCAGGGCATTGCCCAGCGTCATGCCAAAGCCGCGTTCCAGCGGTTCGGCGATAATCTTGGCTTGGCGCGCCTTGTCATGACCAGCTTTGACCACAGGTTTCATGGGGCGGATAAGTTCTTGCCAGTTTTTTTCCAGCACGGGGACACCTCTTGTCTGATCAGGCGGCACAGCGCCTGAAGAAAATGGATAAGCCTAGACGCGACGGCGCTTTGGGGGACGACAGCCATTATGCGGGATCGGAGTCACGTCACGAATGGCGGTAATCGTCAGGCCAATGGATTGCAGCGCCCGCAAAGCGGATTCGCGGCCCGAGCCCGGACCACAAACGTTGACTTCCAATGTTTTCATGCCGTGTTCCTGCGCTTTACGGCCGGCATCTTCCGCCGCCATTTGCGCCGCATACGGCGTTGATTTACGAGACCCCTTAAACCCCATAACCCCGGCCGTTGACCAGGCAATGGCATTGCCCTGGGCATCGGTAATGGTGATCATGGTGTTGTTGAAGGTCGCGTTAACATGCGCCACACCCGAAGAAATATTCTTCCGGTCAGCGCGTTTAATGCGTGTTGGTTCCTTGGCCATAAATCTGTCGCCCTATTTCTTCTTGCCGGCAATGGCTTTTGCCGGGCCTTTGCGCGTACGCGCATTGGTGTGCGTGCGCTGCCCGCGCACCGGAAGACCGCGCCGGTGACGCAAGCCGCGATAAAGACCAAGGTCCATCAGACGCTTGATATTCACGGCCCGTTCGCGGCGCAAATCACCTTCGACAACATAGTCGCTGTCAATGGCTTCACGGATTTTCAGAACTTCCGCATCCGTCAGGTCACTGACCCGGCGTTCATCGGCAATCCCGGTCTTTTCACATATCTCTTTCGCCTTCGCAGGACCGATCCCGTGAATGTAGCGAAGCGCGATCATTACGCGCTTGTTGGTTGGTATATTGACACCGGCAATCCGAGCCACGATCTATTCTCCATAAAAGATTCCGCGAAAAAACACCCGACACCTGCGTACAACACGCAACCGCCAGACGATGTGCTCTTTCACGGAGAGCGCTTTCTATCTCTCTCCTGCCCCTGTCGTCAACCGGCCAGAGGCAGCAAATTACTCAAAATCCAGCACACCAGCGACCGCCGCGCCAACCGCGTCGATATCCTGCATGCCATTTACTTCGCAAACCAGTCCCTTGTCGTCATAAAATGCAACCAAAGGCGCGGTCTGCTGGTGATAGGCCTCAAGGCGAACCTTGAACGTTTCCGGGTTGTCGTCAGCCCGGCCCTGTTCTTCAAATCGTTTACCGATCCGTTCCAATAATGCGTCCTGGTCAACAACCAGTCTGATAACCCGGTCCAGCGTCATGTCGCGAGCCGCCAACAGGGCGTCCAGCGCTTGTGCCTGGGGCAGTGTACGCGGAAACCCGTCAAAAATAAATCCGGCTGCGCCCTTATGCTTCGTCAATTGCTCGTCAATCAGGGCGATGACAATATCATCGGAAACCAGCGCGCCGCTTTCCAGAATTGAAGCCACCTTTTTGCCCAGTTCCGACCCCGATGCCTTGGCCGCGCGCAACATGTCCCCCGTGGACAGTTGCACAAAGCCGCGATCGCTGACCAGTTTTTGCGCCTGCGTACCTTTACCGGCACCCGGCGGGCCAAAAATAATAATATTCATCGCCGCCGACCCCGCATTTTGGTCTTCTTGATCAGGCCTTCATATTGGTGCGCCAGCAAATGCGATTGAATTTGCGCCACCGTATCCATGGTCACACTGACCACAATCAGGATCGACGTGCCGCCAAGATAAAAAGGAACGCTGTAGGCATTGACCAGAATAACCGGCAAAAGACAAACAGCGGTCAGATAAATCACACCAATAACGGTCAGGCGCGAAAGCACATAATCAAGATATTCTGCGGTGCGCTTGCCCGGGCGAATGCCCGGCAAAAAGCCGCCGTTTTTACGTAAATTATCGGCGGTTTCTTCCGGATTGAACATAATCGACGTATAGAAGAAGCCAAAGAAAATAATCCCCGCCGCGTAAGATACCAGATAAAGCGGCTGGCCCCGGCCAAGCGCGGCCACAACGGTGCGCAACGCATCGCCCCAGGCCCCGCCACCTGTGGCGTTTTGGGAAAATCCGGCCAATGTCGCAGGCAGAAGAAGAAGAGAGGAAGCAAAGATTGGGGGAATAACACCGGCAGTATTCAGCTTGAGCGGCAAAAACGACGACTCGCCGCCAAATACCCGGTTACCCTGTTGGCGCTTGGGGTATTGGATCAGCAACCGGCGCTGAGAGCGTTCGATAAAGACAATGAACAACACCACGGCGATGGCCAGCGCGGCCAGCAAAAGAAGACCGATAAAGCTGAACTGGCCAACCCGCGCCATATCCAGCGTCTGGAACATGGCCCGCGGCAAAGCGGCAACAATACCGGCAAAAATGATCAAGGACACGCCATTGCCAACGCCGCGCGCTGTTACCTGTTCGCCCAGCCACATCAAAAACATGGTGCCGCCAACCAGTGTAATCACCGTTGTCGCCTCAAAAAACAGGCCCGGATTTCCAACAACGCCCTGCGAGCCTTCCAGCCCTTTGGCAATCCCGAAGGCCTGCACCGTGGCCAGAACCACGGTCAGATAACGGGTATATTGGTTGATTGTTTTGCGCCCGGTTTCACCTTCTTTTTTCAAGGCTTCCAGGGTCGGCACGGTCGCCGTCATCAACTGCATGATGATCGAGGCCGAGATATAAGGCATCACATTAAGCGTAAAAATCGCCAGCCGCTTGATCGCCCCGCCCGAGAACATGTTCATCATGCCCAATATGCCTTTTTGCGTGTTTTCAAACACTGCGGCATAGGCATCAAGATTAATGCCCGGAATGGGGATATAGGTACCCAGACGATAAACGATTAACGCAGCAAGGGTGAACCAAATACGCTTTTGCAGCTCTTTGGCCTTGCCAAACGCACCAAAATTAATGTTGGCGGCAAGTTGTTCAGCTGCTGAAGCCATATCTTAAATCCATTCCCGAAAAAACGCCGGCCCGCAGGCGGGCTGTACTCAAGCGTTAGTCTGCCTTTTTATCTGACGGCGCAGCCTTTGGTTTTTCTGCCAGGCTCACCGTGCCACCGGCTTTTTCCACCGCAGCGACAGCCGCTTTGGTTGCGCCGGTCACCGTCAGGTTTACTTTGGCCTTCAATGTGCCTTTTGCAAGCAGACGAATGCCATCGCGCTTGCGCCGGACAACACCGCTTTTGACCAATTCATCCTCGCCAAGAGGTTTTTTGGCATCAATTTTTTTCGCCTCAATGGCCGCTTGCAGCTTGCCAATGTTCAGTTCCGCATAGCGGGCCTGATTGTGCGGCGTAAAGCCACGCTTTGGCAAACGCATATGAAGCGGCATTTGCCCGCCTTCAAAGCCCTTGATCGCCACGCCGGAACGGGACTTTTGCCCCTTGACGCCGCGCCCGGCTGTCTTGCCCTTGCCAGAGCCGGGGCCACGCCCAACGCGGGTGCGTTTTGACGTCGCGCCAGGATTATCACTCAGTTCATTCAATCGCATGATATTCGTCTCCAAAGGCGCCGGTTCAGGCCCCCTCCTCAACAATGGTCACCATGTGGGAGACCTTGTTAATCATCCCGCGGATCGCGGGCGTATCTTCCAGTGTGCGCACCTTGCCGATGCGGCCAAGGCCCAGCCCGACCAGGGTTTGATGCTGGTCCTTGGGGCGGCGGATCTGGCTGCCGGTCTGGCGCACAGTAATTGTTTTCTTCTTTGCCATTTTATATGCCTTTCAAGACCTTAAACGTCAGCGCCAACCGCGTCCGGCGCGCTGGCACCATCCTGGCGACGCGACACAAGATCAGAGACCTTTTTGCCCCGTTTGGCAGCAATCGCGCGCGGGCTGCTTTGTTGACGCAACGCGTCCATTGTCGCCCGGACCATGTTATAAGGATTGGATGTGCCTTTACTTTTACCGACAACATCCTGCACCCCGAGACATTCGAGCACCGCCCGCATCGGGCCACCGGCGATAACACCGGTCCCCGGAGGGGCCGCCCGCAGGATAATCTTGCCAGCCCCGTGATGCCCCTGGCCATCATGGTGCAATGTCCGCCCCTCGCGCAAGGGCACCCGGATCATGGTCTTTTTGGCTTCATCAGTGGCTTTGCGAATGGCTTCGGGCACTTCGCGCGCCTTGCCATGACCAAAACCGACACGGCCCTTTTGATCCCCGACGACAACCAGCGCGGCAAAGGAGAAACGACGCCCCCCCTTAACCACTGCGGCGACGCGGTTGATAAAGACCAGCTTGTCAACAAGTTCGTCCTGTTCCCGATCGTCCTTGCGACCACGTTTTTCGTTACGACGTGCCATAACAGCTCCCTTAGAACTTCAGGCCGCCGTCACGCGCGGCTTCCGCCAACGCCTTGACGCGTCCATGATAAATATAGGCACCACGGTCAAACACGACCGCGGAGATACCCGCTTTTTTTGCCCGTTCGGCAATCAGTTTGCCAACGGCACCCGCCGCCGCAATATTGCCAGACGCTTTGCCGCCAACGCCGTCTTCCAAGGAAGATGCGTGCGCCAGCGTAACGCCCTTCTGGTCGTCGATGACCTGGGCATAAATATATTTGTTGGAGCGAAAAACCGACAGGCGGGGTTGCCCGTTCGCCAGTTTTTTCAAACGCGAGCGATTGCGCTTGGCGCGATGCTGCATTTTTGTGCGCATGTCTTTCATGGCTATTTCTTCTTGCCTTCTTTGGAGCGAACAAACTCACCAACATACCGCACACCCTTGCCTTTATAAGGCTCAGGCGGACGATAGCGCCGAATTTCCGCTGCGGTTTGACCAACGGCCTGCTTGTCTATCCCCGACACCACGATCTGGGTGGGCTTTGGCGTGGCCAGGCTGACACCGGGACGGGGCGTATAATTGACTTCGTGGCTGAACCCCAATTGCAGACTGACATTCGTGCCTTTCATCTGCGCCCGATACCCAACGCCGCGCAGTTCAAGAGCTTTTTCATAGCCCTTATCGACGCCTTCAACCAGATTAGCGGCCAAAGAGCGCTGCAACCCCCACATGGCGCGGGCGCGCTGGGTGTCATCAACAGGCATGACCTGCAAGGCATTGTCTTCAAGGCTGACCTTAACCTCATCAACAAAAGTCATCGACAATTCACCCTTGGGGCCTTTGACTTTCAAGGACTGGCCCTGAAGATCGACCGTGACATTGCCAGGGATTTCAATCGGTTTTTTTCCAATACGTGACATATCCGGCCCCTAACAGATCTGGCAGAGAATTTCGCCGCCAACATTATGTTCGCGCGCGGCATTATCCGACATCACACCCTTGGGCGTGGACAGAATGGAAATACCCAGCCCGTTTTGCACACGGGGCAGATCCTTGACCGAGGAATAAACCCGGCGGCCAGGCTTGGACACCCGTTTGATCTGCGAGATCACCGGATCGCCTTCATAGTATTTCAATTCAATCTCGAAGGTGTTGAAACCGTCTTTTTCAACCTCGGTATATCCACGGATATACCCCTCGTCGATCAACACGTCGAGAACCCGTTTACGCAGCTTTGAGGCCGGGGTAACGGTTTTACCGCGCTTGCGCATTAACGCATTGCGGATACGGGTGAGCATATCACCAAGAGGATCATTTATAGACATTGAACCCTCCTACCAGCTTGATTTCGTGACGCCGGGAATCTGGCCAAAATTGGCCAGTTCGCGCAAGGCGATCCGGGACATTTTAAATTTACGATAATAACCGCGCGGACGCCCGGTCAGCTCACAACGATTACGGATGCGTATCGTCGCAGAGTTGCGTGGCATTTCCGACAATTTGATTTGCGCGGCAATGCGCTCTTCAATCGGCAAATCCTTGTTGCGGGCCAGCTCTTTCAAGCGGGCGCGCTTGTCCGCATAGCGCGCGGCCATGCGAATACGCTTGTTATTCCGTTCAATGGCGCTCTTCTTAGCCATTCAAGTATCCTCCAAGTGCGGGTGAATGCCCGCTTTCCCTATTGCGTCAGTTTGATTTCTTCTGGAACGGAAAATCAAACTCGGCCAACAGGGCCTTCGCTTCTTCATTTGTGTTTGCGGTTGTGCAAACGATGATATCCATGCCCCAAATCTGATCGATCTTGTCATAATCAACTTCGGGGAAAACAATGTGTTCTTTCAAACCCATGGCAAAATTGCCACGGCCATCAAAACTCTTGGCCTTCAGGCCGCGAAAGTCGCGCACCCGCGGCAAGGCAATGGTCACCAGGCGGTCAAGAAATTCGTACATGCGATCTTTGCGCAAAGTCACTTTGGCGCCGATTTTCATGCCGTCGCGCAGCTTGAAACCGGCAATGGACTTTTTGGCCACTGTTGCCACAGGCTTTTGCCCGGCAATCAGAACAAGATCGTCCATGGCGCGTTCGACTTTTTTGGAATCCTGAACCGATTCACCAACGCCCATGTTAATGACGATTTTATCCAGACGCGGAATTTCCATCACGTTTTTATAGCCAAATGCCTTGACCATTTTGTCGCGGATTTCTTCCCGATAGCGGGTTTTCATCCGTGGTTCGTATTCTTTCTTAGACATCGATGACCTCACCGGACTTTTTGGCAAACCGCACCTTTTTTCCGTCTTTAAGGGTTTTAAAGCCCACGCGTGTTGCTTCGCCGGTTTTGGGGTCAACAACAGCCAGATTGGAAAGATGCAAGGCGGCTTCTTTTTCTTTGATCCCACCCGGATCGTATTGGGTTGGGCGGGTATGACGCTTGATCATATTGACGCCCGAAACAATCGCCCGGTTGTCCTCAGGCATAACCTTGACCACTTCGCCCTGGCGCCCCTTGTCCTTACCGGTAAGAACGACGACCTTGTCGCCTTTTTTGATTTTCGCAGCCATCACAGCACCTCCGGTGCCAAAGAAATGATTTTCATGTGTTTTTTGGCACGCAGCTCACGCGGAACCGGTCCAAAAATACGCGTACCAATGGGCTCATTATTATTATTGATGAGCACAGCCGCATTGCCGTCAAACCGGATAACCGATCCGTCAGCGCGCTGAATATCTTTTGCCGTACGCACAACCACGGCCTTGCGCACTTCACCTTTTTTGACACGGCCGCGCGGAATCGCTTCCTTGACCGACACCACGATGATGTCACCAACGTGTGCATAGCGCCGTTTGGCCCCACCCAACACCTTGATGCACTGAACGCGGCGGGCACCCGAATTATCGGCCACCTGTAAATTACTTTGCATCTGGATCATAGCAGATCTTCCTTAATCGCCTGGTTCCTGAACAGATCAGGCCTGCGCAACCACTTCCCAACGCTTCAGTTTGGACTTCGGCGTACACTCTTGAATGGTGACCTTGTCACCGGTTTTAAAGGCGTCTTTTTCGTCATGCGCATGATAGCGCTTGGACCGCCTCACAGTCTTGCGATAAAGCGGGTGCAGAAACGTCCGCTCCACCTTCACAATAATGGTTTTGGCGCCCTTGTCGCTGACGACGACACCTTGCAAAAGACGTTTGGGCATCAAACCTCTCCTTTTTCTTTATTGGCCTGGGCGCGCATAACGGTTTTAACGCGGGCAATATTGCGCCGCACCTTGCGGGCCCTGGCGGTGTTTTCCAGCTGGCCTGTGGCTTGCTGAAAACGTAAGTTGAACTGCTCTTTTCGCAAATTGAGCAATTGTTCTTTTAACTGATCGGCTGTCATGGCGCGAACATCATCGGCTTTCATGATCTTTCTCCTTCGCGCAACTATTGCTCACCCTGACGGGTGACGATTTTACATTTGATAGGCAGCTTTGCAGCGCCCAGTTCCAGGGCCTGACGGGCAACCGCATCGGTGACACCATCGATCTCGAACATGACCCGGCCAGGCTTGACCTTGGCGGCCCAAAATTCAACAGAACCCTTGCCCTTACCCATACGCACTTCGGTCGGTTTTTTCGACACAGGCACATCGGGGAAAATGCGGATCCAGACCCGCCCAGCCCGTTTCATGTGCCGGGTGATGGCCCGCCGCGTGGCTTCGATCTGACGTGATGTAATCCGTTCCGGCTCCAGGGCTTTCAGGCCGTAAGAGCCAAAATTCAGCGCAAACCCACCCTTGGCCGTACCTTTGATGCGACCTTTGTGCATTTTGCGGAATTTGGTTTTCTTTGGTTGAAGCATTGTCCCTGCCCCTTAATTTGCGCCGGCGCGCGAAGACCGCGCCCGGTTTTCGCCACTGGCTTCGGCCTTGCGGTCCTGCGCCATCGGGTCGTGTTCCATGATCTCACCTTTGTAGATCCAGACCTTGATCCCGATAATGCCCATTGCCGTTGAGGCTTCTGCTGTTCCATAATCAATGTCTGCGCGTAGTGTATGCAGCGGCACAGAGCCATCATGATATTGTTCTGTACGGGCGATTTCCGCGCCGTTCAGGCGGCCACCGACCTTGATTTTACAGCCCTTGGCACCCATGCGCACGGCGGTTTGCAACGCCCGCTTCATGGCCCGGCGAAACGCCATGCGGCGTTCAAGCTGCTGGGCAATGCCTTCGGCGACCAGAACCGCGTCGATTTCAGCTTTGCGTACTTCGACAAGATTCACAAAAACCTCATCGGAGACGATTTTGCCAAGATCCTTACGCAGCTTTTCAATGTCCGAGCCTTTTTTGCCGATCACCACACCCGGACGGGCGGCGTAAACGGTAATCCGGCACTTTTTGTGCGGACGCTCGATAACAATTTTTGAAATACCCGCCTGGGAAAGCCGTTTCTTGATGAATTTGCGCAAGCGCAGATCTTCATGAAGAAGCCGCCCGTAATCGCGAGTATTGGCATACCAGCGCGAATCCCAAGTGCGGTTAATGCCGAGCCGCAGCCCGATCGGATTGACCTTATGACCCATCAGGCCTGCTCCTCTACTTCACGAAGAATAATCGTGATTTCCGAAAACGGTTTTAAAATCTTTGCTGAACGACCGCGCGCCCGGGGACGCATGCGCTTCATCACCAGATTTTTGCCAACGAAGGCCTGCGCCACAACCAGTTGGTCAATATCCAGACCGTGATTGTTTTCCGCATTGGCAATCGCTGATTCAAGGCATTTGCGCACCGGCAGGGCAATCCGCTTGCGCGAAAATTCCAGCTCGGCCATAGCCTTTTCAACTTTCATGCCGCGAATGCTCTGGGCCACCAGATTGAGCTTTTGCCCCGATGTGCGCAACATGCGCGCTTTGGCAAAAGCCTCATTGTCGGCCAGGCGCCGCGAATTTGTCGACTTGCCCATAATTAACCGCGC
>JALWSB010000096.1 GCA_027080345.1 Robiginitomaculum sp. | reverse complement strand
CAAGGAAATCTGGCAGGTATCCTGCTGGCAGCAGGTCCAAAGTTGCGGGAGCATGAAACCAAACCCTCTAAAAGTCTTGATATTTCAAGGCTTACAGAGATTAAGCAGGTTCAGTTGGTTGCGGGGGTAGGATTTGAACCTACGACCTTCAGGTTATGAGCCTGACGAGCTACCGGGCTGCTCCACCCCGCGTTAAACCATATGGGCTGCGTATGTCAGCCCGGAAGCGTTTTTTTATGTTCGCCTTGCGGCGAAGGGCGGGCTGCTCCACCCCGCTTCCAAGCATATGGGTGCGTATGGCAGCCCGTGCAGGCGCGCTTTGTAGCCCTTTTTGGGCGCTTGTGAAGCCCTCAAATGCTCTTTTCTTCGTATTTTTGCAAGATCATGCAGTGATCTTATTTTATATCCTGTGATTGCGGCGTCTTTTCCTGCTTGTTTTCTTCTTTGCGGTTGCGCAGCCCCATCACCCCGCTGCCCATGGCCAGAGAGCCAAAAGTGATGGCAAAAAAGATAATCAACAGTGTCAGGGCAATGCCTTTATCCGATGACCCCCATATCAAAGTACGCAAGTCCCCCAGATTTGTCAGCAAAAGCCCGGCCAACAGGCCCTCACCCGCGATCAGACCGACGACAAGATGCCCGGCAAAAAACCAAATTAAGCCCTTGTTATGCCTATGATAACGCGTATTATTTGCCATCGCCATGCCAATCTTTTTTGATTGTTCGCGCCGCCAGATAATAAAATACGGCGCTCAGGACATAAACCCAGACAACAATGGAAAGAGCCAGTTTCAAAGCGGCGGCGGCGTTACTGCCATCAGGCAACGTAAAGTGGGTCGACAAAGCCCCGGTGAGCATTGGCCCCAGTCCCAGGCCGATAATATTGACAATAAAGAGATTGATCGAAGAGGCAAAGGCGCGCATGCCCGGCGCCACCAGATTTTGTATCGACCCGAAAAGTGGCGCAAACCAGATCCCGCCGCACAGGCCCGGCACAATCCAGATCGCCATCAAAAGCCAGGAGTTTTGCATTTGCAGAGCCAGGAAAAACAGCGGTGCCATAATCGCCGTCGAAAGCGCCGGGATAAGCGGATACCAGCGCAAATCCTTTTTGCCCATATGGTCCGCCAGCCAGCCCCCAATAAACGTCCCGACCGCCGTTGGCACAAGACCAACCAGCCCGAATTTCAGCCCCACCTCCGCATAGCTCATGCCATAGGAACGCAGCAAATGCGGTACCATCCAGGCGTTTAAGGCATAGCCACCAAGCGAGGTCAGCGCCCCGCCCATGGAGAACATCCAAAACGTCCTGTTTGTGGTCAATGCCTTGAACACAGCGATCAGCCGGACCGGCACCGCCGCGCGCGCTTCAAAAGCCCCACGCCTTGGTTCCTTGATGATTATTTTGGCGATGATGGCAAACACCAGTCCGGGCAGGCCGACAATAAAAAAGGCCTGATGCCAGCCAATATTTTCAACCACCCATCCCCCGGCAACCAGCCCGATCAGCCCGCCAACAGGAATACCCAAAGAATAGATGGCGATGGCCCGCGTGCGTTCACCAGCATCAAAATAATCCGACATCAGCGAATGGGCGGGCGGCGTACACCCGGCCTCGCCAAACCCGACGCCCAGCCGGGCAAAAAACATATGCCAGAAGTTCAGCGCCAACCCCGAAGCGGCGGTAAACACGCTCCAGATTGCCAGCGACAGGCTGATAATGCTGACCCGGTTAAAGCGGTCCGCCGCCCAGGCAATCGGCAGGCCGACAGCGGTATAAAAAACCGCAAACGCCATGCCGTTTAAAATCCCCATTTGCAAATCGCTTAACCCCAGATCGTGTTTGATGGGTTCTTGCAAAACGCTGAAAATCAGGCGGTCAACAAAGTTAAACGTGTAGATCACAAATAATGAGCCAAGAACGATATAACGATAAAACCCGCCGCGCGGCCGGGCCATTTTTGAAACGCTCATGTTTTTTCCCTCACTGCGGCGCACCCGCCTTTTTCCTTTATCCGCGTAAATTACGCTCCGGCAAAGCAAAATCTGCATGCATCACTCTTTTTTAGGGCTTATCATGGGCAAACCGCGCGGCTATGTTGTGTCCATGAGCCTGAAAAATGAGACTATATTGATCACCGGCGCGTCACGCGGCCTTGGCGCGGCGATTGCCCGTAAATGCGCCGCGCAAGGGGCGCGCATCATTATTCATTATGGCCGCAATGCCGCCGCGGCCCAGGCCTTGCAAGACACGCTTGGTAAAAGTGTATTGGCCTGCCTTGCCGAGGATTTGCGCGCCCCCGGCGCAGGCTTGCGCCTGTGGCAGGCGGCCAGAAAAATCGCCCCCCTCACCGCTTTGGTCAATAATGCAGGTATAGACCCGGCCAGCCCGCTTGATGGCCCCATAGAGGCATGGCGGCGCGCCTGGGATGATAATCTGGCGGTTAATCTTATCGCCCCGGCGGAGCTAAGCCGGTGCGCGGTCGATGATTTTACCCAAAGAGGCGGCGGCACCATCGTCAATATTGCCTCGCGGGCCGGCATTCGCGGCGACGACATCAACCACGATTCTTACGCCGCCGCCAAAGGCGGGCTTTTGGCCCACACGCGTACATTGGCGCGCGCGCTGGCCCCTAAGAACATCCTTTGCTACGCCATCGCGCCGGGCTGGATAGAAACCGACATGGCCCCCAAAGCGGGCGACAAGCGCGCCCGCGCTTTGGCCGAAATCCCGCTGGGTCACATGGCCGAACCGGACGAGATCGCTGCGCTCGCCTGCTTTTTACTCTCCCGCGCCACCCCCTCGGCCACCGGTGCAACCTTTGACGTTAACGGTGCCTCGCACGTGCGTTGAAAATGCCGCATCACTTAAGGTACGTAGTTGTTTCACCCCCTGCCGTGTCACCCCGGATTTAATCCGGGGTCCATAGTGAAGCCAAAACACACCAAACTATGCGAGGATGAATGGCCCTATGGATACCGGATCAAGTCCGGTATGACGCGGGTGGGGATGGAGAATGCGATCATGTCATCGGACCAAACATCTCACCCCGGCCCCCGAGCAAAGGGTCCATGATGGCGTGAAAACACGCTAAACTCATGCTTTCGGACTATTTTGATTCCGTCATCAAGGTTTTTGCCGGCACATTCGTGTCGGCCAGCATATCGGGTGACGGGCGGGTGCCGCGGCCAATCATCATCCGCGCCGCCATGTATTCCGCCGGGGCATTGACTGCATCGCAGGCGATCAACACGCCGTCTTTGAGATAAAAAAGCGAAAAACTGTGGCCTCGCGTATCGCCGCGCGCAATGCACGTATCAAAACCAGCGGAAAGCCCGGCGATTTGCAGTTTTACATCATATTGGTCCGACCAGAACCAGGGCACCTGTTGGTAGGCCTTGGGCCGTCCGGCAATCACGCCAGCGGCGGTTTTGGCCTGTTCCAACGCGTTATGCACCGATTCAAGACGTAAATTACGCCCGTAAAGCGCGTTTGGGTGGTTGGCGACATCACCAATGGCAAAAATATGCGGGTCTGCCGTGCGGGTTAATTCATCAACCACAATACCATTATCGCACGCCAGCCCGGCGGCGCGGGCCAGATCGTCATTGGGAACAAGACCAATGCCGACCAGCACCAAATCGGCGGCCAGCCTCTCGCCACCTTCAAGCTCTACCGCGCTAAGCCGCCCGTTTTCGCCAATAAAACCAGAGGCCAGCGCCTTGGTGCGGATATGCACCCCGTGTTCTTCGTGCAGAGCGGTGAAACAAGACGATAAATCCGGCCCGGCCACCCGCGCCAGCAAGCGATTTTCTGCCTCCAACACGGTAACATCAAGGCCTTTTTTACGCGCCGTCGCCGCCACTTCAAGGCCGATATAGCCGCCGCCGACAATCACCATTGTGCGCGCCGCGTCCATGGCATGGCGTAAAGTCCGCGCATCATCCAGCGTGCGTAAAACATGCACGCCGCCAAGATCGGCACCGGGGCAATTCAAACGCCGCGCATGGCCGCCCGTAGCGATGATCAAGTGTTCATAATCCATATCCGGCGCACCATCACAGGACACCCGCCGCGCGGTGCGGTCAATCGCGGTCACACGGGCATTGGTATGAATGGTGACGTTTTGCGCCTGCCAAAACGCATCGGGCTTGAACGCCAGATCGTGCGCCTCGCCGGCATCCGACAGCCAGGCCTTGGACAGCGGTGGGCGTTGATAAGGCGCATGAGATTCCTCGCCAATCAGGGTGATCGGACCTTGATAGCCAAACTGGCGCAAGCTGGCGGCGGCCTGCCCGGCCCCGTGTCCGGCCCCGGCAATAACCACCCCGGCGCTCATGATGCCGATGCGCTTGGCGCGGCCTCATTTGCGCCATCACGATGACTTTTAAGCTGTTCAGCGATTAAAAAGGCCAGTTCCAGTGCCTGCTCGCCGTTAAGGCGCGGATCGCAATGGGTGTGATAGCGCGAGGATAAATCGTTTTCGGTAATTTCCTGCGCTCCGCCCAGACATTCGGTGACATCCTGTCCGGTCATTTCAAAATGTACGCCACCGGGCCAGGCCCCTTCGGCCCGCAATATCTCCATAAAGGTGCTGACTTCTTGCAAGACACGGCTTACCGGCCGGGTTTTAAAGCCGTTGGCGGTCTTTTGGGTATTGCCATGCATGGGGTCACAGGACCACAGGACGTTGCGCCCCTCATTTTGCACTTTGCGCACCAAAGCGGGCAAATGCTGGCCAACATTATCCGCACCATAGCGGTTGATCAGGGTGATTTTACCCGCCTCATCATCGGGATTGAGGATATCGATCAGGCGGATGAGTTCATCAGCCTCCATGCTGGGGCCACACTTAATGCCGATCGGGTTTTTGATGCCCCGGCAAAATTCCACATGCGCGCCGTCCAACTGCCGCGTGCGATCGCCAATCCAGACAAAATGCGCCGATGTGTCATACCAGTCGCCGGTGGTAGAATCGACGCGGGTCATGGCTTCCTCATAGCCTAAAAGCAGGGCTTCATGGCTGGTGTAAAAGCTGGTCCCGGCCAGTTGCGGGGCGCTTTCCGGGGTGACGCCGCAGGCCTCCATAAATTCCAGTGCTTCGGTGATTTTCCCGGCGATATCACGATAACGGGTGCCGGCCTTGCTGCGATTGACAAAGCCCAGCGTCCATTGATGCACATTGCTCAAATGCGCATAGCCGCCCATGGCAAAGGCCCGTAAAAGGTTAAGCGTCGCCGCCGACTGGCTATAGGCCCTCAGCAGGCGATCCGGGTCCGGCACACGCTCTTTTTCGGTAAAGCCCATGGCATTTATATTATCACCGCGATAGCTGGGTAATTTAACACCATCGCGCACTTCCGTCGCTGATGAGCGCGGCTTGGCGAACTGGCCGGCAATTCGCCCCAGCTTGATCACCGGCCGCCCGCCCGCAAAGGTCAGCACCACCGCCATTTGTAACAGCACCCGAAACGTGTCGCGCACCCCATTGGCCGAAAACTCTTTAAAGCTTTCGGCGCAATCACCGCCTTGCAGCAAAAACGCCCGCCCGGCCGCCGCTTCGGCCAGATCCTGCTTTAGCTGACGCGCCTCACCGGCGAACACCAATGGTGCCGCCGCGCGCAGGCGCTCTTCGACCGCCGCCAGCGCCGCCGGGTCCGGATAATCATCCGGAATGTGCCTGGCTGGCTTGGCGCGCCAGCCCGAAGGGGTCCACTTACCCATAATTGATCCTCATCTTTTTTTCTTTTTAATACGGCAAAGTACAGGCCGCGCAAACAGCGCACGACAGTTTTATGCGCTATTGTGCGCATAAGCCAAAAATCGCATGCTGCTCGGTATAAGGAGAGCACCATGATAACCCGCACAGTTGGCTATATAACTTTGTCGGCCCTTATCGGCCTTGCCGCCTGTTCGCCAACAAGCGACGCACCGCAAACGCAAACCAGCGCCAACAAAATCAGCCGCCGCCCCGGCAGGCGCAGCCCAAGAAACCGGTGGCAAGACCCACCGCATTGACCCGGCCATCGTTCTTGGTCTGGCCAAAGCAACCGGCTTTACCCTGGAAAGCCAAAGCGATATTTTACGTAATCCCGATGATGATCATGAGCTTCTTGTTTTTAACCCCAAAGTGCGGCGCAAAACCGACCGCTTTTTGATGAAATTCGTCAAGCCAGAGTGAGCAGCCAGCCTTTGAAGGCGCCGCACACCACCCCCGGCACCCCTGGATGCGCCGGGGCCATCCTGATTTGGTAAGTACACTGAACCTCACTATGGATACCGGCTCGGAGGCCGGTATGACACCACGATAAGTGAATAAGCACCACCACCCGTCACCCCGGATTTAATCCGGGGTCCAGTAAAACTGGATACCACATCAGACGGTATGACGCTGGCATGTTTTCCTATTCGACTTTATTGCCGTCCGTATCCCATATTTCGACCGGACCGAGATTAAGCGACTCAACGCCTTCGCGGATTTTTTCCACATCACCAACGATGATCCATGTCAGTTTTTCCGGCTGCAACTGATCTGCGGCTTTGGCCAGGTCTGCCGGCGTCAGGGCCGCATAGCGGCTTTTCAGCGTTGTTGGGTAATCGTAAGGCCGTCCGTAATTTTTTGAATTTTCCAGACTGTCCAAGACAGCAGAAGCGGTTTCATAACTACCGGGCAGGCTGTTGGTGTTATTGCTGACCACCTTGGCCAATTCCTCGGCCGTTGGTGGGCGGGTGGTTTTTATGTCATTCATTTCCTTGATCAGCTCGGCCAAGGATTCCTTGGTCTTGTCGGTCTGCACCGGCGCATAGACCAGCCAGGGCTGTTGCCCTCGCGCCCCGGAAACGAAGGTATAGGCCCCATAAGCCCAGTGTTTATCCTCGCGCAAATTCATGTTCACGCGGGCGGTAAACTGGCCCCCAAGCACATCATTAAAGGCATCAATATCAAAGGCTTCGGCGCTATTGCCCGGCACGGTCAGTTCCCCGGCCAGAATAAGAGTTTGCGGCGAATGCTTCTTGTCGATCAAAATCACCTTGCCGTGTTCCGGCAAAGCCACATTGGCGATGTTTTTAACCGGTTTTGGCGTTGCCGGGGCGGTCCATTTCCCAAAGGCGCGGTTCAGTTGCGCGGTAATTTCATTCAAGCTCGTATCACCAACAACAAACACAGTGCCATTATCCGGGCGCAGCCATGTATCCTTGAAATTGACCAGATCATCGCGGGTCAGCGACGAAATGGATTCGACCGTTCCCGAGCCGGTAAACGGCACGCCATAAGCATGGTCTTTGCCATAAAGCGCCGGGGGAAGAAGCCGCAGGGCCAATTGCACAGGCTGTGATTTTTCACGGGCGATACTGGCAATCCAGCGCTTGCGCACCCGTTCAATCTCTTCAGAAGAAAACGCCGGGCGCAAAATCACATCAGCCATGACATCAAGAGACGGGGCCAGATTTTCCTTCAAGGCCGAAAGCGTCACCGTGGCATTATCCAGCCCGGATCCCGAAGACAGGCGCGCCCCAAGGGATTCGAGTTTTTCGCTTAATTCCAGCGCGCTCATTTTGCCGGCCCCCTCGTCCAGCAAGGACATGGCAAATGAGGACGTGCCCAGCTTGCCACCCTGATCAGCGCCATAACCGGCATCAAACTGCATCGCAATATTAACCACCGGCACCGCGTGACGTTCGGCAAACACCAGCTTCATACCGTTATCCAGCGTCGCTTCCTGTACCGCCGGGAATGTCAGATCAGGCAGGTCGCCAACCGCCGGGAGGCCCTTGGACCGATCAACATCACTGGCAACGGTTTTGTGCTTGCCAAATGGTGTCACCGTAAGCTGGTAATAAGGTTTGCCCATCCATTCACGAAACGCGTATTTGACCGCATTACCATCGGCATTATTCATCCACTCAAGACGGGTTTTGTAAAACGCCGGATCGCCGGCATAAAGCGCGCCTTGCGCCAGGGTGACCGCCTTGCCGCCAAAGCCGCCAATGCGCTCAAGACCGCGCACGGCCCCGGCATTGATTTTGGTTTTGGCGCGCGACAATTCATCCCGCGTTGGCCCCTTGGCATAAAAGTTTGCCGTAATACGATCAACCGAAGCGGCCAATTCGTCCATATCCGCGCCGGGTTTGCCGGTCACTTCGATGGAAAAAATACTGGCCAGTTCGTGCGGTTCAACCGAAACCGAGACATCAGTTGCCAACTCTTTGTCATAAACCAGTTCCTTGTAAAGCCGTGAATTTTTGCCCGAGCCCAGAACCGAGGCGGCCAGATCCAGCATCGCCCTGTCTTTGGTGGCGCGGCCCGGCACCGCCCATTGGCGGTAAATGCGCGCCTGTGGCACCTGATCGGTGATGGTTTCATAAACATTCTCGCTTTTCACCGGCACCCAGGATTTCATATGTGAAAGTGATGGCCCGGCCTTGATGTCCCCAAAGTATTTTTCGACTTTTGCCTTGATTGTTTTGGCGTCGATATCACCGGCCAGCACAAGGACCGTATTGGCCGCACCATAATATTGCTTGAACCAGTTTTTCACATCCTCCAGCGAGGCCGCATCGAGATCAGCCATCGAACCAATGGTGGTATGGTGATAAGGGTGGCCGACCGGGAACACACCGTATTGCAGGCGGTATTGCGCCATGCCGTATGGCTGGTTATCGCCCTGACGCTTTTCGTTTTGCACGACGCCGCGCTGTTCATCCAGCGTGGCCTGATCAATCGCGCCCAGCAAATGCCCCATGCGATCCGATTCCATCCATAAGGCCATATCCAGCGCCGGGGTGGGCACGGTTTCAAAATAATTTGTCCGGTCCAGCCAGGTGGTGCCGTTCATGCCGGTCGCACCGACCTTCTCAAAGGGTTCAAAAAATTCACCCTTATGGTTTTCCGAGCCGTTAAACATCAAATGTTCAAACAAATGCGCAAAACCGGTCTTGCCCGCAGGCTCGTTTTTCGAGCCGGTATGATACCAGATGCTGACCGCAACAATCGGCGCCTTATGGTCCTCATGCACCACCACACGCAGGCCGTTTTCCAGCGTAAACTGGGTGAAGGGCACGTTGATATCCGGGGTTTGCGCGAAGGCGCCGGTGCTGAGCGCCGCCGCTGCGGCACCGGTGATAAGAGCGGTTTTCAGTGTCATGGTGTTTCCTCGCCTAGAAATGCTATGATTTGCCCTGGCCAGATTTGGCGCACGCATAAGGGGCATGTGTTTATTTTTGCGCCCGCACTATGCGAAAGACTGGCCAAGATGACAAGCGCCGCTTTATGAATTTTTGGACAGGAAGAGCGGCAAACACCCTTCACTTGTTGTTGGCTGCACGGTAACGTCCCTTCCTCATTTGGGGAAGTATCATGAAAAAGATTTTGATCGCAGGCGGTCTGGTTATTGTGGCGGTTATCGCCATTGTTCTTGTGCGCACGCCGGGGGCCGGAAAAAGTCAGCCCGAACCGGGCGCGCCGGGCATTGCCCTTATCAGCGTCAACCCGGATGAAACCGCTGCGCATCTGGCGCAGGCGGTCCGCTTTCGCACTGTTTCCACGCAAGACCCGTCCGGGTTTGATGCGGCCGTATTTACCGCCTTTCAAAGCTGGCTGCGGGAGACCTACCCGCATTTTTATAATGCTGTATCCAGCCAGACTATTGACGGCTTTGCCCAGCTCAATATCTGGCAGGGCAGCGACCCAAGCCTCGATCCTGTTGTGTTCATGGCGCATCAGGATGTCGTCCCGGCCAGCGACGCGCCCGATTCGGGCTGGGAGAAGCCACCCTTTGCCGGTATTATAGAAGACGGGTTTATCTGGGGGCGCGGTTCCATAGACGACAAGGGCGCGCTGATCGGGCTTTTGGAAGCCGCCGACCGGCTGGCCGCATCGGGTTATGCGCCCAAACGCACCTTGATGTTTGCCTTTGGCCATAATGAAGAGGTCCTGGGCAGCGGCGCCAAGGCCATTGCCGCGCATCTTAAATCCCGCGGCATCCACCCTTATGCGGTGATTGATGAAGGTGGGGCGATTACCACTGGCATGCCTGACGCAAAAGGCCCGGTGGCGCGCATTGGCGTAGCCGAAAAAGGCTATGTCACTTTGATTCTGACGGCGCGCGCCAAGGGTGGGCATTCATCAACACCGCCAACGCGCACCGCCATTGGCGCCCTGTCAAAAGCCATTGCCGCCATCGAAGCGCATCCGTTCGAACAAAAAATCGACCCGGTTATCGCCAAAATGCTGCGCGCCACGGCCACCGAACAACCCTATATGGGCCGCATGGCGGTTTCGAACCTGTGGCTGTTTGGCCCTCTGGTCACTGCAAAAATGCAAAAAAGTCAGGCCGGGCGCGCCATGCTCGGCACCACCATTGCGCCAACCATTATCAAGGCCGGTTTCAAGGAAAACGCCCTGCCCCGCGAAGCCAGCGCTTTCGTTAATTTTCGCATCCACGCCCGCGATAGCGTGCAAGGCGTTATTGACCACGTTAAAGCGACCATTAATGACCCGGCGATTGAGATAAAAATTGCCGGCACGGAAGGCACCGAACCGTCACCAGTATCGCAAGTGGGTACCGGTCCCTATGCCTGGATTTCCTCCATGGTAGCGGACGTTTTTCCCGGTACACTCATCGCCCCCAATGTGGTGCTGGGCGGCACCGATTCGCGCTATTTCGCGCTGGTCACTGACGATATTTACCGCTTTGCCCCGTTCACCTTTGATGCCTCGGATTTTTCACGTATTCATGGCCTGAATGAACGCATGGGCGTTGCCGATTTTGCCCATGGGGTGCAGGCCTATTATCTGATGCTGGAGCGGGCTGGAACGCTGGAAAAGTGAATGGGCGCGCGGCTTATTCACCATCCGGCGAAGCGGCTGAATCGGCATTATCGGTTTGTGCCTCCGGCTCGTCCTCCAGATAACGATCCTCGCCGATAATGACTGTGGCATCATAGCCTTTCATTTGCAGGCGTTTGTATTTATCACGCAGGGCAATCATCATATTTGTGGCCTGCGGTGACAGGCCGTTCATGGTGTCCGGGCGACGATTACCAGCGCTTAAGACCCCGCCAGCACCGGTTGCGCCGCCGCCGCCAACCGGCACGTCATAAACCGTGACATGTGAGGCGCCGCCGCCAAGATCACCGCCGCTCAAATCCGCCACACGTCCGTAATAGCGGTTCATCCCGATCGGGTATCCTGTATCCAGAATATCGGCCACATCGGCTTCGGCATAATGATCAATATAATCGCGTAAACCCGCTTTGCCGCCGGGTATATAGGGCATCACCTCTTCAAAGCGGCGCGATACCAGTATTTTGCGCCGCCCTTGCGCCACCCCGCGCATGGAATTGATAAATTCGTGGGCATTGGATTGCAGCCGCTCCATGACATTACTGCCCGTATAGGCGGAGCTGCGAATATTGGGGCCACCGGCACTGCCCATAAAAAAGCCAAACATAGGCAGTGGATCATTCCATTGCGGGTACACAATTTTGGTGCGGATATCTTCCAGACTTAGAGGTACGCCCTTAACGGAGAGAATTTTGGCTTCATGCAAGCGCTTTTTTTGCGGACCGACCCGCATACGTTCGGGCAAGGCCACCGGGTAATGAAGCGCAATTTGTTCGATCACTGCGACATTATGCAGGTTAATCCAATAGGCCAATTGCTGTTCTTTGGTCAGGGTGCCAAAATCAATTTCATTGCCCACTTCTTCCAGATAGCGCCGCACACCGGTCAGGGCATCAACATGTTGTTTTTTGAATTTTGAAAACACAATGCGGTTGCCCTCAAGCGCGGTTTTGCCCCTGTGGCCACGCAGCATACGCGTTCCCGTGGCCTCGCCCGTGTCAGATGGGGCATAACGTTCAGAGGGGCCAAAATTGACAACGATACTGCTTAAAATCTTGCTCAACCCCGTATAGTTAATACCATAAATACGGGTTTTAGAGACCTTGAAAAACGGCGCAAAAGATGGCTCTACCTGATTGGCAATCGCCCCTTGTCCTGCACTGGTATCATCAGAAAAGCTACCCGCCTGGGCCAGTGGTGCGCTCATCCCCAGCGCCAAAGATGCACATAAAACCAGACGAAAAGAGCGTTTGCTAAATTCGTTTTGCGTGTCGGAATGATTAAATCTGTTCATAATGGCACCTCATCTTTTGGATATGATGAAGTGTAGCATTAGTTTTCACAATCAGACCAGTCACAGAATTGTGAAGTTTCTGTCATACCGAAAAACGGGCCAAGTCCGCCCGCCGCATCAATTTGGCATAAAGAGAAAAGATCAAACCAATGGTAGGCCCTAGGGGAATCGAACCCCTCTTTCCAGGTTGAAAACCTGGCGTCCTAACCGATAGACGAAGGGCCCACGGGTTTGAGGGGCAGACCTATATCGGCGCGCGCGCCAATCGGCAAGAGCCGATGGCAAGGTTTTGCTATTTTTTGCATAAAAATTTCAGGTCTGTTTTGCCGCCAGCGCCACATCTTCAATGCGCAAATCCACACTGTTGCGCCCGCGAAAATCATCCGCTTTCAATTTACCCGCCACATGAATGAGCATTTCATCACCGGCCAGAAGGAGGGGCGCAAATCCTTGATCCACCGCCCGAAAGGCAATGGCATTGATGCCGCCCAGACCATTTTTATCTTCCAGGCGGCAGCGCACATGGCCGCCTTTCAATTCCTGCGCCCAGGCGACACGCATATCGGCAAAGGCAAATACCGGTTCCGGGTTGCCCATGCCAAACGGCCCGACCTTGGCCAATTGGTCCACCAGCGCCCGATCAACCCCGCGCGCGCTCAAAAACCCATCAATACGCAACCCCCGCGCTGCATACGCCTGGCGCGCGGCATCGCCATAATGCGCATTCAAAAAGGTACGAAAGTCATCGATTTTTCCCGGCGCGATGCTGAGGCCCCCGGCCATAGCGTGACCACCGCCTTTAAGAAGAAGCCCGGCTTTTAAAGCCGCGCCAAATGCTGCGCCCAGATTAACACCGCTGACCGAGCGACCAGAGCCTTTGCCCTCCCCGCCATTTTCATCAAGCGCGATAATAATCGCCGGACGGCCAAAGCGTTCCTTTATGCGCCCCGAGACAATCCCGATCACCCCCGGATGCCAACCCTTGCCGGCAACAACCAGAATGTCGTCCAGTTTCTTTTGCGCTTCGATTTGCGCTACGGCCTCGTCCTGTACTTGTGCTTCTATGGCGCGCCGCTCGACATTCAGCCGGTCCAGATCTTCGGCAATATGCTCACATTCAACCGCATCAGCGCTGGCCAACAGCCGCGCCCCAAGGTCGGATTTGCCAACCCGGCCACCGGCATTAATCCGCGGCCCCATCTGAAACCCGGCATGATAGGCCCCAAAGGGTGGCTTGGCCTTGGCCACCCGCGCCAGCGCCCATATGCCTTCGTGGGTGGAATGGTCCATTACCGCCAGGCCTTGCGCCGCAATGGTGCGATTAAACCCGATCAATTGCGCCACATCGCAAATGGTGCCAAGAGCGGCAAGATCAGTAAAAGACAGAATATCCGGTGCTGGCCTGTCCTCAAACAGGCCCCGCTTGCGCGCCTCGCGGTTCAGCGCCGCCAGCATGACAAAGGCCAGGCCCGCCGCCGCCAGATAGCCATAGCCAGAGATGTCATCAGGCCTATTGGGGTTCACATGCGCCGCCGCCGGTGGCAAGGGCGCCCCTTCGGGCAGTAAATGGTGATCAAGCACGATCACATCCAACCCCATCTCTTGCGCCGCCTTCAAGGCCCCATGCGAGGTTGAGCCACAATCGACCGTGATCACCAGTTCAGCACCGCCCGCCTTGATGGTTTCAAAGGCCTTTGCATTTGGCCCATAGCCTTCCGCCAGACGGTCCGGGACATAAAGCCCGGCCTCTTGCCCCATGGCCCGAAACCAGCCGCACAATATCGCCGACGAGGTCGCCCCGTCGACATCATAATCGGCCAGAATGGTTATACGCCTGTCCTTCTGCACCGCGTCAATAATCAGGCCCGCCGCCTTGTCCATATCCAGAAACAAGGACGGATCAGGAAAGCTGTCTTTCAGCTTTGGAGCCAAAAATGCCGCGCCCTCATCCGCCGCCACGCCGCGCGCCGCCATAAGGCGGCCCACAGCCTCCGGCACATCCAATGTACGGGCAAAATGGCGGGCCAGTTCCGGGTCGTAGTCCCGCGCGCGCCAACAGCGCCCTGACAGCGATTGCGCAACCCCCAAAAACGCCGGGGTCGCATCGTCAGTATTGCCAGACGATCCCATCAGCCCTTGGACGTATCACGCGGGAAACGCGCACGCATCCGCCGCCAGGCGCAATCAATAGTGTTCATAATCAGCGTATGGGTGCGCGCCACCCCATCGGAAACCGTCACCCCGTCAAGAAGATTACCCTGGGTCACGCCGGTGGCGGCAAACACAATGCTCTCGCCGCTGGCCAGATCATCACGATCATATTTGCGGTCAAAATCGGTAATGCCAAGACGCGTCGCGCGGGTGCGCTCGTCATCATTACGAAAGATCAGCCGCCCCTGCATCTGGCCACCAATGCAGCGCAAAGCCGCCGCCGCGAGCACCCCTTCAGGGGCCCCGCCAGAGCCAATATACAGATCAATGCCGGTTGATGGATTGGTGGTGTTAATCACCCCGGCAACATCGCCATCGGTAATAAAGGAAACCCGCGCCCCGGCACTGCGGATTTGCTCGACAACATCTTCGTGACGCGGACGTTCCAGCACACAAACCGTCAAATTTTTCACCGCAACCCGTTTGGCTTTGGCCAAAGAGTGCAAATTGTCGGCAATACTGGCATCAAGATCGACCACGCCTTTGGGCAGGCCCGGCCCGACCGCAATTTTTTGCATATAGGTGTCCGGGGCATGAAGCAAGCCACCGCGCGGAGCCAGTGCCAAAACCGCAATAGCGTTATTCATCCCCTTGGCCGTTGGTGTGGTGCCTTCCAGTGGGTCAAGGGCAATATCAATCTGCGGTCCCTCTCCGGTTCCCACTTCCTCGCCAATATAAAGCATTGGCGCTTCGTCCCGTTCGCCTTCGCCAATCACCACACGGCCGCGCATGTGAATGGCATTAAAACCGGCCCGCATGGCGGTGACGGCGGCCTGGTCGGCCTCTTCCTTTTCGCCGCGCCCTATCCAGTCATAAGCAGCAATCGCCGCCTGTTCAGTGACCATGGCCGCCGAAAAAATAAACCGCGAATCAAGTTTATCCACATTCGTCCCCTTTAATGTGTGATGGAGTGTTTATATGTTTGTCTTTATTGGCCAAAAAGGCCTTTATATTGCGGGCTGCCTGGCGAATGCGCTGTTCGTTTTCGACCAGCGCCAGCCGCACATACCCTTCGCCATATTCGCCAAAACCAGCGCCCGGCGAGACCGCAATACCGGCCTCCTGCATCAAGAGTTTGGAAAATGCCAGCGACCCCATGGCCTCAAAGCCCGTCGGCAATGGCGCCCAGCAGAACATTGACGCTTCAGGGGCCGGTATTGACCAGCCGGCGCGGGCAAAGCTCTCAACAAGAATATCGCGCCTCTTATGATAGATGGCGCGCATATCCGCCACACAATCTTGCGGTCCGTCCAGCGCCGCGCAGGCGGCGACCTGTATCGGCGTATAGGCCCCGTAATCAAGATAGGATTTAACCCGCGTCAGCGCGGCAATCAGGCGCGGTGCGCCCACCGCAAAGCCCATGCGCCAACCGGCCATGGCATAGGTTTTGGAAAGTGACGTCATTTCGACGCAAATATCCATGGCCCCATCGACCTGCAAAACCGAGGGTGGCGGATCGCCAAAATAAATCTCGGCATAGGCCAGATCCGACAAGACAAACATCTCGTAACGCCGCGCCAGCCGCACCACTTCTTTATAAAATTCAAGATCGCAAACTTGCGCCGTCGGGTTGGAGGGAAAACACGTCACCACCGCCAATGGCCGGGGCACAGAATGGCGCGCCGCCTTGTCGATCTCGCGTAAATAATCCTCTGCATCCAGCGCCTGAATATGGCGGATATTGGCCCCGGCGATCAAAAATCCGAACGGGTGAATGGGATAGGACGGGTTGGGGGCCAAAATAACATCCCCCGGCGCGGCAATCGCCTGCGCCAGATTGGCGAACCCTTCTTTGGAGCCAAGAGTGGCCACAATCTGTGTATCCGGATCAAGGCTGACACCAAAGCGGCGCTTGTAATAGCGCGCCTGCGCGGCCCGCAGGCCCGGTATGCCTTTTGATGCCGAATAGCGGTTGGTGCGCGGGCTGCGCGCCGTCTCGACCAGCTTGTCAATAATATGCGGCGGCGTTTCCATATCCGGATTGCCAAAGCCGAAATCGATAATATCGACGCCCTTGGCGCGCAATTGCGCCTTGAGGGCATTGACGGATTCAAAAACATAAGGCGGCAAACGCCGGATGCGGTGAAACTGTTCAGACATGGTTTATTCCGGTCGCTGGTCTTCGGGAACGGGCGGTGGCACAACAGCCAGTTCTCGTGATTCCCTGGCAAATTCATCCGTATTCTGACGCTCTTGCGCCGTCAGTTTCTGCGCTACGTTACGCACCTCTTCTCCAGCCTCAGTCAGCGCGCGCAAAGCCTCTGTTTGCTCGTCCAATGAGGCGCCTTTGGGTGGGGCGGGCGGCACGGCGCGGGTGGCCGGGAACGGCTTGGCCTTGGCCTCGGTGGTCTTTTGCACAAACCAGTCCGGCTCTTCAACGCCGCTTTTGCCAAAATGGACCCCGTTCTGACACCCTGCCGTTGCCAGAAGTAAAACCAGAAACGAATATTTTATGCGCATCATACCAATGCCTGTCCTATCCTGTGTACGCTTGTAGATTATCTCTACACTTGCCCGGCGCTCTATGCCACCATGTAAATCCGTTAATTGGAGACACAGATGACGAAAACCACTGCCGGCACGGGAGAAAACGCAAAAACCGCCGGTAAAGGGCCTGAAAATACGTCCAAAACCGATGAAACGCCGGACAATGACCCGGCCACAATGTTTGCCCGCAACATGGAAAAGCTGGAACGCTTTTCACAAGCCATGATGAAGGCCAGCATCGGGGCACAGGATGTTTTATCCACCGCCATCGGACAAAAAAACGAATCAGAGACCTGCGACAATCCCGACCCGTTTGACCTTGCGCCGGGCTATGCCCAGGTTTTTGGCGCGCTGGCCGCCAACCCCGAGCGGGCCATCGCCGCACAAACCAGCCTGTGGGAAGGTTATGCCAAGATATGGACCGCCGCAGCCAAAAAGGCCGCCGGAGAGCCTGCCGATCCGGTGATCACACCCGACACGGGTGATCGGCGCTGGCGCGCCCCCGAATGGTCGCAAAATCAGGCCTTTGCGCTGATGCAACAATCCTACCTGCATACCGCGAACTGGCTAAACGAGATCATCAGCGCCGCCCCGGATATTGACCCGCAAACCCGCGCCAAACTGCGCTTTTTTACCAAGCAGATGACCGATGCCTTTGCGCCGACAAACTTTGCCATGACCAACCCCGATGTGATTCGTCAAACCATGCAAACCGGTGGTGAAAACCTCACCAAAGGGCTTGAGAATTTTACCAGGGATATGGCGCGCGGCCATGGCAAATTGAAAATCAGCCAGACCGACACCGAAGCCTATGAAGTTGGCGTTGATGTGGCGACCAGTCCGGGCAAGGTGGTTTTTGAGAATGCGCTTTTTCAGCTCATTCAATACGCCCCGGCAACAGATGAAACCTATAGTCGGCCTTTGCTGATTTTCCCGCCCTGGATCAACAAATTCTATATCCTCGATTTGCGGCCGCAAACCTCGATGATCCGCTGGTTGGTGAGCAAGGGGTATACGGTTTTTCTGGTCTCCTGGGTCAACCCGGATACGGCACTTAAAGACAAAACTTTTGAAGACTATATGCGCGATGGGGTTTTTGCGGCGCTGGAGGCAGTAATCAGCGCTACCGGGGTCAAAAGCGTCAATACCGTTGGCTATTGCATTGGCGGCACATTGCTGGCCGCAAGCCTGGCCTTTATGGCGCAAAAGGGCGACAAGCGTATCGCATCGGCGACATTTTTTGCTGCCCAGACCGATTTTGAAAAAGCAGGCGATTTGCGCGTTTTTTGCGATGATGCGGGCCTTGCCGAGATCGAACGGCGCATGGATGCGGCTGGCGGCGTATTGGAAGGCGCGGCCATGGCCGAGACCTTTAACATGCTGCGGGCCAATGATTTAATCTGGTCGAATGTCATCAACAATTATCTTCTGGGGCGCAGCCCCCGCGCCTTTGATCTGTTGTTCTGGAATGCCGACACCACCCGTATGCCCAAGGCGCTGCATCTTTTTTATCTCGACACATTTTATCGCCGTAATGCCTTTGCCAAAGGCGCCCTGACCCTTGGCGGGATCACCCTTGACCCGGCGCGTATTGGCATCCCCCTCTATGTGCAGGCATCGCGTGAGGACCATATTGCGCCCTGGCATTCGGTTTATCGCGGGGCGCGGCTGATGGCCGGAGCGCAAAACAAAAACGTGCGTTTTACCCTTGCCGGATCGGGACATATCGCCGGGGTGATCAACCCCCCTGCGGCCAAAAAATATCAATACTGGACCAACACCGCCCTGCCCACCAGCGCCGACGAGTGGCGCGCCGGGGCGGTCGAACACCCCGGCTCCTGGTGGCCGGACTGGCATAAATGGCTGGCGCGCAAATCGGGCAAAAAAATACCCGCCCGCACACCCGGCGATGGCAAACTTGACATTATTGAAGATGCACCGGGGCGCTATGTGCGGGTGAAGAGCTAACCTTGGGACAGAACATGCAGACCATAATCTCAATGAAATGGGGAACGCGCTACGGGCCGCAATACGTCAACCGGCTGGCCTCCATGGTGCGCCGCCAGACCAGCCGCCCAACCCGACTTTTGTGTTTTACCGATGACGCAAGCGGGATTGAGGGCGGGGTGGATATTCACCCCCTGCCCGCCGCCAAAATACCGCCGCCGCACGATGTCGATGGCTGGCGCAAAATATCGATCTGGCGCACCCCCTTGACCGATTTGAGTGGGGATGTGTTGTTCCTCGATCTTGATCTGGTTATTACCGGGTCGCTGGATGATTTTTTTGACTATCATCCGGGGCGGTATTGCGTCATTGAAAACTGGACGCAAAAAGGCCAACACATTGGCAATACATCTGTTTTTCGCTTTCCCGTTGGCAAATACCCGCATGTTCATGACGATTTTTTTGCCGACCCTGCGGCCACAATCAAAGCCCATGGCATAGAACAAAAATATATTTCTGCCGCTATTCCTGACCAGATTTTCTGGCCCGAAGCCTGGTGTTTGAGTTTCAAACATACCCTGGTGCCGCGCTGGCCGATGAATTTTTTGCGCCGCCCGCCTTTGCCCGCCAATGCCCGTATCATCGCCTTTACCGGCAAGCCCGACCCGGACGAAGCCGCCATCGGCCACTGGCCCGCACCCTGGCATAAAAAAATCTATAAACACATCCGCCCCGCCCCCTGGATCGCCCATCATTGGCGGTGATGGAGGGAATGCCCTCGGATCATAAGGCCAATATTTGACGTGGCGCGCATTGTCCCCAATGATGAGGCCCCTAAATCAGGAGAAAGCCATGACTAAACTTTCCGGGCAATGCCTGTTCAGACGTGTCACCCCGGGCGAAGGCCTGGGGCCTATACTGTCAATCCGTACACACTGCCCTGCCCTATGGATCCCGGCTCGGGGGCCGGGATGACGAGAGATGGGTAATACATAAGCGGCGTTTCAACTCAGCAGATTCCCTCTCCTATGGGGAGAGGGTCAGGGTGAGGGGTTTATAAGGTGCTGATTAAATGCCCGTGTTATAATTGTGCAAGATCTTTTCCCCTCATCCCAACCTTCTCCCACAGGGAGAAGGGGAAGAAAGGAAAAGAGACCCCTACACCCTGCGCGTGCACCATGGTAATGTGACCAAAAGGAAAATCTATGAGCACAGACAGCCCGATAAAATATAACCCCGACCGCGTCCTCACCAACGCGCAAAATGACATTAACGACGACACCCGCTATTGGGACTGGTTCGACGCTTGGTGGGCGCAGGATTCATAAGAGGAAATTATAAATGGTCAAAGCACATACTAATTTCCTCAATACCATTCATAGAGCAAATAGCTTTATCGATCAATTTGAAAATGGCCGGCATGGTCAACTCAAACACAACGATGACTTGCTTCGTATGGCCATTGTTCTTTCTGTATCAGCTATGGACGCATATTTCACTAATAAATTTTGTGATATACTGATTCCATTTCTTAAAAACAAGAAACCATCTAGCGAACTTATTGAAATTTTGAAGAAGGCAGGTCTAAACACTGAAACCGCACTTGACCTTATTGCTATGGATCGTCCGTACCGAAGAATTCGCACTTTAGTTGAAAGTTATTTTGAACAATACACAACTCAACGCGCCGAGGTGATAGATAATTTATGGGGCTGACATAGATAAGGGTTAAAACATTACTTGAACCACCATTTGTGGAGGGTTTTGTTGAGGTTGGCAACTGGCCGGTAATTGAAGCGCCACTCACACTCTTTAATGA
>JALWSB010000095.1 GCA_027080345.1 Robiginitomaculum sp. | reverse complement strand
GGTCGGCGCGATCAATTTGCCCATCATTAAATTTTCCGTTGACTGGTGGTCCAGCCTGCACCAGACATCGAGCGTTTTTCGCGCCGGTGGGTCGGCCATTGCGCCGAGCATGCTGTGGCCACTTTTGATCAGCGCTTTGGGCTATACTGTGTTTTTTGGCTGGCTGGTTCTGGTGCGTATGCGCACTGAAATGCAGGTGCGCCAAACCTTGCGCCTGCGCCGCAAACTGGCCGGGTTACGGGTGTCAAAACCTCTTCAGGAAGAAGGAAACAGCAATGGCTGAGCTTTTTGATATGGGCAAATATGCCCTTTTTATATGGCCCTCTTATGGCCTGTCTGTTTTTGTTCTTATCGCTTTGACCCTGTGGAGTGTACGGGCAAAAAGAGAGGCCATGGCCACCCACAAACGCCTTGAAGCACAGCTTCACCCGGATCAAACCAAATGAGCATTATCTTTATAATACTGGCGCTTATCCTGACGCTGAGCATCACTCTCATGGCCGTGTCGGGCCTGCGGTCCAAGCCAAAAATGGCCCTTGGCATTGCCGCTGGCATGGTGCTTCTTGTCGCCTCGACCTATATCGTTTTTGGCCGGCCCGACCTGACAAAACCCCACGCCGCCAGTATTGAAACCATGACGGCGCGGGCCAAAGCCAATCTCGATAAAACCCGCGACCTTTACCGGCTTGACCCGAACACAACCGTCGATCAATGGGCCAAACTCTCCAGCCAGTATTGGGATATTGGCGACATGATTGAAGCGGCAAAAACCCTGGAAATTGGCACCCAAAGCATAAAAGACGCCAAGGGCCGCGACACCCTCATGGCGGCGCAAGCGCAAGTTCTGATTATGGCCAATAACAATCAGGTTGATGACAAGGCCAAGGCATTGCTTGAAGATATTCTGACCCGCGCCCCGGACAACTTGCGCGCCTTGTTTTTTCTGGGTCTGGCGGCCGAACAAAAAGGCGATATGCAAGGCACAAAAAAATACTGGAGCCGGGTTTTGGCCCTGGCCCCGCAAGATTCAACTTTGCGCAAAACCCTGCTGGCGCGCATAAACAGGCAAAAAAATCCACCGCCCAAAAAGGCAATCTCCATCCCGCCAGGACCACAGCGCGAGATGATTGAAGGCATGGTTGCCAAACTTGCCAATCGCTTGAGAGCTGAAGGCGGCACAGCGCCCGAATGGGCGCGATTGGGCCGCTCCTACGCCGTATTGGGGCAAACTGACAAGGCCATCAGTGCTTACAATAAAGCGCGTAAACTGGACCCTGACAATGCAGAAAAATACAAGGCTGTTTTGGACAGTTTGACGCCGTCAAAAGACGCCGCACCCAAACCCTGATCCATATTTTAAGAGCGCTTGCACGCCACCCCAGTGTGCGGGCACTTAAATCTCACTGTCCTCAACACTCAACAATATTGACCGCCAGGCCCCCTTGCGCGGTTTCCTTGTATTTTGTGCTCATATCGCGGCCCGTTTCGCGCATGGTTTTGATCACTTCATCAAGGCTTATGGAATGTTTTCCATCGCCCAAAAGCGCCAGCCGCGCCGCCTGAATGGCCATCGCCGCGCCAAAAGCATTGCGTTCAATACAAGGGATTTGCACCAGCCCACCCACCGGGTCACACGTCATGCCCAGATTATGTTCCATGCCGATCTCGGCGGCATTTTCGATTTGCGCGTTAGTGCCACCAAGCACCGCCGCCAGCGCCCCGGCGGCCATGGAACAGGCCACACCGACCTCGCCCTGACAGCCCACTTCCGCCCCTGAAATAGAGGCATTGCGCTTGTAAAGCCCGCCAATTGCCGCCGCGGTCAACAAAAAGGTGCGCACCCCCGCCGCGTCGGCGCCGCCAACAAAGTGCAGATAATAATTGATCACCGCCGGCAACACCCCCGCCGCGCCGTTTGTCGGCGCAGTGACAACCCGCCCGCCAGAGGCGTTTTCTTCATTCACTGCCATGGCCCATAGATTAACCCAGTCAGAGCGCTCGCAAGAGACTTTGGGGTCCGGGTTTTGCACTTTTAGCTTGGTATAAAGGGCGGGCGCGCGGCGGCGCACACGCAAAGCGCCCGGCAACAGGCCTTCGCGGTGCAGGCCGTGCTCCATGCACGCTTGCATATGCCCCCAAATCCCGTCCAGCCCCGCCAACACATCGGCGCGGGAGCGCGTAACACATTCGTTTTCCAGCATCAGCTGGGCAATGCTCAAACCGGCTTTATCAGCCGCCGCAAGCAGCTCCTTGGCATTGGCGTACACATGTTTGGGTGGACCATTGGAAACGTCCCGCGCATTGCGCCCGGCCTCGTCCTCGTCAACCACAAAGCCGCCGCCGATTGAATAATAAATCCGGCTGGCAATCATATCACCCTGCCCGTCAAAAGCGCTGAACCGCATGGCATTGGTATGAAAGGGCAAACTGGTTTCGCCCTCGAACCGGATGTCGGTTTCAGGGTCAAATTTGATGGGGATTTGACCACCAAGCGAAAGCGTCTTTGTTGACGCGATCCTCTCAATCAGCGCGTCGGCCTCTTCCGGCTCGGTATCTTGCGGTTTTTGCCCACACAGCCCCAGCATGATGGCCCGGTCCGTATGGTGCCCGCCCCCGGTCAGCGCCAGCGAGCCATAAAGCCGCACATCGAGTTTTGTAACCTTCTGCCCGCGCGTCTGGTCCGCCAGATAGCGCGTAAACCGCAGCGCTGCCTTCATCGGCCCGGTGGTGTGCGAGCTGGACGGCCCAAGGCCGACTTTAAAAAGTTCAAATGATGACAGCATGGGCGTTTGACTCGTAACAGGGTTTTGTGGACTCCCTTAAGCCAAAACGCCCCTATTTGCCAACCCGAAAACGACTGCCGGTTTTTTCCAGCGTGCGGCCAATGACATAGCCCCCAAGACCCATGGTCAGCAAATTCCACATGCCGTCCGGGATATCGAGCACCACGGAGACACCACCAAACGCCTGCACATAAGGCGCGATGAGGTAATTATTGGCAATAATCGCCGCAAAGACAAGCATGGTTAAGGGCCGCCAATTGCGCTGCATCCAGCTTTCCCCCTTTGCCTCAGCCACCAGCACATCACGCGCCGCCTCGGTCAAAGCGCTTTCCTGATCAATCAGCTTGGCTTTGATTTCCTGCTTGAGGCTGTGGCGCAAATCGGCGTCCGGCACCGCCTTGTCGATTATACCCGTTATGGGACCAAGAATCGCACCAAGGATGCCCATTATAAAGCCTCCTCATCTTGAACGTGTGCGCGTATGGGATAGGCCGTCCAGGGCAGTTGGAAATGCGGGCCATCGCGAAAATGCGCCCAGTCACCACCCCATTCGATGGGGGTGTTCAGCCGCGCCGCCGCCGCTTTCATGGCATAGGCAATTTTTTCATATAACGGCCAGTCCCAACGCAAAGACCCGCCAACCCAGGCCCCCAGATCAACCGCATGACCACTTAAATGACGCGAGTTCAGAGTGCGCGTAGCGCCCGAATCATAAAGCTCTTTTTGGCGATCCGCCGAACGCCGCCCCTCCAAAACCGTAAAATCAACCGCACTTAACCCCAAAGCATCGCACACAACGGCTTGTAAATCCTTGTGTGTGCTGCGCAATACCTCTTGAGAGCGGGGCGAAAAACGAAAGTTGTTACGAAGGGTTTGCATGCGTTATCTGCCTTTTAGTGAAGGGAGAAGTATCCTCCAAAGCGCAAGCCATAGGATAAGTTTCCTACAGTCCCCGCCTTGACGTTTTGGGCGTGCTGGGCTCCCCTTCCCCCATGGATGCGCGTTCAAAAAAATCGGCCTCGTCATTCGCCCGGCCAGGCCTGCGTGACTGGAAAGCCATGGCCGACAAGGCCTTGCGCGGCGCAGATTTTGAGAAAACTCTGGTACGCAAAACCGCCAGCGGCATTGCGCGCGGGCCTTTGCGCACCGCCGAAGATGACCCGCGCACCGCCGGGCAGCCCGGACAGTTTCCTTTTGTGCGCGGGATACAACCGCAAAATGACCGCCACCGCCCATGGCATATCACCCAAAGCTATGCCATGACCGACCCGGCCGCGGCCAATCGTGCCATTTTGGACGACCTTGCCGGGGGGGCGAGCGCGCTGTTGCTCTATCTCGACCCGCGCGGGCGCTATGGCATAGCCGTGCATACCCTTGCCGATCTAAAGCGTGTTTTACGCGGCGTTGATCTGTCCATAGTACCGGTATTATTGCAGGCACGGCCGCTTAATGCCGCTTATGCGGCCATGATGATGGCCTGTTGGCGCGATTTTGGCTGTGATCTTAAGGCGGTGTCTGGCGCATTGGGATTTTCCCCTATCGGCCAGACCATTCGCCACGGCATGGACCCGGCGGACCTGCCCGAAAAACTGCACCGTACCGCGCAATTTGCCCGCTTTTGCGCGGATCATGCGCCGGGGGTATCAACAGCAATTATTACCTCGTCCCTCATACACGAGGCCGGGGGGGATGACGCTCTGGAACTGGCATTTGCTGCCGCCGGGGGATTGGAATATTTCAAGGTCATGCGCCGCGCCGGCATGTCCGCCAATGAGGCGGCCAAGGCCATTTTATTTTCGCTGTCTTTGGATGCCGACATGCCGCTTGGCATCGCCAAATTGCGCGCTGCGCGGCGTCTGTGGGCGCGGGTAACCAGCGCTTGCGGGGCCAGCGACGAGGCTTGCGCCATGCGTATCCACGTGGGCACGTCCAAACGCATGATGAGCAAGATGGCCCCCTACACCAACACCTTACGCACCAGCACCGCCGCCTTCGCCGCCGTCTTGGGTGGCGCCCAATATATCAGTGTTGAGCCACATGATCTGGCCCTTGGTACACAAGACCGACACGCCCGGCGGCTGGCCCGCAATACCCAGATTATATTGCAAGAAGAGGTTCAGGCCGGAACCGTCATTGACCCGGCGGGCGGCGCTTACGCCATTGAAAAGCTGACCGACGATCTGGCCCATGCAGCCTGGGCCACGTTTCAGGATATTGAACGGCGCGGTGGTCTGATCAAAGCGGGCACGTCTGGCTGGTTGGGCCAAATCGTGCGCGCGCAAAGAGAAGCCCGGCTGGAGAATATCCGCACGGGCAAACAAAAACTCGTCGGTGTGACGGATTTCGTGCAAAAAGATGAATGCCCACCGCCGCCATCACAACCAGTGGCGGACGGGGAAACCGCACAGACATCAACATTCCCGGCGCGTTTTTCCGTTGATGGCTTTATCGAAGCGGCCACAGACGGTGCCATCCTGGCCCCACATATAAAGACCCATCCGAATGCGGATTTTGCTCCTGTCAATTTATGTGCTCCGTTTGAAAAAACATGTAACGAACAGCCCGTTGGAGATCAGTCATAGAGACGCCTTTGACATTTCCTGATTTTAGCGCGTTGGCCCTTGAAACGCACGCCGCGCCGGATATGAAGCCGTATGAAGGTGGCCATAAAACCCCTGAAAACATTACTTTGAAACCGGCTTATGGCCCGGCGGACACCAGGGATTTGCCCTATACCGATACCTTGCCAGGCTTTGCGCCTTTTGTGCGCGGCCCCTACCCGACCATGTACGTTCAGCGCCCCTGGACGGTGCGCCAATATGCCGGTTTTTCCACCGCCGAAGATTCCAATGCGTTTTACCGGCGTAATCTGGCGGGCGGGCAAAAGGGGTTGTCGGTTGCCTTCGATTTGCCCACCCATCGCGGATACGATTCTGACGATCCGCGCGTTGCCGGCGATGTGGGCATGGCCGGGGTGGCGATAGACAGCCTTTTGGATATGCGCGTTTTATTTGATCATATTCCTCTGGACGAGATGTCGGTTTCAATGACCATGAATGGCGCGGTCCTGCCCATTCTGGCGCTTTATATAGCTGCGGCGGGTGAACAGGGCGTGCCGCCGCAAAAGCTGGCCGGGACTATTCAAAACGATATTTTGAAGGAGTTTATGGTCCGCAATACCTATATCTACCCGCCTGAACCTTCAATGCGCATTGTCTCTGATATTTTTGCCTATGCCTCTGAGAACATGCCAAAATTCAACCCCATCTCCATTTCCGGCTATCATATGCAAGAAGCCGGTGCCAGCGCCGATCTGGAGCTGGCCTATACGTTGGCAGACGGCATTGACTATGTGCGCACCGGTGTGCGCGCCGGGCTGGACGTTGATATTTTTGCGCCGCGCCTGAGCTTTTTTTGGGCCATTGGCATGAACACCTTTATGGAGGTCGCCAAGCTGCGCGCCGGGCGGCTTTTGTGGGCCGAATTGATGCAGCGTGAATTTGCCCCAAAAAACCCCAAGTCCTTGTGCCTGCGTACCCATTGCCAGACTTCTGGCTGGTCGCTGACGGCGCAGGATGTTTATAATAATATCCCGCGCACCTGTTTTGAGGCCATGGCCGCCTGTGATGGCGGCACTCAATCCTTGCATACAAATTCGCTGGATGAAGCGCTGGCCCTGCCGACCGATTTTTCCGCCCGTATTGCCCGCAACACCCAACTCTTTTTACAACATGAAGCGGGCATGACGAGCACCATCGACCCCTGGGGCGGGTCGTATTTTATCGAACGCCTGACCGCCGATCTCGCCGCACGCGCCAGAACCCATATTGACGAAGTTGAAGCGCTTGGCGGCATGGTCAAGGCCATCGAGACCGGCCTGCCCAAGCGGCGCATTGAAGAGGCCGCCGCCCGCACCCAAGCGCGTATTGACAGCGGCGCGCAAATAATCACCGGAGTGAACGCCTTTTGCCCCAATGAAGATAGCGAAGATGATGTGCCGGTGCTGGCGGTGGATAATGCCAAAGTCTTGCGCAAGCAGATTGAACGCCTGCGCACCCTGCGATGCGAGCGCGACGCCCAAAAAACGCAAAACGCCCTTGACGCCCTGACCACCGGCGCGCGCACCACCGACGGCAACCTTTTGGCGCTGGCGGTTGAGGCGGCCAAAGCCAAAGCCAGTGTTGGCGAGATTTCCCTTGCCCTTGAAAAAGTATTTGGACGGCATGTGGCAAAGGTCAGCACGCTTGAAGGCGTGTATGCCCGCGCTGGCGGCGATGACCCGCGCATGAAAGAAGCCAAAGAGGCCGCAGCAGATTACCAAAAAGAGCGGGGCCGCGCGCCGCGCATATTGATTGCCAAACTGGGTCAGGATGGCCACGACCGGGGCCAGAAGGTGGTGGCCTCGGCCTTTGGCGATTTGGGGTGGGATGTCGTCACCGGCCCGCTTTTTCAGACACCCGAAGAAGCCGTCGCGCTGGCCGTTGCGCAAGATGTCGATATTATTGCCGCCTCGTCGCTGGCCGCCGGGCATTTGACCTTTATGCCCAAACTCAAAGCCGCCCTCGCCGAAGCGCAACGGACCGATATTAAAATCATTATTGGCGGGGTGATCCCGCCTGCGGACATAAAAACCCTTGAAGACATGGGCGCGGCGCGGATATTTCTGCCCGGTACGGTTATTGCCAAATCGGCACTGGATCTTCTGGATATGCTGCGCGCGCGGCGTAATGCGCCATAGCCCATGCGTTATGATCCCCCCCTCATTCCGGCGCGTCTGACCCGGCGTTATAAACGCTTTTTGGCCGATGTGGTGCTGGCAGACGGAACGGAAATAACCGTCCATTGCGCCAATCCCGGCTCTATGCTGGGCCTGACCCGGAAAGACGCACGCGTATGGATATCAGACAGCCAGAACCCCAAACGTAAATTGCGTTATTCGCTGGAACTTGTTGAGGTCGGCGGCGCGCTTGTCGGCGTGCATACCGGGCGCACCAATACGCTGGCTGGCGAGGCCATAAAGGCGGGCAAGATCAACGAATTATGCGGCTATGACGATATCCGCACGGAAGTAAAATATGGCACAGGCAGCCGGGTCGATTTTGTTTTGCAAAGCGAAGGCAGACCGCCTTGTTTTGTCGAGGTTAAAAGCGTCACCTTATCGCGCCAACCGGGTTTGGCCGAATTCCCCGATTCAGTAACAAAGCGCGGAGCCAGGCATATGAATGAGCTGGCCAATGAGGCGCGCAAGGGTAACCGGGCAGTTTTACTTTATATCATCCAGCGCGATGATTGCGCGCGGTTTTCCCCGGCACAAGATATTGACCCGGCTTACGCTTTGGCGTTTGAAGAGGCGCAAAAGGATGGTGTGGAAATTCTTGTTTACGCGTGCGCTGTTTCCAGCCAGGCCATCACCATCAGCAACAGGATCGTCTAAATGAGCAATCAGGATAACAAACTTGGCCTGAAAGAACTGATCGCCATGGGCGTTGGCGGCATGATTGGCGGCGGCATATTCTCCGTTCTGGGGCTGGCTGTGGGCATTGCCGGACACGCTGCGCCGCTGGCCTTTGCGCTTGGCTCGCTGATCGCACTGGCCGGGGGCTATTCCTATATCAAGCTGGCCCTGACCTTTCGCGATGACGGGGCCAGCTATACCTATCTGGCCCGCGCGTTTCCCAAAGTTCCTTTTATCTCGACTTTGGGCGGCTGGACCGTCATTATTGGCTATGTTGGTACGCTAGCGCTTTATGCCTTTACCTTTGGGGCTTATGGCGCAGACCTTATGGGCATGGGGCACAATCAGTTGGCGCGCATGGCCTTGTCGGGTCTGGTTCTGGTCTTTTTTCTGATCATTAATTTACAGGGCACCGGGGATGCGGGCCTTGTTGAGGATATGGTTGTTTATGCGAAAATCGCGCTTTTGGGATTTTTTGCCATTGCCGGAGCGCTAACCGTAAAATCTACCAATCTGACACCGGTTTTTGACCATGGCCCGGCCTCGGTTTTTATCGCCGGAGCACTGGTTTTTGTGGCGTTTGAGGGCTTCCAGCTCATTACCAATGAGATTAGCGAAATGCGCGACCCGGATCGCAATGTGCCGCGCGGCATATATGCCTCGATCATAATTACATCGCTGATTTATATCACCTTGGCGATTGTCGGCGTTGGCAATCTTGGCGAAACCCAGCTTATTGCCGCCAAGGAATACGCCCTGGCTGCGGCGGCGCGGCCTGTCTTGGGCGAAACCGGGGTGGTTCTGGTTGGCGTCGCGGCCTTGTTGGCCACATCAAGCGCCATTAATGCCACAACATTCGGGGCTTCGCGCATGATCGCGCAAATGGCCAAAGAACAACGCATGCCCGTATTCTTCACCCATCAAAATCAGCGCCATGTCCCCAACTATGCGGTTATCGCCTTGATTATTCTGGCCGGGATTTTTACCCTTTCGGGCGGTCTGGAAGTTATTGCAGCCTTTTCATCGATGACCTTTTTGCTGGTATCCATCGGGGTGTCGGCGGCCAATTGGAAACTGCACAAAAAAAGTCAATCGCGCCTGTTTCTTATTCTGTTGGGCATTACCCTGATGGGCATGACAGTTATCTTGCTGGTTTACCATTTATGGACGCAAAGCCGGGATACCCTGATGATTATCCTGGCCATTTATGCCCTTGTAGGCAGCGCCGCCGGGCTTTACATATTCATTCGGGGTAAACGCCATGGATCATAATGGATGGGATTTGCCCGCACCCTTTATTCACAGGGTCACGGCCCTGCCCGAACACATTGATGCGTTCGGCCATGTCAATAATGCGGTTTACAACACCTGGATGGACGCCAGCGCCTGGGCGCATTGGGACAGCTTTGGCTTTGACAAGGAAACGTGCGTTTTGGCGCGCCGGGGCATGGCGGTTATACATGCCCAGACCGATTATCTGACCTCCTGTTATGCTGGCGACGAGGTGGACGTGGCGGTATGGATCACCGCATCGGACGGACGTTTGCGCGCCGAGCGGCGTTATCAAATGCGCCGCGCCGACACCGGCCAATGTGTTTTACGTTCGATATGGAAACTGGTCTGTTTTAACCTTGATACAGGCCGCCCGGCGCGGATGAGTAAAGAACTGGTTGCACATTACCGCGTAAAAGACCAAGTTAGGGACGCCCTGGAACAACAACAGACAACATCATGACCTATACCGAAGCTGCCGATGCCCCTGTGGGGCGCACCAATATGATCAAATTGCACACGCCCGAAGATTTTGACGGCATGCGCAAAGCCGGCCTGCTGGCCGCGCAATGCCTTGATATGCTCGCCCCACACATGCAGGTTGGGGCATTGACCGACGATCTTGATCGGCTGGCGCGTGAATTTATGCTCGATAACGGCTCTGAGCCAGCCTGCCTTTTTTATCGCGGCTATCCCAAGACCTTGTGCATTTCGATCAACCATGTGGTCTGCCACGGTATCCCGGGCGAGAAGCGCCTTAAAGACGGCGATATTGTCAATGTTGATGTGACGCTGATCCTTGATGGCTGGCATGGCGATACCAGCCGCATGTTCGCCATTGGCAATGTCAAACGCCGGGCCTTGCGGCTGATTGATACGACTTACGAAGCGCTGATGCGCGGCATTGCCTGTGTGCGCCCCGGTGCGCACCTTGGCGATATTGGCCATGCCATTCAGTCTTACGCGGAAAGTGAGCGCTGTTCGGTGGTACGCGATTTTTGTGGCCACGGGCTGGGCCGGGTTTTTCATGATGCGCCCAATGTGTTGCATTACGGCCATGCGGGCACCGGGGTTGAACTGAAAGAAGGTATGTTTTTCACCATCGAGCCAATGCTCAATCTGGGCAAATATGCCGTCAAAATCCTCCCCGATGGCTGGACGGCGGTCACCCGCGATCGCTCCTTGTCGGCGCAGTTTGAACACTCCATTGGCGTGACAGCAGACGGGGCAGAGATATTTACCAAATCACCGGCCGGGCTGGATAATCCTGCCGCATCGGATTGATGGATAAAAAGCCTGCAAAACCACATTATCATGGCCACCGGCAACGCCTGCGCCAACGCTTCGCCGAAAACGGGGCCGAGGCACTGGCTGATTATGAGTTATTGGAACTTCTTTTGTTTCGCGCCATACCGCGCCGGGACGTCAAGGCACTTGCCAAAGACCTGATCGCCAATTTTGGCGGCTTTGCCGAGGTTTTGGGCGCCGCCCCGGAACGGCTGGCCGAAACGCCCGGCCTTAGCCTGCAAGCGGCACATGAATTAAAGCTGATTCAGGCGGCGGGTTTACGCCTGCACCGCGAGGGGGTGATGAAGCGCCCGGTGGTTTCGTCCTGGAGCGCGCTTCTGGATTATTGCCGGGCCGCTTTGGCCAATGAAACCCGCGAACAGTTTCGTATTCTTTTTCTGGACCGCAAAAACCGCCTGATTGGTGATGAAATACAAAATCATGGCACGGTAGATCACACCCCGGTTTACCCAAGAGAGGTTTTGCGCCGCACGCTGGAACTTGGTGCTTCGGCAATCATTCTGGTGCATAACCATCCCAGTGGAGACCCGACCCCGTCCAGGGGCGATGTTGATATGACCAAAGACATTGTCACCGCCGCGCGCGCCCTTAATGTTTCTGTGCATGACCACATTATTGTCGGCCATTCCGATGTCATCAGCTTCAAGGCGCTTGGCCTTCTCTAACCGGCACACCCGCCCTATTGACACCGGCCGGTTGGGTGGTCTTACTCCGGGCAGAAAATGAGCGAGGAAAAAATGTTTGCAGCAGAAAGTCTGGTCCGTACGCTGATCAATCAGGGCGTCGAAATATGTTTCACCAATCCCGGCACATCAGAAATGCACATGGTGGCCGCGCTTGATCGCACCGAAGGCATGCAGGCCGTTTTATGCCTGTTTGAAGGGGTCGCCACCGGGGCCGCCGATGGCTATGGCCGCATGGCCGGCAAGCCTGCCTGCACGCTTTTGCACCTTGGCCCCGGCGTTGGCAATGGACTGGCCAATCTGCACAATGCCCGGCGCGCCTTTTCGCCGGTGCTTAACATTGTTGGCGATCACGCCCGGGCGCACCGCCCGCTCGATGCGCCGCTGACCAGCGATATTGAAAGCCTGTGCGCGCCCATGTCGCGTTGGGTGGGTACAATTGCCGCCCCGTCCGAGGTTTCCTCAATGGCGGTTGAAGCGGTGCAGCAGGCTTTTGGCCCCGAACGCGGCGTTGCCAGCCTGATCCTGCCCGCCGATTGCGCCTGGTCGGATGAAGAGCCGGACATCATTCCCGCCGCGCCCATGCCAGCCCTGAAAACCGTTGCATCTGCCGTGATCAGCGATGCGGCGACGGCGTTAAAAGACGCTAAAAACCCGATTGTTTACATTGGCGGCACCGCCTGTCTCGAAGACGGGCTGGCCGCCGCCGGGCGCATTGCCCAGACGCTCGATTGCCGTCTGGTCATGGAAACATTCGCGCCGCGTATTGCGCGCGGTGCCGGGCGTGTTTCGCCCACACGCCTTAATTATTTTGCCGAACAGGCCGCCGAAGACTTAAAAGATTGCGACCTTTTACTGATTGTCGGCTCAAAGCCGCCGGTTTCCTTTTTTGCCTATCCGGGTGTGGCCAGTGAGCTAACCCCCAAAGGGGCCAAAGTCGTCCATCTTGGTGGCCCCGCTGATGATGTCACCAGCGCCTTGCAGGACGTGGCCGACCTCTTGGGCGCAGATGAAAAACCAGCTCTGGCCGATCCGGCAACAGCTCCCGCCATCACCGCCCCGGACGAGCCGTTAAACCCCGGTTATGTCGGGCTTTCCATGCTGCGGCACATGCCGCAAAACAGCGTTATTTGCGACGATGCCACCACATCGGGCCTGGGCATATTCCCCTGGCTGGATAATGGCCCCAACCATGACTGGCTGTGCCTGACCGGCGGGGCCATTGGCATGGGCATGCCGCTGGCCGTGGGCGCGGCCTTTGCCAAGCCTGATGAGCAGGTTTTTGCCCTGTGCGGCGATGGCGCGGCGGCCTATACCTTGCAAGCCTTGTGGACGCAGGCCCGCGAGCAGCAAAACATTATCAATATTGTCTTCGCCAACCACTCTTATCTGGTGCTCAATTTCGAACTGGCGCGGGTCGGCGCGGGCGAGCCGGGACCAGCGGCCCAGCAAATGCTCGACCTTTCCAACCCCAAAATGGACTGGGTGAAATTATCCGAAGGCTTTGGGGTACCCGCAGTGAGTACGTCCACCGTTGGCGCATTTGACGAGGCCTTGAAAACCGCCCTTACCCGCACCGGCCCGCAGCTTATTGTGGCCGAGATTTAGGCGAGGCATTGGCCCTGACCCGCGCCCCTTGATCAATGTCAGGTTTGCCTATAGTACTCAAATTTCCGGTGCATTTTGGCAAAAATTGCCTGATGTAGCGAAAAACATTTTCATGGGCACATTTTATAACCCATCAAAGGCCGCGCCAGCGCTTTTGATGATATAGAGCGGATTGGCCATGAACAGTTTTACACGCGGTGATCTCACCAAGAGCGCCCAAAAAGACACCCCACATTTTGAAACTGTGATTATCGGCACAGGATTTTCGGGGCTGTTGGCGGCGATACGCCTGAAGAAAAAGAATTTTGATGATTTTGTCATGCTCGAAAGAGCGAGCGATCCGGGCGGCACCTGGCAGCAAAATTCCTATCCGGGTGCCGAGGTGGATGTACCAACGGGCCTTTATTCGGTTTCTTTTATCCCTTTCCCCTTCACCAAAAAATATGCGCCACAACCCGAATTACTCGCCTATACCAACCATATTATGGATAAGTTTGGCCTTCGAAAATATATCAAAACCAACCAAACCGTTACAAAGCTGACTTACGATGAAAGCGCGTGTTTGTGGCATATCGAGATGGCCTCTGGCGCGACATACAGCGCGCGCTTTGTGATTGATACCAGCGGTGTGCTGGCCAACCCGAAAATACCTCATATTGAGGGGGCAGAAAGTTTTCAGGGCGCACAATTCCATACCGCGCAGTGGGACCACAGCATCCCTTATGAGGGCAAACGTGTTGGTGTTATCGGTTCGGGCTGTTCTGGCGTTCAGGTCGTTTCGGCCATTGCCAGCAAGGTAAGCAGGCTCAGCGTATTCATGGGGACGGCAGAGTGGATCATCCCGCGCGCAGACAGAAATTACAGCGCTTTTGAGCGCTTCGCCCTAAGTCTTCCCGGCATACGCCATCTCAACCGCCTGATAACATTCATCATTCATGAAGCGCGGTTTATTGGCTTTCGCCGCTATCCATTTACGGTAAAACTCAGCCGGTTTTTCAAATACCTCTATGCCCGCACTTTGAAAAAGAACCTCGAAAAATACATTTCTGATGATGCTGTGCGCCGCCATATGATGCCTGATTATGAATTGGGGTCACGGCGCCTGATCCCGACAAATGTTTATCTTCCCGCGCTGTCGCGTGACAATGTTGATGTCTATATCAGCGGAATAGAAAAGATAACGCCAACCGGGATCAGAACAAAAGATGGCAAGGATGTCGCATTGGACATTATCGTATACGCCACAGGATTTTATGCCTATTCCGATGCGAAAAAAATGCTCTCGTTTGAGGTTGTCGGGCGTGATGGCCGTCATCTCAATAGTGAATGGGAAACCCAAATAGCCTCCTATAAAGGGATTACCGTTGCTGGCTATCCTAACTATTTCAAGATTAACGGCCCCAATACCGGTACGGGGCACAGCTCGCAAATCTCGTACATGGAAACCATGGTCAATTATACGGTTAAAGCCATAGAAGCGGTAAAACGGGATAAAGAAGCGCGGGCCATTGATGTCAAAAGAGATGTGCAAAGCGACTATGTCGCAAAAATAAGGAAACTAATGAAATCAACGGTCTGGCAAAACGGTACCTGCAAGTCCTTTTACAGAAAAGGCATGACCGGTGATGTGACCAGCCTGTCGCCGGAATCACTGGTTCACTTCATTTTTTCACGTCAAAAATTTCGCTTGGATGACTATCACCTTTTAAAGTGAGCCGAGCGCAGCTTGTTAGTTGTACAACACTATAGGGCAAAACAGTTTTTACACCGCCAGCACCTTGCCCGGATTCATGATATTATCCGGGTCTAGGGCTTTTTTAATGGCGCGCATGGGGGCAAGGGCGCTGGCATGTTCCTTGGCCAGATATTTCATCTTGCCCATGCCGATGCCGTGTTCGCCTGTGCAGGTTCCCCCGGCATCAAGCGCCCGGTAAACCATCCGCTCGATCACCCCTTGCGCGGTTTTCAGCGCGGCCTCATCGCCCGGCTCCACCCATAAAGTGGTGTGGAAATTACCATCCCCCACATGGCCGACAAAAGCGGTAATCAGGCCGGTCTCTTCAATATCTTTGCGCGTCTGCGCAATCACGTCGGAGAGTTGCGACACCGGCACACAGACGTCGGTGATCAGGCCTTTTTTGCCCGGATTAAGCGCCTTGCCGGCGTAAAGTGCCTCATGCCGGGCGCGCCATAATTTATTACGTTCTTCCAGACTGGTTTTAGCCTCAAAGCCCTTGCCACCAAACTCTGAGGCAATATCGGAAAAGCGTTCAATATCGTCGGCAACGCTGGTGGGCGTACCGGCGAACTCCAAAAACAGGGTTGGCGCGACCTCGTTTTCAAGGCCCGCATACATGTTGACCGCGAAAATCGCCACATCATCCATCAATTCCATGCGCGCCAGCGGGATTTCGCATTGCGTGGCCATGGTCACGGCCTCGACCATATGCTCGATCGTATCAAACGCGCAAATACCCGATGCCACGGTTTCCGGGCGGCCATAAAGCCGCAAAGTCAGCTCGGTAATAATGCCCAGCGTGCCTTCGGAACCAATCATCAGGCGGGTCAGATCATAACCGGCGGAGGATTTGCGGGCCCGCCCGCCGGTTTTAACCACCGACCCATCGGCCATAACCACCGTCATCGCCATAACATTTTCGCGCATGGCCCCATAGCGCAATGTAGTTGTGCCCGACGCGCCGGTCGCCGCCATGCCGCCCAGCGTGGCGTCCGCCCCCGGATCAACCGGAAAATGCAGGCCGGTATCGCGCAAATATTCTTCCAGTTGGCGGCGTGTCACCCCGGCCTGAACGCTCACGTCCATATCATCGGCGCGCACCGCCAACACCGCATTCATTTGCGTCAAATCAATGCACACACCGCCGCGCACGGCATTCACATGCCCTTCCAACGCACTGCCCGCACCAAAGGCAATCACCGGCACTTTGTGGGCGGCACACACGCGCACGGCGGCGGCCACCTCATCAGTACTTTGGGCGAACACCACCAAATCCGGTGCTGCGGATTCATGAGCGGATTCATCATGGCCATGTTGCTCACGCACCGCCGGGGATGAAGACAATCGGTCACCAAAAAGTGCCGCCAATTCGGTTTTTAATGCGGGGGCTGTTTCGTTTTTTTCTGTACCGCCCATGATTTACGCTCCTGTCCTATCCAATACACCTGACATAAAGAGCGTTACGCCCCAGCACAATTAAAATTTCCAATAAAAACCCCGCCACCTCTTTTACGAGAAAGCGGGGCTTGATAATCGCCAGGTAAAACCTGATCAGACTTTAACTTTTAGTGGCCAGAAAAGCGATCACATCCTTGCGGTCTTTTTCATTTTTAAGGCCAGGGAAAATCATTTTTACCTTGGGCACTTTACCGCGCGGGTTTTCAAGATATGCGTCCAATGTGGCCTCATCCCATTTCGCACCGCTGGCGCCAAAGGCCTTCATCGCATCGCTATATTTATAGCCCGCAAGCGTGCCTGGCGTACGGCCAACAACACCATGCAAGCTGGGGCCAACTTTCATCTTGCCCGCCTCTGTCGAATGGCAAACATGGCATTTCTTGAACACAGCTTCCCCCGCTGTCGCATCCTGGGCCAATGCCGCCCCGGCATTAAGCGTCAGGGCAAGAACACCTGCGGTTAGAAAAAATGTTGTTTTATGCATCGTATTCTCCTTAAATTTCAGGTGTGAGCACACCCAAAAGACATTGATTTTGCATACATTTTACAAGTCATGATGAACCTTGAATAAATGTGCGCGGGGTGAAAACTTCAATGCCGGGTACCCCGGAGGAAAGATCTCCCCCAAGACCCGGCATTCAAAGTCGATACGCATACAGGTTAGTTTACAAAGCCTATTTCTTGGCCGCATATTCCTTTTGTAGTACTTTGACATAAGCCGTTAATGCGGCCAGTTCTTCGGAATCCCAAGGCAAGGACTTGGCTTCCATTGGCTGGTTCATGCACAACTGAACCATGGTTTCAGCGGAGATCTTTTTCAGGCCATAAATATCCTTGGCCATGGCCACATAGTGCTTGTACGGGTTTTTGAACGTATCATTATAGCCTTCAAGGTCCGTGTGGCAGCTATTGCAGCTCAACCCATTGGTTGAAAGCGAAGCATCACCGTACAGTTCCTTGCCACGGGCAACCAGATTTGTTCTGTCCCCTTTATATTTCTTATCAAACCAGCCGCGTTTGATATCTTTTGGATTACCTTCAGCTTCCCCCTCGGCTTCACCTTCAGCCTCGCCTTTGGCGTGTTCAGCTTCGCCTTTGGCATGTTCAGCTTCACCTTTGGCATGGTGGGCTTCACCTTCAGCCTCGCCTTTGGCATGTTCAGCTTCGCCCTTGGCGTGGTGGGCTTCACCTTCAGCGTCGCCTTTGGCGTGTTCCGCTTCGCCCTTGGCGTGGTGGGCTTCACCTTCAGCCTCACCTTTGGCGTGATGAGCGGCACTTTCTGCCTCACCAGCAGCTTGCGCGTAAAGCGCGCTTTCTGCGTTGGCCACCTGGCTGACGCCCATACCCGCGACCAGCAAAGGTGTCGAGTAAAGAAGTCCTTTAGCCAGATTCCCAAGTAATTTCTGACGTTTATTCTCTTGGTCCTGCATATTATTCCCCTTGCTTGCAACACATTATGCGCCGCACGCCCGATGCTATTGCGGCGGGCCGATTACATGATTCTTGCACTCTATGGGTGTCAGTACAGGCTATCAAGGGAAATACAGTCCTCTTGTAGTAACATTTTCGCGAGGTCGATGAATAAACATTTGAAAAACAGGGCACAACCAGTCCACTATTGACGCTGCCGTGCAAGGCATTCAGTCTGCTCACAATATATTTTTTAAGCTAAAAAAGTCGAACGAGAGCTCAATCATGCCAACAAGAAACAAGAAAAAACGCCTTTACTGGCTGGCCGGCAACCGCAATCCCGGCCAGGACGTTTTTTTTGTTGAAGCCCTTGATCCGTCGCTCTGGTCGCCCGGTGACAGTAAAAACTGGGACACCTGCTGGTATACCGGCATGCCGGACAAGGATGTTTTCGAGCAGCTCGATGCCCAAAAATCAATCAATCACATCCCCGGCAATAACGGGGTAACGATTAAAAACTTCCTGCATGAAACATTGCAGGCGGCCCGCACACGCATGGCCGGGCAGCCGGGTGAAGAAAGACTGAATTTTTTCCCCCTCGTTTATTCCATGCCCGATGATTTTCACGCATTGCAACACGATGCTCATGAGAATCCAAAGAAAAAATGGATATTAAAGCCCAAAAACTCATCACGCGGGCGCGGCATCGAAGTGGTTCAGGATATTGCCAATATTCCTCTTGAAAACAAATGGATGGTACAGGAATATATTGACAATCCACATGTGATGAACGCGCGCAAATATGTCCTGCGTCTTTATGTTCTGATCACCTCGGTTGAGCCTTTGCGGGTCTATCTGCATCAGGACGGTTTTGCCAAACTGGCCTCTGAACCCTATAGCATCGAAGATCCGGACAATCCGTTTTCCCACCTGACAAACCCGGATATTAACGCCACCAACACCGATACCGATGCGCCGGTGGTGTTTGTCGGGTTGGCGGAATATCGCCAGTGGCTGCGCGATCATGACCATGATGATGTGGCATTGTTTGAAAAAATCAAGGATCTGGTGACCCTGACCGTCATTGCGGTGCGTGAGCGCATGCGCAAGCGGCTGGCGGCCCAGCACGCGCCTTCGGACGGGTGTTACGAATTATTGGGCATTGACTGTCTGGTTGATAACGACCTTAAACCGTGGATTCTGGAATGTAATCTCAGCCCATCACTGGAGGTCTGCGCCGACCCTGAAGACGGGGGCACAAATGAAGAAAAAATAAAACGCGGCATGGTCGCCGATATGGTCTCCCTTTTGGGATTGAACATACCACCCGCTGCACACAACAAGGAAAGCAAGAAAGAACGCTTTACCCGCGAGGCGGCGCAAGAATTATCCCGCGCAGGTCGCTTTCAGCGCCTGTTCCCGCACAAGGATACGGCCGAAGACTATTTGTCGTTTTTTCCCGTTCCGCGTCTCGCCGATATGGTCACAGTGGCCGAGGTGCTGGGCCGCACACCGCAGCCCATTCATTTACGCCCCAACGACACCCTTGAGATTATTTCCGAAGACGAATTGGCACTTTATTACGAAAAAACCGGGACGTTTTTTACCCCAACCCCGGTGGCTGGCTGGATTTGGCTGAAAGCGGCCGAAGGCACATCGCCGCAAGAGATCGCCCGCGAACTGGTCGCCTCGCACGAGGCGGCGCATGGCAGCATTGGTGATGATGAAAAATGGATGATTGAAGAAAACGTCTGGGATGTTCTATCCAACTGGGCGTATCTTGGTCTGTTAAGTCGCACCAGCGGATCGGACGCGCCCGCCCAAAAAACCGTCCGGCCCCGCTTATCCTCATGGGCCGGCCGGAACGTGATCAAAGTGGGCAGCACAATCATTGGTATTGACTATACCTGCCCGGCACTGGCGGCCCGCATGGATACGCTTCTGGCACCTCTTCAAAGCGACAAAAAGCCGAAAATAAATATCGCTGTGCAACGCGCCCCTGTCGGTTACGCCATTGCCGTTGGTGCGCATCTGGTGGCAACGGGCCTGGGCCTTGATAATGCCGCGCAAGTGTTAACCAGAGCACTTTTTGAGCAGGCCCCCTCCGCCCCCCATGATATTGCGATTGCCGGGGCGCTGGTGCCGCTTAACGATGACGATGCAGTATTTTTTGTCGCCGGGCGCGATGATAAATGGGAGGATTCGCTGGCCGTGCATTTCGCCACGGCCATGCAGACCGGCTATAGCGGCGACGTTGCTCTGGATATAAAAAAAGAGCCATCAGCCTTGCCCCTTGGTCTGCCCTTGCGCCTGAATGAAGATGATATTGCGGCAGTAGAAAAAGCCCTTGGGCGCCCCCTGCCTTTGCATGTGCAAAACTGGCCCGCCGGGGGGCGCGGCAGGATGCTGCCCACGCAACTTTCTGATCTGGATAAAACCTGGCGTTTGCGCGCTGTTATCATTCCTGAACGGACCGATACGGCTGAGTGCCTTTGCCAAAAAGCCAGCATCCACAGCACCCTTGAAGCCATGCTGGTCAGCGCCATCGGCACGGGAGCAAGGCACCTTGATGGGGCGCAGGTCAATGCCCTTAACGCATGGATGAGCGAGAAGACATGCCTTGCCGTGCGCTTTTCCAATCCGGTCGAGGCCGCGCAAACATTGATGCAGACGCTCACATAAAATTCATCACAACAACATGATCGCGCTTGCTTTTTGTCAAACCTGCTATAAGAGAGGCGTCAGTTACGTCATTGTTCCACTCAAGGATTATGACTTTAGAATATATACGGGGCCGCGCGCGGTACCGGACATTGGTTAAACTTTTTGTCTGTTTCTAGAGTTCCAAATACCTTCTACGGACTTTTACTAACGTTTTCATCCCGCCGAAATGTTCGGAGGGAAACAGACTCTAAGGAACTACACTAATGGCTACAGGTACTGTAAAATGGTTTAATGCCACCAAAGGCTACGGCTTCATCATGCCCGACGACGGCGGCAAAGACGTTTTCATCCACATCACCGCGCTCGAACGCGCTGGTCTGGCCCAACTCGATGACGGTCAAAAGATCAGCTATGAAATCGTTACCAACCGTGGCAAGCAAGCTGCTGACGAGATCAAATTGATTGACTAAGCTTCACGCTTTTCGAATACGATAAAAGATGGTCACCCGCTCAAAGCAGGTGGCCATTTTTTATGACGAAGAGAAAACTGGTTGCGGGGGCTTCAAGCC
>JALWSB010000094.1 GCA_027080345.1 Robiginitomaculum sp. | reverse complement strand
GCGGGCGCTCGAAACAACGCTGGCGCGCTTGCAGGACACCGAAGGGGCCGAGGCGGTTGCCGTGCCGTTGGCGCGCGGCGTGCAGGCGCTTGAAAAAGCCCTGATCGAGGCCGAAGAAGCGGCGCAGGGCATAGAGGATGCGGCGCAGGCATTGCAGATAGAACCGGGCCAGCTTGACCAGCTTGAAGAGCGGCTTTTTGCCTTGCGCGCGGCGGCGCGCAAACACGATGTGGCGGTTGACGATCTGGCCGCTGTACGCGTTGAACTGACCCAAAAACTTGAGGCCATTGATAATCTTGATCGGGATTTGGAAGTGGCGCAAAACGCGCTGGCCGCGGCCCGCACGGCCTATAGTGAGGCGGCGCAGAAGTTGACGGCGAAGCGCCAGACGGCGGCCAAACGCCTTGAAAAAACGGTTGCCGGGGAATTTATTCCGCTAAAAATGGAAAAAGCACGTTTTCGTGTTCATCGTGACACCCGGGGTGAGGCCCATTGGGGACCTTCGGGGCAGGACCAGATTGCTTTCGAGATATCGACCAATCCGGGCACACCCTTTGGGCCGTTGGCGGTGATCGCATCGGGGGGCGAATTATCGCGTTTTTCACTGGCCTTGAAGGCTGCTTTGGCGGCGCGTGAAGGGGCAGCAGTGCTTATATTCGATGAAATAGACCAAGGGGTTGGCGGCGCGGTTGCCGATGCGGTCGGGCGCCGGATTGCGGCGCTGGCAAAAACCGCGCAAGTGCTGGTTGTCACCCACAGCCCGCAAGTTGCGGCGCGGGCGCAAACGCAAATTCAGATAACCAAGAGCCAAAGCGGTAAAACCGTCCTGACCCGCCTGCATGTGCTGGATGAGAGTGAGCGCACCGAAGAGATCGCCCGCATGCTCGCCGGGGCCAAAGTCACCGACGAGGCCCGCGCTGCCGCCCGCGCCCTGATTGATGTGGGTTAGCCCGTTATATTTTTGTGTCAGCGGCGCGCCATAAATACCAACAGGCGGCCGAGCGCCAGGGCCGCCATTTTTCGGCCAATGCGGTGAATTCTTTGGCGCTTGGCCGTGCCTTCAGAGCATAGGCAATTTGCGCGCCATTAAGAAGACCAATGTCATTGAGTGGCAAGACATCGGGCCGCCCCATGGTCGACATGAGAAACATTTGCGCGGTCCAGCGGCCAATGCCGCGCACGCTGATCAGGCGGTCAATGATCGCCTCATCATCCAGTTTCGCCAGCGCTTTGTGCCCCGGTATGGTTCCATCGAGGGTTTTTGCCGCCACATCAATCACCGCCAGCGCCTTATTGCGCGACAGACCGGCGCTGCGTAAATGTTCGCAATCAGCGGCGGCAAGGGCCTCCACGGGCGGAAAATCACTATCGAACAAGGCGATAAAACGGCCAAGAATGGTGGTTGCGGCGGCCCCGGATATTTGTTGAAAAATAATGGTCCGCACCAGTTTCTGGTAAGGCGTGGTGCGCGTATCTACTTTGAACGGGCAGGGGCCGTGGCGGGCAATCAGACCTTTCATAACCGGATCGGTGGAAAGGTGCGCGCTGGCGGCACTGGTGGTTGTCATGTTGATATTCTATCCCGCCGGTACAAAACGGCCAAGGATAAGCGGCGCAAAAGCCAGCGCCAGAACAAAAGCCAGCCCGGCAAACTTGTTTTGTTTGAAAGCGTCAAGGCAGGATTGCCCGTCATCAAAATTGGTTGTGCGGACCTGTTCGGCCAAAAAGAAGGAAAACAGCAATACCGCCGACCAGCCGCCGACAATCGCCGTTTGCGCCCCGTTGCCGTAGAGTGTGGCCTGTGCATATCCGGCGGCGGCAAGAAGAATAAGGCAAATGCCGTAAATAATGGTGATGGCGGTTTTCGAATGGGGGCCAAACAGCCGCGCGGTGGATTTCACCCCGATCAAGGCATCGTCTTCCTTGTCCTGATGGGCGTAAATGGTGTCATAACCCAGCGTCCAGAACACCAGCCCGGCATAGGCGATAAGGGCCGGTCGGGTCAGGGTCCCGGCAACAGCCACATAACCAACCAGCACCCCCCAGTTAAACGTCAGGCCGAGCCAGGCCTGCGGCCAAAAGGTGATGCGTTTCATAAACGGATAGGCCAGCACCAGAGGAATGGCCAACAACGCCATGATTTGCGCTGTTCGGGGTAGCGTCAGTAAAACCCCAAGGCCAACAAGGCTTTGCAGCGCCAAAAACCACCAGGCTGTGCGTAATGTCACAGCCCCGCTGGCCAGCGGTCGCAAAGCGGTGCGCGCCACTTTGGCATCAAGATCGCGATCAACAATGTCATTATACGTACACCCGGCCCCGCGCATGGCCAGCGCCCCGATCCATAAGCTGAGGGCATAAAACCCGTCAATGGCCCGCCAGGGCGCGCCCCCAAGATGGGCCATGGCCATGCCGACCCAGCACGGAATGGCCAACAGCCAAAAGCCGATGGGCCGGTCATAACGCGCCAGTCGTAAAAACGGTCGCCAGTTTTGCGGTGCACGGGTATCAACCCAGCCAGAAGGCCGGGCATCGGCAATAGTGTCACGATGATTATCCATGCCCTGTTGCACCCTATTTATGTGCCTCGCGTCAAGGTCGGCCGGGCGTTTTGGGTGTTTCTCCCTCTCCTTGGGAGACCTTTGCATAAGGCTTGATATTGGTGCCGGATTGGATTTTGGGGTGTGATCGGGGTCGAATGAATGGATTTGGGTCTGGTTTGTGCCTTGGTTTTGGCCTTTGGGCGCTTTGGCAAGGCGGGTTGGCCTTCAGGTTGGCGGGTCAGGTGCTATGTGGCCAGTTTGCGTGCCCGGCGCAGGTTCATGGCCAGGCACCGGATATGCTTATCGACCTGGTTGCGGGCCAGCGACATGAACCGCACTTGTGTAAAGCCGTAGCAGCGGCAATAATCGCGCGCTCAGGCTTTGTCAGCGTTGGTTTTCGGATGGGTGGTTTGTTTACCATGCCACCAGACTAGCAAGGCTTCGGGCCTACGGCCAGTGTGCAAACGATGCTGGACTTACGCTCCCCCCCACCTCGTTATTCTCCGGCTCTCCCGCCCGTGTCATTCTCCGATCCTCCCGCGTCATTCTTCGACAGATTCGCAGAATCCATGGTGAAACGCCGCTTGGACCCGCCGGTTAAACCGGAGGGGGACGAAGAGAGGGGATCATTTTATTATTTTTTATTGTCATTGCCCGATACCCGCCTGCGCGGGCACAGGCTGTGGCAGGAATCCACCTTGAGGTGTTTCATCCGCATATGGCGGTAGAGGTTGTTGCGCCGCCCTGGATCACCCGGACAAGCCGGGTGATGACATGGCATAGTGTCTTACCTCCGCCCTGCCTCATAAAGTGCGATGGCGGCGGCGGTGGAGACGTTCAGGCTTTCCATGTCGGGGCTAATAGGGATGCGGGCCAATTGGTCGCAATGTTTGGCGACATTGGGGCGCAGGCCCTTGCCTTCTGAACCTAAAACCAGACACACCTTGTCGGCGTTTTGCAGCGCCTGACTAATGGTCACGCGGGTTTCGCCGGCAAGGCCGATGCTGAACCAGCCGGCATTGGCTAAATCTTCAAGCGTGCGTGACAGATTAACCACGCCATAGCTGGCGACCGTCTCGATGGCCCCGGCGGCGGCTTTGGCCAGCACACCGCCCAAAGGGGGCATGTGGCGGTCTTGCGCAATCATGCCGATGGCTCCAAAGGCGGCGGCAGAGCGAAACATCGCGCCGATATTGCGCGGATCAGTAACCCCGTCGAGCATCAGCAAGACACCGCGCGGGTGGCCAAGAATGTCTTCCAGCGTGCGGGGCGGCAAAGGCCGGGTTTGCAAAGCCAGCCCCTGATGCACTGCGCCGTCGGGCAAAAGTGATGATATTTCGGAGACGCTGGCGGGGATGATGTCAAAGCCGCTGGGTATATGCGCAGCGGCGTTCTTGCTGGCATAGAGCCTGATATGGTCCCGCGCCGGGTTATGCAAAGCGGCGCTGACCGCATGAATGCCCCATAGCCAGATATGGTTTTTGTTTGCGCCGGATTTTTGCCCGTCACCAGACGTTTTTTTGTTTGTTCTTTGTGGTTTTTTGCCAGCATTTGCACGCGGCTTTTTTGTGTACTGCTGACTCATGATATTTTCTTGTTTTTAGCGTTGCGCAATAATGCATCGGCCCTTATAAGGGGCCTTTCAAGATTCTGGGTACAGTCTTCGCCGTTTCTGCCATTTATGCGGGCAGGGTGGCGGAGGCGTTTTTTTTGATGGGAGAATAACGCACATCTTTGCTGTTATGTGAAGTGGCCTCACCAGTGTTTGTTTTTGGGAGGGGTGGTCGAGTGGTTAAAGGCACCAGACTGTAAATCTGGCCGCGTGAGCGTACGCTGGTTCGAATCCAGCCCCCTCCACCACTTCACAAAATGGATGTCAGGGCAAGGCACAGGCTTTTGCGGGTATAGCTCAATGGTAGAGTCGCAGCCTTCCAAGCTGAAGATGCGGGTTCGATCCCCGCTACCCGCTCCAGCGCTACTGGCAACCTTCATGACTATGGCAAGGATTTTCTAAAATTTTGTTCACAATGCATCCATAAGGCCGCAATCCGGCATCTGGTTAGCATCTGTATCGCAAAATTTTGGAGAAATGTTATGTCGACAATGAAACTGACTGGTCTGATTGCAACCACTGCCCTTATGGCATTAAGCGCATCTGCGTATGCGGGGTCATCCTATGACTCGCGCACGCTTGTGCTCAAGAATGTGACAGGCACGGTGCATGTGCGCACAGCGAATGTGCAAAAAATCAGTGTGGATATTGATAAGGGTGCCGATATCATTGACGCGCCCAAAGTGTCGCTGAAGGGCGGCGAAGTGGTGGTGCGCGGTAAAAAAATCCGTAATATGAATTGCTCAAGCAAATTGCATCGTTACGTTAATGATGGCAGCGATACAGCCGCTCTGGTGGCTAAAATGAACGCCCATGTGCGTATGTCAAAAAGTGCATTTCCCGGGTTCAAAAAGCACCCGCTGGCGGATTACCCGACACTGACCATAGCGGTGCCGGTCGGCACGTCGGTGACCATTTCGGGTGGCCGGGTTTTTGGTGATGTCGGTGATGTCGCCAATGCTGATGTGCAGATCAATGGCTGCGGTGCGTTTATGATTGGTCGGGTTTCCGACGCACTTGATGTGCAACTTAATGGCTCCGGCGATGTATTTGCCGGGCCGGTTGGCGGCATTCTGGATGCCCAGCTCAATGGCAGTGGCGATCTGAATGTTGCTGATGTGGCGGCAAAGGCGGATGCGCAGGTCAACGGTTCCGGCGATTTGCGCATTGATGCGGTCGGCGGTATTGCCGACGCGCAGGTCAATGGTTCGGGCGATGTTTACCTTGGGGCCACGCGCGGTCTGGATGCCCAGGTTAACGGGTCAGGCGATATTCATGTGGTCCGGGTGGAAGGGCCGCTTGATGCCAGCATTAATGGCTCGGGCGACATTAAAATTGCGGGCGGAACGGCCACGCCATTCAGCGCCAGTATCATTGGTTCTGGTGATGTGGCTTTCCAAGGCCACGCAAATGGGGTAAGTGCGCGCGTAGTCGGTTCGGGTGACATCACTCTGGCCTCGTATGAAGGTGAGTTCCACGCCAGTAAACACGGCGTGCATGTATTGAATAATTAGTGGAAATTGTGCCCGGGGTTTACCCGGGCACCTTAAACATGGGAAGCTGAAATGGCAAAAGAAAAGTTTGAGCGCAACAAGCCGCACGTTAACATTGGCACGATTGGCCATGTTGACCACGGCAAGACGACGCTGACGGCGGCGATCACCAAATATTTTGGTGAGTATCAGGCATA
>JALWSB010000093.1 GCA_027080345.1 Robiginitomaculum sp. | reverse complement strand
GGGCTGGTGCCATGACGGAGGCCGCAAATCTTCACGCCAGATCAAGGCCGAATACGTCGCCCGCCACCCCGAACATAAAGGCGAGCCGGGGCTTTAATTTAACACCGCGTCATCCCGGCGTAGGCCGGAATCCAGTAGTGAATCAGTATGGATCCCGGCTTTCGCCGGGATGACGGAAGTAGTAAATTTTAAGGTTATTCCTTCTCCCCGTGGGAGAGGAAGACCAGACGTCTATTTTTCGCCCTTATAAACCACACCGCCCTTCATAACGAAGCGCACGCGGGTATATTCACTGGCGTCTTTTAACGGGTCGCCAGCCACGGCGATAATATCGGCATAACGACCGGGGGTGATGGCACCAATATCGTCCTGCATGCCCATCAAGGTGGCCGAGCCCATGGTGGCGGTCTGAATGGCCTGCATCGGGGTCATGCCCCATTCGACCATTTTGGCCATTTGCTTGCCATTATCCCCGTGCGGGTAAACCCCCTCATCAGTGCCAAACGCCATTTTGACCCCGGCCTTGACCGCGCGCGCGAAACTTTGGCGCTGGGTCAGGCCAATGGCGCGTTCCTTTTCGATGGATTCGGGCAACATGCCATTTTTGATGCCCTCGGAGAGGATGTAGTCATCATTATAAATATCCATGGAAAACCAGGTGCCGTGCGCCTTGGCCAGTTTTATCGCCTCATCATCAAGAATGCTGGCGTGCTCGATACTGTCCACCCCGGCCAAAATAGCCGCCTTGATCCCGGCCGTACCGTGGGCGTGCGCAGCCACTTTGCGGCCATGCATGTGCGCTTCATCGACAATCGCTTTCATTTCTTCGAGCGTATATTGTTGCGCGCCGGGAGTGTCGCCCTTGGAAAGAACCCCGCCTGTGGCGCAAAACTTGATCAGATCAGCGCCATATTTAATCACCTCGCGCACTTTGGCCCGCACCGCCCAGGGGCCATCGGCGACACCGCCCGCCTTGTAATGAAAGCTCTGGGGCAGAAGGTTGCTGTCACAATGCCCGCCGGTCATGCCAAGCGCCGTGCCGGCCACCAGCATGCGCGGCCCGGGCACATCGCCGTCATTAATGGCATCGCGCAGCGCAACATCGCTAAACCCCTTGGCCCCGACATCACGCACAGCCGTTATCCCGGCCAGCAAGGTTTTTCGTGCATTTTTGGCCCCGTAAAGCGCCGCGCGCGCCACCGAGACCTTCAACCCTTCATAACCAAAAAACGGTGCGCCGGTCATGTGCGTATGGCTGTCAACAAGGCCCGGCATAATGGTCTGGTTACCCAGATCAATAACGCGCGCGCCCTTGGGCAGCGCATCGCCCGCTTTGCCGACTCGTTCAATACGCTCCCCACGCACCACCACCGCGACATTATCCCGACGTTTGCCCGCAATCGTATCAATCATATGCGCGGCCCGGATCACCGTGATCGGCGCGTCCGCCCCCTGCCCGGCCAGCGCCATAACCGGCATCGCCGCCATAATGGCGCAAATTATCAATATCTTTTTCATGGCAACATCCTCTTTGGCTGAGCCACAGTTTATGCGCCCGCGCAAAGCCGGGCAATCCCCAAACGATCATGGTCAAGGCTGGCGCTCGTGTCCTCCAAAGCCTGATATCAACCAGCTCAATCGCCTTGCAGGCCGCTGTGCAGCATACACCGACCGGCGGCGCTGACGCGCGCGGCTCCACTTTAATTCCGTTACTGTCGCGTATTTGTTACCGCGAAAGGCGCGTGTCAGATCAGGAGGCTTTGGAGGCTGGTTTTTTCTTTTTATCGGAATAGATCAGCAAGGGCGCCGCTTCGCCTTTGACCACCTCGCCATTGACCACAATTTCTTCCACGCCTTCATGGCTGGGCAGGTCAAACATGGTATCGAGCAAAATGCCTTCCATGATCGAGCGCAGGCCCCGCGCCCCAGTTTTGCGGGTGATGGCCTTTTGCGCAATGCCTTTCAGGGCATCTTCAGAGAAAGTCAGCTTGACCTCCTCCATATCGAAAAGCCGCTCATATTGTTTGATCAAGGCATTCTTTGGCTGGGTCAGAATAGTCACCAGTGCGTCTTCATCAAGATTTTCCAGCGTAGCAATAACCGGCAAACGGCCGATAAATTCAGGGATCAGACCAAAGCGCATCAAATCGTCCGGCTCAACGCCATGCAGGATTTCGCCGACCGAGCGCATGTCTTCCTCGCGTACATCCGCGCCAAAACCGATTGAAGAGCCTTTGCCCCGCTGGGAAATAACTTTTTCAAGGCCGGCAAAGGCCCCGCCAACGATAAACAGAATATCGGTGGTATCAACTTGCAAGAATTCCTGTTGCGGGTGTTTGCGCCCACCTTGCGGCGGCACCGAAGCAACGGTGCCTTCCATGATTTTCAGCAAAGCCTGTTGCACCCCCTCGCCCGATACATCACGGGTGATAGAAGGATTGTCGGATTTACGGCTGATCTTGTCGACCTCGTCGATATAGACAATCCCACGCTGCGCCCGCTCGACATCATAATCTGCCGATTGCAGCAATTTCAGGATAATATTCTCGACATCCTCACCGACATACCCCGCTTCGGTCAGGGTCGTGGCGTCGGCCATGGTAAACGGTACATCGAGAATACGTGCCAGTGTCTGGGCCAAAAGTGTTTTACCGCATCCGGTCGGGCCAATCAGCAAAATATTCGACTTGGCCAATTCAACATCATCGCTCTGTGATGCATGATTGAGGCGCTTATAGTGGTTGTGGACGGCAACGGACAAAACCCGCTTGGCGTGGGATTGGCCGATAACATAATCGTTCAGAACATCACAGATTTCCTGCGGCGTTGGCACGCCCTCGCCGGCCTTGTTCAGATTGCCCTTGGCTTCGTCACGGATAATATCCATGCACAATTCGACGCATTCGTCGCAAATAAACACGGTCGGGCCGGCAATAAGCTTGCGTACCTCATGCTGGCTTTTGCCGCAAAACGAACAATAAAGCGTACTTTTTGAATCGCCGTTGTCATCTTCGCTTTTAGTCACACTACGCTCCGCATCTTTATTAAACCGCGCCTTGCACAACAAAACAGCGATTTTTTATCCAAGAATGATAGGGCATGGCCCCCAACATTCAAACCCTAAATGAGAGTCATAAAGAAGAGAATTCAAGATATGCTTAACAGCCGTGACCAAAATGCGACAGTGCATAATACCAGGATCAACGCCGGAAAAGGACAATTTATATTTCCAATCGGCAGACCTTTCCTGTAGGCAATAGCCACAAGGAGTTCTAAATGATCATTGTTCACCACCTTAATAATTCGCGTTCCCAGCGCATTCTATGGCTGCTCGAAGAATTGGGGCTTGCGTATGAAATCAAGCATTATCAACGCGATAGCAAAACCATGCTGGCACCTCAGGCGTTAAAAGACGTCCACCCTTTGGGCAAATCACCGGTTATTACCGATGGCGATAAAACCATTGCCGAAACCGGGGCGATCATAGAATACCTCACGGAAAAAGCGGGCGCCCTGGCCCCGAAGCCGGGCACCGATGCGCATTTGCGCTATCGTTACTGGCTGCACTATGGCGAAGGCTCGGCCATGTCCCCGCTGTTGATGAAGCTGGTTTTTGATATTTTACCGACTCGGCCCATGCCGTTTTTTGCCCGCCCGATTGCCAAAGGCATCGCCAAAGGTGCCCTTTCCACCTTCATCATGCCGCAGATTAACGCCCATCTTGACTATATGGAGGGCGAACTGGCCACCCATGACTGGTTTGCCGGGGATGCGTTTAGCGGCGCGGACATTATGATGAGCTTTCCTCTTGAGGCCGCCGCCGGGCGCGCCGGGCTTGGCGATGAACACCCCAAATTGATGGCGTTTTTGGAACGCATACACGCCCGCCCCGCCTATCAACGTGCGCTCGATGCGGGTGGAGAATATGAAATTATGGGCGATAGCGGCAAAAAGGGTAAAAAACGTAAAGGAAAGAAGAAGAAAAAATAAACGTATGGTGGAGCAAATGCCCCCGCTGCCCTTATGGCCTGGTTTTACGCACGCCCAAAAGCTATCATTCCAGCACCAAAAACCCCGGAAGGTATCCCCCCGGGGTTTTTGTCATTAATCGAATGAACGCAAAATGCGCTAAAGATCAGGCCGCTTTGCGAAACCGTGGCAGGCCATTGACCATGTCAGAACGTACATCCGTACGGGCCGAACGCATAGCCGCAACAAAGCTGGCGCCAACCAGATTAACATCAACATCATAACCGCGGTCGCGCCAATATTCTTCAATCTTGGCCTTGATCCGGCGCGCACCTTCGTCAGTGCAATAATCACCAGACATGTTTACTCTCCTCGAAAATGGATGCAACAAGCATCCGTAATAGTGAAATGGATTGATTATAAGATTAGCCTATAGCGCCCATTCGTCAATAGCTATCGTAAAAAAAACCTGTCGGTTTGGACAATTTTTTGAAAAAATGGCGATTTTTTGGATAAAAGGCGCATTTGCCACCTGATTTCCGATTATCAAACCTTTTTCTGCCCCCAGAACAGAAATTTTCAATCCAACTGAAACTAATGAAAATTTTGTCATGTAATTAGTTTTACTTATAGGCCATTTCCTTTATAACAGGAAACGGAGGGCTTCTTATGGGTAAAATCGGTTTTCGTATCCGCCGGGCGCGCAACACATTATCATGGAGTCAGGCCCGACTTGCCGAGGCGGCCAATGTCAGTCAGCCGACCGTGGCCAATTGGGAAAACGGCAGTCACAGCCCCAGAGAGGCCGCCTTGCAAAGGCTGTCCCAGGCCTTGGGCGTCAGCCGCCTGTGGCTACAAGAAGGGCAACACAGCAACAGCAATCTTGATACAAACGGGCATACACATACCCCCGCATCCTATCTGGCCACGCCTATTGTTCACGTCCCGGTCCTGAGCTGGCCGGTTAACGCCGCCGCCTTTGACCACGAAGCGGCCACCCCCATTCGCTATATCGCCATCTCCTTGCAGGCCCGAACGCCCTTTGCGCTGGAATGCGACGACCTTGCCGTACGCCGCGCCTTTCTGCCTGGCAGCCTGATCATATTCGAGGGCACAAATGCGCCCCTGATTGAGGGTCATTTTTATCTCTTTGACTGGCGTGGCAATAGCGTTGTGCGGCGCTGGCGCGACAATCCGTTCCGGTTTGAACCGGCGGGAGATCCGGGACGCTTTGAAACACTGTTCCCGGACGAACCTCCGACCATATTAGGCCATGCCATCATGTCCATTCAGGATCTGGCGCACTGATGCGGTACAATAACCGCCGCTGGCTTGACGGGCGGCCCCTGGCCGCTTTATAGACCCGGCTTACCCCCCTTTTGCGGGGCGATTAGCTCAGCGGGAGAGCGCCTCGTTCACACCGAGGAGGTCACTGGTTCAATCCCAGTATCGCCCACCATTTTTCATGCCTCGCGTGCGAGGTCGTGTTGTATTTTCAACGACTTCATGGTTTGCATAGCCTGTCTGAAGGTGAACTTTTCTCAATGATATGAAACCAATCGTAAAATACAAAAAGGTGCCGGACATGCCGACACCTTTTCGCATGGTTTTACACATATAGCTGCATGGACTTTATTTTTTGTGCTTCTTGTTTAAGTCTTTCTTTGCCGTATCTGCTTTCTCTTTGATTTTGTTGATGATATTTTTGAACGTTTCCTTGCTGTCCACATCAGAACGAACCATTTTGCGAACGTTTTCTATCGCGCTATGCAGCTCTTTCAAAGATCCCCGATCGGCATAGCCAAGCGCAACCGCAAGGCGCAATTGACTGCGCGCAAAATCAAGCTGTTTATCGACTTCTGCCTTTTGTTCTGACGTTAATTTATCACCCTTGCTGGCAATAAGCCGTGCCGCA
>JALWSB010000092.1 GCA_027080345.1 Robiginitomaculum sp. | reverse complement strand
CGTCACTATAGGCCCCGGATAAGGCTAACGCCTTTGCGCAGGTGACACCGTGTTTTGTCATTACCCGGCTTGTCCGGGTAATTCAGTCCCTCCTTCTTCGTCACCCTTCGGTTTAACCGGAGGGTCCATAGGGCCATTCACAATGGATTCTCCGGTTAAACCGGAGAATGACGAGGGTGGAGAAGGCGATCCACTCATCAAAAAGGCGGATGCAGAGCATCTCGCCGCGAGACAAAAAAATGGTGCGGATGAGAGGACTCGAACCGCACCAAAGGGTGCAACCGCGCCCCGGCGACCGTTCGCCGCCCCGTCGGAGGCGCTTCTTCGCGCCGCGAGACAAAAAAATGGTGCGGATGAGAGGACTCGAACCTCCACGTCATAAGACACTGGAACCTAAATCCAGCGCGTCTACCAGTTCCGCCACATCCGCAAAAGAGGTCTTGGAAACATTTATCCGAGGGTCATAATGCCTTGACGAAGAGAGCGCAACGAGTCACTTCACAAGAATGGAAAATTCAAAACCTGACACCCCTGCCCGCGCACCAGTTGAAAACAGCGACGCCTGGCAACAACGCTATGACGACAATTCCACCCGCTGGGAGCGTGGCGCGCTTAACCCGGCGTTTGAGCATTGGCGGAAAAACGGCGCTTTTGGCGACAAGGGCACGCGCCGCGCGGTTATCATTCCTGGCTGTGGGCGCTCGCCAGAACCATTGGCCTTTGCCCGCCTCGGCCATGAGGTTACCGCCCTCGACTTTGCCCCGGCGGCAGTTGAGGCACAAACAAAAGCCTTCGCCGATGCGGGCCTTAATGCCAGCATTCAGGCCGCTGATGTTTTGCGCTGGGTGCCGGAAAACCCGGTTGATATGGTATATGACCAGACCTGCCTGTGCGCCCTCTCCCCGACCGTATGGCCCGATTATGCGCGCCAATTACACCTTTGGTTGAAACCTGGCGGGCGGCTGTTTGTGCTTTTCATGCAGACCGGCAAAGACGGCGGGCCGCCCTATGATTGCCCGCTTGAAACCATGCGCCCGCTGTTTGGTGCCAGCGACTGGGTTTGGCCCAAAGAGCCGCCTTTGCCTGTGCCCCATTCAAGCGGTAAAACCGAGATTGCGACAATCCTGACCCGGCGCGGCGCCATATGAGCGCACCGCGCACACAGTCAAGTTTTCTCGATCAACCCGGCCCCCGGGTTTTTACCATGCCGCCGGGGGAGCCATTTTTAAAACGTCTGGCCGAAGGCCTGTGCGCCGCCATTGCCGGTCAGGGCGATTTTGCCTTGAGCGATGCGATGATTCTGGCCCCGACTTTACGCGCCGCCCGATCATTGACGGCGGCATTTTTAGCCCTGCAAAAGGACAATGCGGCTATTCTGTTGCCGCGCATTCGCGCCATTGGTGATATCGATGCGGATGAGCCACCGTTCGAGCCGGGCAGCATCGCGCTGGATGCGCCACCGGCCATTTCCGCCGAACGGCGTTTGTTTGATCTTGCCGCATTGGTCCATGAGCGCCTGAAAATCAGCGGGCAAGGTGGCGGTATTGGGGCGGCGCTGGCCGAAGCGCAGGCGCTGGCCAGCCTGATTGATGAAGCCCAGACGGCGCGCAAAAGCGATGATGCGCCGATCGATTTTCGCCGCGCCGACGAGGATTTTACCACCCACCTTGAGGGCCAGCCAGAACATGTGCAAAAGGCCAAGGCGTTTTTGGATATCGTTATGGCGCACTGGCCGGCGCACCTTGCCGCCCTGGGCGTCAGTGATCCGGCCGAGCGGCGCTCTTTTGTGTTGCGCAGGCTGGCGCAAAACTGGCGGCAAAACCCGCCCGATCACATTGTTATCGCCGCCGGGTCCACTGGCTCGGTTCCGGCCACGGCGCAATTACTGAAAGTCATTGCCGGTCTGCCCAAAGGCGCGGTGATCCTGCCCGGTCTGGATGTCCAACTTTTTGACAGCGCCTGGGAGGAGGCGCGCACCACCCCCGGCCATGCACAATACGGCATGGCGCAATTGCTGGCGCAAATCGGCATAGAGCGCAGCGCCGTGCGCCTTTGGCCCGCCGCCCGCGAGAGCCGACCGGCGCAGCGTCGACGGCGGTTGATCAATGAGGCTTTATTGCCCGCAAACAGCACGGCGGGCTGGCTGGAGCGGCTCGAAGATTTAAGCGCGCGCGAAAAGCTCAAACCGGTTAATCTGGCGCGCAAGGCACTGGACGGGCTGGCCCTTGTCGAGGCGCAAAGCGAGGAGGAAGAGGCGCTGGTTTTGGCGCTGGCAGTGCGGCAAACCCTTCAAGAGCCGCAAAAAACCGCCATTGTTATCACCCCGGACCGCAGTCTGGCCCAACGGGTTTCCAGTGCCTTGCGGCGCTGGGGGATCGAGATCGATGATTCAGCCGGCCAGCCCCTGACCGAAACCCCGGTCGGGGTATTTTTGGACCTGATCGCCCAAGGCGCGCAAGGCGATATTGATCCGGTGGTGATCGCCGCATTGATCAGCAATCCTTTGTTTGGGCTTGGCGATGAGGATTTGAGACAAAAGTTTGATGCCCTGGTTTTACGCGAGCCCCGCCATCACGCCCGCTTTGATGATATCTGTGCCTATATCAACCAGCTTGAGCGCCTTGATGATCAAACCCGCGCCGCGCTTGTTGATTTTACCCGCGCCCTTGGTGATGCCCTTGCGCCGCTGCGCGCGTTGAGCACGGCCCCCATAAAAGATTTTGCCAGGGCCCATGTACAGGCAGCTGAGACGCTGGCCACCAGCGCCGAAAAATCCGGCGCGGCGCGGCTTTGGGGCGGCCCGGCCGGGGAAAGCGCCGCCGGGTTGATGCGCGCCTTATTGTCCGAGGCGGATAGTCTTGGTCCGCTTGACGGGCAAACCTATTGGCGCAGTTTTACCGCCCTTGGCCGCCTGCGCCCGGTGCGCCCGCGCGGCGTAAAATCTGTACGCGCCCGCATCCTTGGCCCGCTCGAAGCGCGTATGATCAGCGCCGATCTTGTTGCGCTTGGCGGTTTGAACGAAAACACCTGGCCGGCCCCGGCGCAGGGCGATCCGTTTTTGCCGCGCCAATTGCGCCTTGATCTGGGCCTGCCGGACCCGGAACGGCGGCTTGGCCTGGCGGCCCATGATTTTGCCGAACATGCCTGCAAACCAGCAGTGCTTTTAACCCGCGCCCGGCAAAGCGGTGGTGAGCCGACCGTCGCCTCGCGCTGGATATGGCGGCTTAAAACGCTGGTGCGCGGGGCGTGCGAAACAGACGCAGAGGCCGATGATATTTTCGCCCCGGCAACGCCCTTCCTCGACTATGCCCGCACCCTGGACAGCGTTGCGCCGCAAGAGTGCACCCCGGCCCTGCCCCCCGCACCAAAACCACCGCTCAACACCCGTCCTCGGTCACTTTCGGTCACCAATATCGACAAATTGGTGCGCAATCCTTACGCCATTTACAGCAAATATATTTTAAGGATTTTGCCGCTGGATCCCTTGGGCGGCACCCCCGGCCCGACCGAACGGGGCAGCGCCATTCACATGGCGCTGGAGCACTTTATCAAAGATGCACCCGATCTTGATGCCCCCGAAACGCCACAGGTTTTGCGTCGCCACCTTGATGATGCATTAAAAGAATGCGGCTTTGCCCCCTATGACATTCCCGTGCAAAGCGCCGGCCTGGCCAGCGCCGTAAACTGGATCATTGCCAATGAACGCCAAAGACGCGATGAAGGATGGGCGCCAGTGGGGTTGGAAATTGCTGGAGAGGCCAGCATTATCACCGCTTATCGCCCCTTCACAGTATACGCCCGCGCCGACCGCATAGACCAAGGGCCGCAAGGCTTTGCCATACTGGATTATAAAACCGGCACCGGCCCCACGGCAAAAGAGGTTAGCGCCGGTTTTGCCCCGCAATTGCCGCTGGAAGGGTTTATTTTGCGCGCCGGCGGTTTTACGGCTGGCGGAAAAACCCTCGCAGGTCCATTGCACAGCCTTGCCCATGTGCGGCTGTTTGGTGGCAAAAGAAAAGGCGCGTTTGATACGCTGGAGAAAAAATCCGCCCGGCAAACGATTGCGGCCGATGATCTGGTAGACCGCGCACAAGACCAGCTTGGCCGGTTGATCAACTGGTTTGACGATCCAACCCATCCCTATTCGTGCCAGCCCCAGGCCAAATACACGGACGATTACAGCGATTACGATCTTTTGGCCCGCCGCCCCGAATGGTCCGCCACCCCCGAAGGCGATGGGGATGACAATGACTGAAAGCCAAAGAGCAATCATCAATAACGCCCTGGCCGCGCAAAGCGCCGCCGCTGACCCCCGGCAATCCGCTTTTGTTTCGGCCAATGCCGGGTCGGGCAAAACCCATGTTTTGATTGACCGGGTGACGCGGCTTCTTATGCGCGGTTGCCCGCCGGCAAATATATTATGCGTGACCTATACCAAAGCGGCGGCGGCGGAGATGCTGACCCGGCTTTATGATCGGCTGGGTGGGTATTCGATCATGAATGATGCGGATTTGCGCGATGCCCTGCAAAAGCTCGACAGCCGCGCCCCGGCTGGCAATGCCGGTCTGGCGCGCGCCCGCGCTTTATTTGCGCAAGCCCTGGAAACGCCCGGCGGCCTGAAAATCAGGACCATCCACTCGTTTTGCGAATCGCTTTTGCGGCGCTTTCCCGCCGAAGCGGGGATCAGCCCCGGCTTTACCGTGATGGATGACAGCACCGGCGCGCTCATGCGCCGCGATATACAAAAACAGATCGGCAATGCCGTATTGGCCGCGCCGCAAGGGCCACTGGCCCGCGCATTGTCGCACATGGCGGGCCTCGGCCCAAACACCCTTGATGCGGTCTATAGTTACGCGTTCCACAATGCCTGGGCGCTGGACCGGGCGCTGGCACGACATGGCGGTCTTGAACCTTTGTTAACGGCCAGTGCCAAGGCCCTTAATGTTGATCCAGATTGCACCATAGCGCAGGAAAAAGAAAACCTGTGGTACGGGTTGGACCATGTACGCCTTGGCCAATTGGCCGCTGTTATGGAAACAGGAAAGGCGAGCGATAAAACCTGCGCCGCCGGTATAAAAAAGGCCCTCAAATGCACACGGCCTGAAGAGTGCCTCGATCTTTTGTATAATGCTTTTTTCACCAAGCGCGGCACATTGCGCCAAAAACTGCCCACCGGTGATGTGCGCAAGACGCATCCCGATATGGCCACATATTGGGAGGCGGTGGGCCTGCAACTGGAAACCGTGCAAGAGCATTTGCGCGCCGTATCCATCATGCAAGATACGCGCGCCGCCTTGCGTTTGGCGGTCAGTATTACGGCGCTCTATAAAGAGCTGAAAACCGCCCGGGGCGCGCTGGATTATGATGATTTGATCAATATAAGCGCGGCGCTGTTGAGCGATTCACAAGCGGCGCAATGGGTGCTTTACAAGCTCGATTACCAATTATCCCATATTCTGGTTGATGAGGCGCAGGACAATAGCGACACCCAATGGCAACTGATCCGCAGCCTTAGCGCCGAATTTTTTGCCGGTGAGGGCGTTAGTGACATCGTGCGCACCCTGTTTGCCGTTGGCGATCCCAAACAATCCATTTATTCGTTTCAAGGGGCCAATCCGGCATTGTTCGAGGGCGAAGGGGCGCGTTTGTCGGATTTGGCGCGCCAGATCGACGCGCGCTTTGCCCAGCCTGATCTGGCCCTCTCCTGGCGCTCAGCGACGCAAGTTTTGGGCGCGGTTGATGCCACATTTTTACCCCTGACCCAGTTGGAAACAAAATTTCAGGGCGATCCGGCAGATTTTGAAAAGCCTGCGCCGCCCACCGCGCCCGGCTTTGGCCATTATGTGACCCATCAGGCCCAGCGCGCCGGACAAGCGGGCTGCGTTGAGTTATGGGCGCCAATCCCCCGCCCCGTTTTAGAC
>JALWSB010000091.1 GCA_027080345.1 Robiginitomaculum sp. | reverse complement strand
GGGCCGTTACGCCCGCACAAAAATACTTGATAAGCTCATTTTGAATACTTGTAGAGAGCCTGCTCCGCCGCCTAACGCTAACCATATGACATACATAGCCTTTATCTGCTATCTATGTCAGCCCCTTAACTTATCTGATGGCGAAATGCGCAAACAAGGACTGACCGCACCCGTTTTTGATGAGAATTTTACATTAAACGGGGGCGATGACAGCAATTACTGGGTAAAAATACGAAACCATCAAATCGCATTACTCATCAATTTTGCAAATGCTGATTATGTTCCGGCACTGGTCAAAATTGCGGCGCTTTTACGCCGGGGTGATATTTTCGTACATTCCATTGAAGTCGAATACTATGTGCTGAGCCGCGCCTGTTTTGTCGATAGCAAGATATGTACGCAGCAGGCGCCAAGACTGGCTGAGTTGAAAAAGCAATTAACGCCCAAACGGGCAGCCTATATCGAGCAAACCGCCAGCGACACCCCACCGATTGCCCTGGTCTCATTAACAGGGTTTTTGATTGACGGAAAAATATGACAGCGACATTTGTCGACAAAAACGCATAACATAAAAGACAACAGATCGTGGCTTTACTTTGACACCGCACAGTTTTACCAATTCATTGGTTTTATTATAAAGAAAGGGCGCCTTATGGCCGGAATGAATATTTTGCAAATGCTTGAGCAAGCACAAGGCGGCAATGCGATCAGCAATCTTGGTCGCCAGTTTGGCCTTGATGACAATCAGGCTTCCAGCGCCGTCAAGGCCCTGTTGCCCGCCCTGTCCTCGGGGTTAAAACGCAATGCCGCATCACCACAAGGTCTCGAAGCCCTGCTAACGGCCGTGCAATCGGGAGCGCACGAGCGTTACCTTGATACACCCGATGCGTTGAATGAACCGGCCGCCCGCGACGAGGGCAATGCAATTCTAGGGCACCTTTTGGGCCATAAAGACGTCAGCCGCGCCGCCGCCGCGCAGGCGGCAGCACAAACCGGCATAGACAGCGGCATTTTGAAACAAATGCTGCCGCTTTTGGCCGGCATGGCCATGGGCGGTGTCGCCAAACAAACCCGCCAACCCGATATTATGAGCGCTATAACCGGCGCCATGAGCGGCGCTAATCAGGCCGGTGCAGGTGGCGGTTTGCTCGGCCAGCTTGCCGGTGCAGCGCTTGGCGGCAAAAGCAAAGGCCGCGGTGCCAACCCGCTGATGAACATGCTCGACGCCGATGGTGATGGCAGTGCCATGGACGATATTTTCAACATGCTGAAATAACAAAGCGGGCCTTGTCGCCAATCAGGCATGACGGACAATTGCTTTTTGAAAACAGGTGCATTTCCCTTCTGCCCTATGCCGTTCTGAACAACACAAAATCTGGACAAGGGGGGCAAAAAACCTCACTGTGGCTTTGAACACGAAAACGCAAACGGCGCGGGATAATCGTCATGAAGCGCACGGCGCATTTTATCTGGACACCGGCGCAATCGATTGATCATGAGGCTTATTTTCGTCTGCTGAGCACACAAAGCCTGCATCGCGGCGGCGATGAAAACCGCTGGGTTTTATTTCATAAACGCTTTTCCCTGTCCGCAGTCCCCGATGCGGCGGATATCAACATCACCTGCGATGGGCGTTATATGCTTTGGCTAAACGGCGACCGCGCCGGGCGCGGCCCGGCCCGCGCCAGCCCGCATTTCATGCGTGTTGACCAGATTGACGTGCAAGAGCGCCTGCAAAGCGGCGACAACACCATCGCGGTTCTGGTGCATTCACCCGGTGTCGATCTGGCCTGGTATGAAACCACCAAAGGGGCCTGGCAGCCGGTGTTTGGCGATGGCGGCCTGTATGTTGATCTGGCGCTTGATTGCGATGGGCAGAGGGCGCATATCTGCTCGGATGAGACATGGCGCTGTCTTGACGCAAAGGCCTGGGACCGCGCCGCGCCGCGTAGCGGTTGGGGCCAGGATTTTATTGAAGACTTTGACGCCCGGCTTTTTGATGCCGACTGGACCGCGCCGGATTTTGATGCCAGCGACTGGCAACAAGCGCAAGTGTTACGCTCCGAAGGCTCTTTGGGGGACAAGGCCACCGGGCGCGGGTTTTATGAACCATTTTCCTGTTTATTGCCACGCCAGATTGCGCCATTGGCCGAAGAGACAATTGCGCCGGCAAAGCTCGTCTGGACACAAAGCGTCAGCCCCCGGCCCGACCTGCCCATTGATCAGCGGCTCTATCAAGAAGAATTGACCCCGGCCAAGGCAGGCATGTTCGCCAATGCGCCCAACCTCGTGACGCCAGATGGCCCGCCTGCGCTGGTAACAACCACTGGCGCAACTGATGCCAGTATTATGCTCAAATTTGATCCTTACATTACCGGATGCCCGTTTATTGATATCGAGGCGCACGGGGGCGAAATTATCGAGGTGGCCGCAGGCGAGGCCCTGCCCGGTGAATTTGACAAGGCCAATCCAAAATCAGGATTAAAGCGGCCAAACCACCTGACCTTTGCGCATATTTTTCGCTATCACGCCAAAGCCGGGCGGCAGCGTTTTGAAAAGTTTGAATTTACCGCCGTGCGGGCTTTGCAAATCACCGTGCGCAATGCCCCAAAGGGCATAAAAATCCACCATGTCGGTGTGCGAACACTGAATTACCCGGCGCCACTGGACGGGGCGTTTAGCTGTAGCGACCCGCTGCTTGATAGATTATGGCAGGTCGGGCGACACACCGCCTTGCAATGCATGCATGATGCGTATGAAGACTGCCCCGGGCGCGAAAAACGCCAATGGATCGGCGATGGGGTGATCCATTTTGATATTGCTGCGGCTGGCTTTGGCCCCGGGGCTTACGCTCTGGGACGGCAGTTTTTTATGCATGGCGCAGAAAGCCAGCGCCCGGATGGCCTGTTGCAAATGTTTACCCCCGGTGATCATCGCGGCGATGGGGTCTGCATCCCCGATTTTACCTTATTGTGGATTATCGGCGTGGAAAAATACTGGTTGGCCAGCGCCGATGAAACGCTGGTCGAAGCGGTATTCCCGGCCATTGAAAAAGCACTGGCCTGGTTTTATCGCCAAAGCGATGCCAGCGCGCTGTTATCTGGCATCCCCTTTTGGCATTTTATCGAATGGGCGCATGTCGGCCGCCATGGCCAGTCAGCCCCCATCAACGCGCTTTATGCGGGCGCGTTGCAGGCCGCCGCCAATTTGGCAAAACTGATTGAAAGCCACCGGGCCGCCCGGCGCTATAGTGCCAGAGCGGCGGCCGTTAAAGCCGCGCTTAATGACCGGCACTGGAATGACGCGCGCACGGTTTATGTGGACGAAGTTGATCCTGATACCGGCAAGCAGGGCCAACGGGTGTCGCAACAGGCCAATGCCCTGATGATTGCGTTTGATATTGCCCCCAAGAGCCGTTGGCCGGGTATTATTGAGACGATTTGCGATGAAACGGCGCTAAAATTTACCGCCGCACCACCAATTTTTGTCAACGCCCCGCCGTTTGACGAAGCCCGCGACATTGTCCGCGCCAACACTTTTTATTGCCACTTTCTTTATGAGGCGCTGGCCAAAGCCGGGCGCTTTGATCTGGCGCTGGATCATATGCGTGATTATTACGAACCGATGCTGGACGCCGGGGCGACAACGCTTTGGGAAAGTTTTGAGCCATCGGCCAGCCTGTGCCACGTATTTTCCGCCACGCCGGTTTACCAATTATCGCGCCATGCCCTTGGGGTACAGGCCATGGATGCAGGCTTTGCGCGGGTTAACATCGCCCCGCAATTTGGCGATTTGCAATGGGCCAAAGGCACATACCCGACGCCGCTTGGGGATGTCGATGTTTCCTGGCGTAAAGGGGGAAAAACAATCACGCTAACGGTGACGTCCCCGGCGCATATGCAGATTGAAATCACCCCGCCAGCGGCGCATAAAATCACCGCGCGCGATGCGCAAACGAAGGGCGATCGCTGTGTGACAAGACTGACGCTTTGTCAAAAGTAATCAGCGCTTGTTGCGGGCAATCTGCGCTTTGATATCATTAAAATTTGCCTCGCTCAGACGAAAGCGCGTCAGGGCCAAAAACGCCAAAATCCATAATGTGGCGGGCAGCAATGCATAGATCAGGCGAATGCCCAAAAGCGCTGAATCGGGCTGGACTTGCGCGCCCTGCACAAAGCCCGATTGGGACAACAGGACACTGACCAGAAAGGCCCCGAGCGTCATCCCCAGCTTGCGACAAAAAGACCAGGCCCCAAAAATCGCCCCTTCGCGGCGCTCGCCGGTACGCAATTCATCAACTTCCACCGTATCAGGTACCATGGCGTTAGGGAAAAGCTGGTTGGCCGCATCGCCAATGCCGGCAATAACCAGCACCGCAAACATCAGGGCGAATGCGCCCGAACCGGCAAACAAAACTGGCAAAGGCGCTAAAGCGCTTATAACAATGGCCACAAAATAGCCTTTGCGCTTGGCCAGTTTGCGCCCGGCCCAAACCCAGAGCGGCGTCGCAAACGTCGCGGTAATCGCCCCGATGGCCATATAAAGGCCGATCATATTGGCTTTGAGCTGCAAAACCATGGTCAGCAGATAAAGCAAGGTCGTGGCGCTGACCCCAATGGCGATATTCTGCAATAAAAAAACCAGCCACAACGTCCGAAAGGGCCGGTTTTCAAGAACCGCCCGCACTTCCGCCCCAAGATCAAATTTATGGACCGGCACTTCATGACGCGGCGCATTGCGGGTCATGATAAAAGCCGTCAGGCCGGAGATCATCATAAAGCCGCCAAAGCCCAGACCCACCAGCCGAAAGCCCGATGCCAGATCCTTGCCAGCACCAAAAACTACCGGCACAGCAAATAAAACCAGCAATATGCCCAGCCGCGCCGCGATCATTTTATAGCCGGTAAGCGATGTGCGCTCGCGATAATCGCCGCTCATCTCGGCGGCCATTGAGGAATAAGGCACGTCAAAAATTGTAATCGCCGTACTGGCCAGAAAATAAAATACCAGGATATAAATAACCTTGCGCATCTCGCTGGCGTGCTGCGGCGCATAGAACAAGGCCATCGTGCTCAAACCCAACAAAACCGCCCCCAGCAGAAGATACGGCCGGCGCCGCCCCATTTTCGAGCGGGTGCGATCAGAAATCGCCCCCATAAACGGGTCGGTAAAGGCATCCCACAGGCGCGGGATCAACAACACAATGCCCGCCAGCCAGGGCGAAATCTCCAGCGCCTGCGTCGCATAAAACAGCAAAAACGCGATGGTCAGGCCAATATAGGTGGCCACGGCAAATTCACCGCTCGCCCAGCCGATTTTAATTTTGGCAGACAAGCCTTGTGTTGGGGCACTCATGCGCGTTCCCTCTCTTTGGGTACAGACTTTTTATTGCTGTGGGGTTTGCAATTATGGGCATTGTCACGTTTCATAAGCAGCCAATGAAGATGAGGATAAAATGAGCGAGACGATTGTTGTGGATCCTGAAATGGAACCGGCGCTGGCGCGTATGAATGCGCGCATGGCCGAACGCGCCGCCATGGGCGCGGTACCAATAGAGGAAATGCGCAACCGGGCGCGTCAGGATTTTGCCGCCCTGAACGCCAACCCGCCGGATATCGCCCTCGTAGAGGACAGCACGGTTTCGGGTCCGTTCGGCGTGCGTAAGGTGCGCATTTATGATGCCTGCGGGCAAAGGGAAAACGCCCCGGGTTTGATCTATTTTCATGGCGGCGGCTGGATTGTTGGCGATCTGGATACCGAAGACACCAAATTGCGCCGCCTGGCTTTGCACAGCAAGGTGCGGATTGTCTCGGTAGATTATGTTCTGGCCCCGGAATATAAATTTCCAAAGCCGCTCCAGGACTGCGAAGCGGCGGCGCAATACCTCCACGACAAGGCGCAAAGTTTTGGCCTTGATGCGAACCGGCTGGCCATTGGCGGGGCCTCGGCCGGGGCCAATCTGGCGCTGGCCACAGCGCTTTCCCTGCGAGATGCCGGGCGCTCATGGTTGCGTCACATGCTGTTGTTTTATGGCGTTTTTGATATGGCCAGCACCGCCCCGTCGCGCACCTTGTTTGCCCAAGGTTATGGCCTTGGTGCGGATGCCATGGCGCTTTTTTACACCCTGTATTTGCGCCCCGATGATACGCCGCAAAACCCCATGGCTTCGCCCTTGCGGGCCGATCTTCAAGGTCTGCCTGCGGCCTTTATCAATGCTGCCGGGCTGGATGTTTTGCGCGATGACAGCCGTCAATTGGCGCAAAAAATGCGCGCCGCAGGATGCCGCGTCGAGTTTTGCGAAACCCCGGGGGTTATTCATGGCCATACCTTGCTGGCCCATGAGGTCAGTGCCGCGCAAAACACACTTGAAAAAGCCGGTCATGCGCTGTTCACTGCATTGGCCTGATCCGCACTCGGGCGGGCAATCAAAACCTCAATGCCATGGTTTTCAAACACGGCTCTTTGGCTCTGGGTCATCCTCTCATCGGTAATGAGCTTGTTTATTCTGCTTAAGGGTAAAGCCGCATAACTGCTGTTTTTGCCAATCTTTGTGGCGTCGACCAGCAAAATGACCTCGTCGGCCTGCGCCGCCAGCCTTTGTTCGGCGCGCGCCACCAGCGGGTCCGCCTCCATCACCTCTTTTGCGTTCACACCATGCGTGCTTAAAAAATATTTGCTGGCCCGAAAAGCGTCGGTGACACTGTCATCCAGGGGATTGAGAATAAAGCTGAGCTTGCGGTGCGCTTCGCCAGCAGGAAAAACCACCCGGTTTTGACTGTGCTCCAGAAGATCAAGGCCCAAAGCCAGAGAATTGGTCAGAACATTGACCCTGTGATCCCGTAAGAACGCCCCCATATGAAAGGTCGTGCTGCCACCATTGATAATGATTGCCTCGCCATCCGTGCACAGGGCGGCGGCGGCTTTGGCGATGGCGCACTTGGCGTTTGTCTCGCGTTCAAGATTGGCCAAAAAGGCAGGCCCGGCCAGATGGTGCCGCTGGACCAGACGTTCCTTGGCGCGCGCTGAAACGGCCCCGCCGCGTACCTGCACCAAGCGCCCGCTTTGCGCCAGCTTGATCAAATCACGGCGCAACGTGGCCTCTGATGCGCCGATTTGCGCCACCAGTTCATGTAAGGAAACGGACCCGTGCGCATCCAGTATTTCGAGTATGAGAATGTGCCTTTGGGTTTCAAGCATAATCTTTATCCTTTGCCACATTGCCGAAGCCAGGCCCGACGATAGCGTGCCAGATGGTTAAGCGAAACACCCACAGAGCGGATTAACGGCGGCGCACGGTGTTCTTTGGTGCGCCAGTTAGTCAAGCCAAGACAGCCTTGGGCAATGCCACTGGTGCATTCCAGCCGGGATATTTCCTGATCGGGACGCAGGCTTGCCAACAGGGCGCACAACATCCCATTTTCGGCAAAACTGCCCTCAACCACCACCGCGCCGCGCGCATCCAGAAGCGCCAATTCCACATCAAGCATAAGCGCGGCATAAAGCGTGGCCAGCGCATACCCATTTGCGGTTTTGCCAATCAGCGCCGCCGCTCTGCCGCCAAACGGGCCGGAGCCGCCGCTAAAATCCGGCAAGGCCATCACATTGGCATCAATAATGGCCTGAATGTCCGCCACCGTACAACCGGTGTGCCCATCGGTATCACACAGGCGGCAAATCTCTTCAAATTCACGCCCGCCCATATAGCGCGCGCAGGCAACCGGCGCGCCGTTAATATCAATATTCATCAGCATGTCCCGCGCCGGGCGCAAGCGGTCGGCATCGCCGTTTGGATGCATGCACACAGCCCAGGTGCCGGTTGAAATTACCGTCGGGCGCTGCTCAACCGGCAAAGGCAAAAACCGGGCATAGCTAGCATTGCTGTCATGCACGCCGGTCAAAACCCTGCATGTCGGAGCGAGCCCGGTTTGTGCGCAAATTTTTGACTCAAGCGCCCCCAGCTCCAGCCATGCCGGACGAATGGGCGCAAACTTTTTATCCCACCCTTTGGTCTTGGCCAGCGTCGACCATGTGCCCTTTTGCGCCGCCCATAAATCGCTATGCGCCCCCAATGCACACACATCTGTTGCCATAACACCGCATAAACGCCATGACCAATATTGCGCATAGGGCAGAATATGACGGGCAGCCGCAAAGGCATCCGGGTGGTTTTCCTGTTGCCAGAATAATTGCTGGCCAAGATTAAGCCCGCCGGGCAGACGCGGCGAATATGTCTCTTCAAAAGGCGGGCGAATGGCCTCATAGGCCGCGTTTGAGGTTTCAATACCGTCCCACTCATAATCCATAATTGGTAAGCTCAAGCCATTGCCCGTGACCTTCGGATCAGGTGTGACAAGCGCCGCCGCAGAGCCGTGCGTGGCCACGCAAATATGCGTAATCGGTCCGGTTTTTGCCGCGGCGGTCAGCCCCTCCACAATCCATTGCCAAATCGCATCAACATCAAAATGCGGGTAGGCGCCATCGGTTTTAACCCGGTTTGGCATTGTGCACAGGCTCGTGGTTGTCCCGTCATCTGCCGGAATGCTGATTTTTATATTGGTCTTGCCAATATCGATAACAAGAAGGCATTTAGTGCTCATCTAACTGATTCATAACTTATATTCTATGCTTCCCCGGCACCGTAATCACATAAGAGTCCAAGACCGGCGCGTTTTTTTATAGGTTCAGTGTATTGTTTTTGAAATAATATGCAAGTTTATGATTGTTTTTGATTGAAATTGCGTGATAATGAGCGGAATGCAAAAACAGGATCAGTAGATGAGCGTGCTTCTTAATACCCTCTGGGACGACAACCGGGCCTTGAAAATGAGCGAATCGGAGCTTTTACTCTATCGCTCCAATCTTTTAGGGTCGGATTTGCGGATTACCAATTTTGGTGGCGGCAATACCTCAGCCAAGATTTTTTCGCCGGACCCGTTGAGCGGCGATCCGGTTGAAGTGCTCTGGGTCAAAGGTTCCGGCGACGACCTTGGCTCGATGCACCAAGACGGCTTTGCCACTCTTTATCTGGACAGGCTTTTGCGTTTACGCGCGCTTTATAAAGGGCTTGATCATGAAGATGAAATGGTTGGTTATCTGCCCCATTGCACATTTGACCTGAACCCGCGCGCCGCCTCGATAGACACCCCTTTGCATGCCTTTATTCCTCATGCTCATATTGATCATATGCACCCCGATTCCGTTATCGCCATTGCCTGTGCCAAAAACAGCCAGGCGCTTACAAAAGAAATTTATGGGGATCGGCTGGGCTGGCTGCCCTGGCAACGCCCGGGCTTTGATCTGGGGTTAAAACTTGGCGACATGGCCCGCGAAAACCCGGATCTGGAAGGAGTTATCTTGCAAGGGCACGGCCTGTTCAGTTGGGCAGATACATCCAAAGCGTGCTATGAAAGAACCCTTGATATTATCAATATAAGCGCCCAGTGGCTGGCGCAAAACGATGATCAGAAGAGCTTTGGCGGGCCGCTTGTCAGCACGGCCCTGGACACCGCCGCGCGGCAAGAAATTGCCGCCGCTTTAATGCCGGTCATTCGCGGTAAAATCAGTGAAACACAGGCCAAAATCGGTCATTTCACTGACGCGCCTGAAGTGTTGACCTTCGTTAATTCGGCGCAGCTTGCGCCCCTGGCCGCGATTGGCACATCCTGCCCGGATCATTTTTTGCGCACCAAAATCCGCCCTCTGGTGCTGGATTTTGATCCAGCCAACACGGCCCCCGCAAAGATTATCAACCACTGTCTGCAAACCCTTGACCAGCGCCTTGATGCTTACCGCGATGCCTATGCGGCTTATTATAAACGCTGTGCTCATGCCAACAGCCCGGCCATGCGCGATGGCAATGCGGTGGTTTATTTATTGCCCGGTATTGGCATGATGACCTTTGCCGCCAACAAGGCCACGGCACGCATTGCCGCAGAGTTTTATATCAACGCCATTAATGTCATGCGCGGGGCGCAAAGCGCCGGGGGCTATGTCGGCCTGCCGGAACAAGAGGCCTTTGATATTGAATACTGGCTGTTGGAAGAAGCCAAATTGCAGCGCCTGCCAAAGCCCAAGCGACTGGCCGGCAAAACCGCCTTTATTACCGGCGCGGCGGGGGGTATCGGCGCGGCCACGGCACGGCGGTTATTGCAAGACGGGGCGTGCGTTATGCTGGCCGATATTGATCAGGCGGCGCTCGATGCATGCGCGCAAGACCTGGCCAATGATTTTTCAAATGATGTCGTCGCCACCACGCTGTGCGATGTCACCAAAGAAGACGCCGTCCGGCAGGCGTTTGCCGAAACATGTACCACATTTGGCGGTGTTGATATTCTGGTTTCCAATGCCGGGATTGCCAGCTCTGCGCCGCTTGATGAAACCTCGCTTGATTTATGGAATCGCAATATTGACGTGCTCACCACCGGCTATTTTCTGGTGGCCCGCGAAGCCTATATGGTCATGAAAAAGCAGGCCCGTGGCGGCTCTATTATTTTCATCTCCAGCAAAAACGCCCTTGTTGCCTCAGCCAATGCGGCCGCGTATTGCACCGCCAAAGCGGCCGAGGTGCACCTGGCGCGCAGTATTGCCCTTGAAGGCGCGCCTTTGGGTATACGCTGTAATGTGGTTAATCCGGACGCGGTCCTGCACGGCTCAAAAATCTGGAGCGGGGACTGGAAAAAAGAACGCGCCGCGGCCTATGCTATCGATGCGGACAAGCTGGAAGAACACTATCGCCAGCGCAGCCTGTTAAAGCGCAATGTGTTGCCGCAGGATATTGCCGAGGCGGTGGCTTTTTTTGCTACAGAACGATCCGCCAAATCAACGGGAAATATTATCAATGTCGATGCCGGTCACGCCCCGGCATTTACCAGATAATACGTGCTTATAATGGGAGAAGACGCCATGAGCGGTATTTTTACCAAAGACTTTATTGCCAGTCATAATCAAGCTGACATACGCGCCCTTGAGGATGATTATCAGGCTTTGGGCAATGCTCTGGCGCGGCGTAATATTGATATTGAAGCGATCACTTCTGCGGCCATGGGCTTTTCCATTGCTGTGCCCAGTTGGGGCGTTGGCACGGGGGGCACGCGCTTTGCCCGCTTTGCCGGACCGGCAGAGCCGCGCAATATTTTTGAAAAGCTCGAAGACTGCGCGGTGATAAACGACCTTGTGCGCGCAACACCGGAGGTATCGCCGCATTTTCCCTGGGATGCCAGCGATGATTTGGCGGCGGTTTTGGCCTTCGCCAACGCGCGCAATCTTTCTTTTGCCTCGATCAACTCCAACACATTTCAGGATCAGCCGGGGCAAAAACTGTCTTATAAATATGGCAGTCTGGCGCACACTGACGCGGCGGTGCGCGCCCAGGCCATTGCCCATAATATTGACTGTATTGCGCACGGCCAAACGCTGGGGGCAAAGTCTTTGACCGTATGGATTGCCGATGGCTCCAATTTTCCCGGCCAGCAACATTTTACCCGCGCTTTGGAACGCTATCTCGATTCCATGCAACAGATTTACGCCACTTTGCCAAATGACTGGCGCTTGTTTATCGAACATAAAATGTTCGAGCCGGCTTTTTATTCAACGGTGATACAGGATTGGGGCACCAGCATTTTATGCGCCATGGAGTTGGGCGAGCGGGCATTTTCGCTGGTTGATCTTGGGCACCATGCGCCGAACGTCAATATTGAGATGATCGTTGCCCGGCTTATACAGTTTAACAAGCTGGCCGGGTTCCATTTTAACGATTCAAAATATGGTGATGACGATCTTGATAGCGGCTCGATACACCCTTATCAGCAATTTTTGGTGTTTAACGAGCTGGTCGATGCACGCCACCGGGGTGTGGCCGGTTTTGACCCGGCCTATATGCTGGATCAGTCCCACAATGTCACCGACCCGATCGAAAGTCTGATGAGCTCGGCCATGAGCGTACAGCGCTCATTTGTGCAGGCGCTCCTTGTTGATCGCACCGCCCTTGAAGGTTATCAGCAGGACAATGATGCCCTGATGGCCTCGCGCCTTTTGAAAGCGGCGTATGAAACGGATGTTTCGCCCATATTGGCCATGGCCCGCATCCGGAAAAATGGGGCCATTGACCCGCTTGGCTGTTATCGCGCGGGCGATTATCGCAAGGCGTTGACGCCAAAACGCCCGCCGGTTGCCAGCAGTGGGTCCGGCATTGTGTAAAATCGGCATAAAACGCCTTTATTGCTTTGAAAAAGCCTGCGTTTCGCGCTAGGGTGAGCGCCATAACGGGAGGGGTTCATGGCAGTTTTTTCACGGCGTAATATTCTTGTCGGTGGCGGTGTTTTGGGCGCGGCGGCTTTGGGCGGCGGTTATTTTCTGACTCGCAAAAAAGAAGTGCCCATTGGCTTTTCGCTCAGCAAGGAAGAGCTGCAAAACGCCCGCGCTTTTTTAAAGAAAAATCTGGCATTTGACAGCCATGCCCACCCGGGACGGACCTTCGTCAAAGGGGCCACCGGGCTGGCCCCCAAATTAAAACTTTACAAGGCGCTGGGTACGTTCGAGAAAAAAGCCGTGGCCGATATGAAGGCTGGCGGCATGGCGGCGGCATCGTTTGCCAGCGTTTCGGATTTTCAGGTTCTCGACCTTGGTGATCATGGCTTGAGCGCCCGGCGCGCCTTTGAGCCGGGCGAGGCCTTTGCCAGTTATCAGCGGCAAATTGCCAATCTGAAAGCCCTGGCCACAAACGGGCTGGTGCAAGCGCTTTACCAGCCGGACGATCTGGCCCGCGCCCATAATGCGGGTGCTATCGGGGCCTGGTTTACCGCCGAGGGCGGTGATTTTCTTGAAGGCAAGCCTGAGCGTGTCGACAAAGCCTTTGCCGATGGGGTGCGCGCCATCACTATCATGCATTACCGCACCAATGAGCTGGGCGATATCATGACCGCGCCGCCGGTGCATAATGGCCTGACCGCGGCGGGCAAAGCGGTTGTTGCGGCGATGAATGATGCGGGCATGGTGGTTGATACCGCCCATGCATCGGAAGATACGGTGCGCGGGGTGTTAGCGGTTTCGCGTGCCCCGGTTCTGTGTTCACACACCCATATATTGGGCGAGAAAATGCCGGTTATGCCGCGCTTTATTTCCGCGGATCTCGCCCGCGAAATTGCCGCGCGCGGCGGCATGTTGGGCCTGTGGCCGGCTGGTTTGGGGATCAGCACATTATCGGACCTGATTGATCGGGCTTTTGAATTGGTTGACCTTCTTGGCCCGGATCATGTCTGTCTTGGTACCGATATGGACGCCAATTACAAGCCGGTGATGGAGACCTATCGCAAAACTCCTTATCTGGTGGGCGGCCTTCTGAAACGCGGCATGAGCGAAGAAGACACGGCCAAATTAATGGGCGGCAATATTATGCGGCTGTGGCGCGACGTTATGACTCTGAGGAAAGGCGCATGAAGCGCCGCGCTTTATTGGGAGCCGCTTTGGGGGCCGCAGCATTGCCCGGCCTGACCGCCATGGGGCGCAAACCCGCGCGCCCGGATTATGAAGCCAGACTTAAAAGTCTGGGTATCATTTTGCCACCCGCGCCCGCACCGGTTGCCACTTATGTGCCCTGGCGGCGTGTGGGCGCTCTTTTATATATTGCCGGTCAGGGGCCGGCCCGCAGTGCGGGTGCCAAGGCATTTGGCACTTTGGGAAAAGATCTGAGCATAAAAGAAGGACAGGCGGCGGCGCGCAGCGCTGGCCTGAATATATTGGCGCAAGTGCGCAGCGCCCTTGGCTCGTTAAACGCGGTGCGCCAATGCGTAAAGCTCGGCGGCTTTGTTAATTCTGCCGATGACTTTCACGATCAACCGGCCGTTATCAACGGCGCATCAGACCTGTTTGTCGAGGTTTTTGGCGCAGCGGGCAAACACGCCCGCTTTGCCGTTGGGGTGAATACATTGCCATTTAATGTTGCTGTTGAAATTGAAACCGTATGGGAGATTTATACATGAAAAACGCGATTATGCTGGGGGCCGCAGCACTGGCCGTGACGGCCTGTGCCAATGTAAACTATCATGAACCGGCCGCAGCCGCGCCAATGCAAGCGATTTCCGTTCCCGGCGCGCATACGCTTGGCCCCTATTCCCAGGCCGTTCGCGCCGGAGACTATGTCTATCTTTCCGGGGTTGTTGCTTTTGATGCCAAGGCCGGGAAATTTGCAGAAGCGAAAATTGGCCCGCAAACCCGGCAGGTCTTTGCCAATATGACCGCAGTGCTGGCAGCGGCAGGCCTGACCCTTGATGATGTGGTCAAAACCACGGTGTTTTTGAAAAACCCCAAAGACTTTGCTCCGATGAACAAAATTTATGGGGAATATTTCTCCACCCACAAACCGGCGCGCTCCAGCGTTCCCGGAGTGGATTGGGGTAATCCGGGTGTACTGATTGAAATCGAAGCGATCGCTTACGCGCCGCGGCGCTGAGTAAAGACAAGGCGAAACAGGGCGGCAAGGCCAAGCAAGGCCGTAATGCCAATAACCATGTAGGCGAATACCCATTTCAGGGATGTGAAAAGACTGGCCGCATGGGCCAGTGCCGACATGGGGGCCGGGTAATTCAGGCTGATGACAATAATCGATATATTTTCTGCCAGATCAAAGCCAAGAATCACAAACGGCAATAGCGCCAGATAAGACCAAAGCCGTCCCGCCACGCCCAAAAAGCGGGTCAGCAAGACAATCAGCACCGCAAACAAGCTCGAATACACAAGCGGGTAGGCAGTATCCAGCGTGGCCGAAACCAATACGCGCGAAGCGCGCCCCGCTGCGCCCAGACTTTCCAGATAATGCTGGACCATATCGGGAGTGTAGCGAAAAAGAAGATCCAGCGGCGGTGTATCCATGTGCGCCCCACCAAAGCCGCGCATCAAAAAGCTGAACACCAGTGCGTAAAGCACCAGCAACACAAAGAACAGCCGCCAACTGGCCAGCCGCTCTATCCATAAAGTGATGTTTTTGTTGTCTGACATAACCAAGTTTACCCCAAAATAAGAAAAGAGGGCAGAGCGCCCCCTTTTCTATGGCCCGGATTCTGAAACAAGAAACCCTGTATCAGAATTTTGCCCGCGCAGTAATCCCCCAGGTGCGCGGTTCCGGAGCCAGGGAGAGCGCGCCAAAGGCTTCAAATCCGGTTGGCGGCTGAATGCCGACAAGACCCAAGACAGCATCAGAACGTCGCGCCGGATTGGGAATAAAGACACCGTTTGCAGAGCTTTTATCCTTGAAGAGGTTTTTGCCCCAGAAACTGATGTCATAATTATCCCAGGAAAAACCCGAACGGATATTCCCAAGGGTTCGCGCACCGGTAAATGCCAATGCAGGCTGAACGGCGCTTTGATTGCTTTGATAGGCAATTTCAAAACGCGTGTGCCAATCCACCCGGCCACCGGCCAGTGGCTGCACAAAGCTCAAAGCGGCATTACCGGCCCATTTGGAGACATATTGCAGGCGCGTACCATCAAGAACCGGATTAAGACCGACCGCGGCAAGCGTGCCAAAGGTGTATTTGTCATAGGCGGAATCGGTATAGGCCAGCCCGCCTTCAAAGGTCAATTGGTCGCTTAAATGCGCCGTCACATCCGCTTCAAACCCTTTGGATGTGGTTTTACCGGCATTGGCATTCAGCGTGGCAAATGTCGCGCCCAAAGCCCGCACAATCTGGTTTTTCCAGTCAATGTAGAAAACATCGCCATTGACCTGCACGGCACCGCCCAAAAAGCTGCCCTTTGCCCCAACTTCATAGTTATAGGCTTTTTCAGGATCGTAAGTGCGCTCTGAAGGCAGCACAGCCCCGGACGCGGTAATGACATTAAAGCCACCGGTTTTGATACCCTTGGCGGCGCTGGCATACAGCATCCAGTCATCATTGGGGTGATAGGTCAGGGTCAGCTTTGGCTGGAAGTTCTTAAAGCGTCTTTTGTCGGTAAAAAGACCTGCAACGCCGGTTAGCTGGACAACATCCTGCGCTGCAACGGATTTGCGTTCGGACGTCCAACGCCCGGAAACATCAACCGTAAACTGCGCGGTAAGGTCCGCCTGAACATCGCCAAAAAAGGCAATGCTGTCGGTATTTTCCTTGGTAATGGCCTGAATGCCCCCGGCTGCCCCGGCCAAAGACGCAAGTACTGGCGGTGGCAGAATGGCAGGCAGTATCGTCAACGTACCGATGCGTTGGTCGTTAGAGCGCGCAATATTGTAGAAATGATAATAATACGCCCCCGCCATCCAGCGTACCGGGTCGGTACCCGGTGAGGTGATACGAAATTCCTGACTGATTTCCTGCTGGTTGACCTTATTGGTGGTAAAGGCGATCTGGCGCGTCTCATAGTCGTTATCAACGCGGCGCAGAAAATCAAGATCGTTAAAACCGGTTACCGATGTCAGGGTATAACCGTTGGGAAGATCATAAGAGGCGTTCAATGACAAAGAAAGGTTTTGCCGATCCTTGCCGCCCGGTGTTACCGCAAAAGTTGACGGCGCGGGAAGCTTGCCAAGAACAATCTGATTGGCCGGCGGCAAGCCGTTTACACTGAAAAAATCACCATTATTGGGGATATAGGCCAGCGGATCGTCGCCATCGGATGTGTCTTCATAGGACGCACGAAACGTAACGCTTGCGTTTTCACCGGGCGTAAATGTCAGACCGCCCGCATAAACTTCTGTTTCGCGGTCATCAAGGTCTTTGCCGGTAAGCTGGTTTTTATAATAGCCGTCCCGACCGCGCGCCAAAAAGCCCAGTTGGAAAAACAGTTTGTCTTCGACCAAAGGCCCGCTGGCCGCGGCGCGCAGATCGTAAAGGCTGTCCGAACCACCGGTGGCCTCAAGAGAATATTCATAATCATTCGTCGGCGCTTTGGTGACATAATTAATCGCACCGGCAAACGTGTTACGGCCATAAAGCGCGCTTTGCGGCCCCTTGGCCACTTCGACGCGGGCAATTTGCGCCCCCAGCAAAGCCTCCATGGCCAGGCGGGAGGACTGATAAACCCCATCAACAAAAAAGCCGACATTGGGCTCGCCAATTGTCGTGGACAGCCCACGAACAACCGGGGTTGCCGCATCACCGCCAAACAAAGGCGCCATGGTCAGGCCAGTGGTGTGAAACGCCAGCTCGTCCGTATTGGTTATACCCTGCTGATAAAGGTCTTCCGCAGAAAATGCCGAAATGGCAATCGGCACATCCTGAATGCTTTCTTCGCGCTTACGGGTGGTGACAACAATTGTGTCCTCTCGCACCCCCGCTTCATCGGCGGTGGCTTGGGCCTGCACAGCAACAGCCGGGGCCAATAAACCTAAAATGGCCGTGCCGGCCCACAAATGACGGATAAATGGTGAACGCATGGAAGATCCCCTTTTCTCTCCTGCACAACAACAAGTTCGTTGTGTATGGACGATGTTCACCATTTACGATACACAGTTGCATCGTAAATAAAAGAGGTGACCGGTACTATTTTAAGGATAAAATATAAACCGTGACGATTCTGTCACACTTGTTACCAGTTTGCCCAAAAGAGAAGCTCAATGCGCAAGAGTAACGCTGACAAATCCCCGCAGCGCGGCCGCCCCCGTAATAAATCGGTGGATACGGCTTTGCTCGATGCCTGCATTACGGTGCTGGGCAATGAGGGGTTTGGCAATTTGTCTTTGGCAAAGGTGGCCACGCTGGCGCACTCCAGCCGGGCGGCCATTTACCGGCGCTGGCCCAACAAAACCGATATGGCTCTGGCCGCCGTTGAACGCTTGTTTGCGCTCTCTTTGGTCAGTTTTGAGCCAAAGGGCGATGTCTATGAAGATGTTCGCGCCATTCTTTATTCGGCTGTCGGGCTGTTGACCGACCCACGTAATGCCAAAGCCATTGCCGCGCTGGTGTCGGCGGCGCATCATGTTTCTGATAACCCGAAGCTGAAGCGCTTTGTGATTGCCCGGCGCGGCAGCGCCATAAGAAGCGTGCTCGAAGCGGGCATGCGCTCAGGTCAATTGCCCCCTGATTTTGATTATGAGACGGCTATTGATGCGCTCGTTGGGCCGATTTTTTATCGGTTTTTGGTTCTTGGCATGCCGTTTAATGAAAACGACGTTGATGCGCTTATTGCTTTGTGCCTGCCACCACAATAGGGGCCGGGCAAGACTTGCCATTTGGACTTGACCACCGCGCCCGCGCACAGGCATGGTCAGATATGGATTGGGGAAAACTGAAAACCTTTGTCACGGCGGCGTCTACCGGCTCTTTAACGGCGGCGGCGGAAGCCCTTGGCATTTCGCAATCGGCGGTATCGCGCCAGATTGCAGCGCTGGAAGATGATCTGGGCATGCCGCTTTTTCATCGCCATGCGCGCGGCCTGATGCTGACTGAACAGGGTGAAATCCTGCAAAAATCAACGCGCGGCATGAGCGAGAGCATTACCCGGGCCGTAACGCGCCTGCGCGACAGCCGGGAAAAGCCCTTTGGCCCCTTGCGGGTTACCACCACGGTGGCGCTCGGCTCCATCTGGCTGACCCGCCGCCTTGTCGAATTTATGCAAGATTACCCCGATATTATCGTCAATCTGATGCTCACCGACCGTAATCTTGATCTGGGCAAGCTGGAGGCTGATTGCGCCTTGCGCCTTGGCCGCCCGACCCAGCCGGACCTCATTCAACGCAAGCTTTTTACCGTACGCCAGAGCCTTTATGCCTCGCGGCAATATTTGATCGAAAAAGGCACCCCGAACGATGTCGCCGCGCTTGATAAACATCCGTTGATTTTTTATGGCCCGACAGGCCCCTTGAAAGGGGTTAACTGGCTGGCCGATTTTGACCGTCCCCCGCCCGCCAAGCCGCGCACCCCGGCGCTGGTCGTTGATAATATTTATGCGGTGATGAAAGCGGTGCAATCGGGCGCCGGCATTGCCAGCCTTCCCGATTATGTGGCCCGCGACAACCCGCAATTGGTGCGCATTTTACCGGCCATTCAAGGTCCGGAATTTGATATTTACTTTGTCTACCCTGAAGAGCTGCGGCGCTCCAAACGCATTCAGGCGTTTTCCGGGTTTTTATATCGCCAGGCCAGAGATTGGGAACGCTAAACCGCGCGCTTTAAACCGGCAAAGCGTTTTGAATACGCCCGGCAATACCCCTGATCCGATCAGGCATGTGCGGATAACACGCCGCCATAAAATCCAAAGAACTGGCCAGGCGAACAGGCAATTGCGCCACTTTTTCACCCAAACCGCGCTCTAAAAGATCAATGCCGGTTTGCCACATCCTGTATTGCCGTGCCGCCGGACCCCGCCCCAAGACAAGGCCGCGGGCAAGGGGTATCTGGCTGTTGGCATAATATTTTTTATAGTGATCATGCCCGGCCCCAAGATCGACCCGCACCGCCCCAAGCGTCGGTACGGCGGCAATCACCTCATGCATAACCATCAGGCCCGGCGAATATTTGCCAAATTCAGGATCGTAAGCGGCAATCCATGAATGGTATGTCCCCTGCCCCACAAGGCCCAGTTCCGCCGCCGCCGGACGCCCATCAATTTTCATCATACTCAAAACCGCGCGCACCGGGCCGCTTGCCTGCCAGGTTTGGCGCAACAAGGCATCAATCCAGGGCACATCAAGCACATCACATTTGCCCGTACGCGCATACTGATCATGCTTCCAGCCTAAAAGACATTCAAAATCCGCCAAATCTTTTGAATCAAAAACAAATGTCGCCTTGCCAAAATCGCGTTCAATATTGCGCGCCCGTTGGCGCATTTTCTTGAAATGCTTGGCATGTGCCACTCTTTGGGCGGCAAAATAATCATCTGCGCCCCCATCCATCTCAATAATATGCGAAAACGTCGGTGTGCTCTGATCCAGTTTTATCATTTCGTCCGGGTCATTAAGGGCGCTGAAGGTAATGAAGGAAACCTTTGCCGTTTCAAGAATATCCGCAAGAGAGGCATCAAACCCCGGCTCGGCGATCAGGGCCTGATGATCCGAGACCGGCGCACCAACCGGGCGGGCCTTGCCGTGGACATCAATATGCAGGGCCAAAACAGCCACAAGCCCATCAGTATCGCGGGCAATAATCACTTTCGTATCGTCTCTGACCTGACCCATAAAGCTGGCAAATTCCGGGGTTAAAAACGGGCTTGACAGGGCCTTGCACGACGCAAGCGTGTTGCGCCAGCGCGCCCGAATGTTAAGAGGCACAGCATTTGGCGTGACGATAGTGACGGTATCCAGCATAATAATTCTCGTTTCAGGCGTGCGCGATGCACGGATAACAAGAATTTTGCAAGATATGGGCCAGCACCGCTTTCCCGTTTTGGGACACGGGATCAGCCCATATGCTGGACCTTGATGATAACCGGGCCAAGAATAACAACAAACAGAACCGGCAATAAAAACACAATCATCGGGACGGTCAGTTTGGCGGGCAGGGCCGCCGCCTTTTTTTCGGCCTGCGCCATGCGCATATCTCGGTTTTCCTTGGCCATAATGCGCAAAGAATGACCAATGGGCGTGCCATATTTTTCCGCCTGAATCAGGGCCGTTGCCACCGCCTTGACCCCGGGATGGTTGGTCCGCATTGCCAAATTTTGATAGGCCTGTTGCCGATCCGACAAATAGCTTAATTCAGCCGTCGTCAGCGACATTTCCTCGGCCAGTTCTATGGAACTGCTGCCCACCTCTGCGGCCACCTTTTGAAAGGCCGCCTCAATAGACATGCCCGCCTCGATGCAGATCAGCAATAAATCCAGCGCATCAGGAAACGAGCGCATAATGGATTCGCGGCGCTTTTGCGCCAGATTGGAAAGATAAAGACCCGGCGCATAATAGCCCGCAACCCCAAGGCCAAAGGCAAAGGCAAAGCGCAACATTGGCGGCTTGCCCATATCATTGATCAGGAAAAAATAAACCAGCCCGGCAATCAGCAAAATAATAGGCATAACCATGCGGAAAAAATAGAACGTCATGACCGGGCGCTGGCCACGCAAACCCGCCTGCATCAGTTTTGTGCCCAGCGCAGAATCTTCAAGCAGTTTTTGCAGGTTAAGCGATGACACCACATCGGTCATAAAGCCCTTGGAATCGCCGCGCACATTGGCCTGATGTTTTTCCAGTGCGGCCCGATTTTGCTTGCGCAATTGTTCGCGCCGTGTCGACACCGCCTTCAAGCGCCCGGCCAGCGTGTTGCGTGAAAACAATGGGGCCGCCAGCGTTACAATCGTCGCAAAAACCGCCAAAGCGGCAATCATGGACACCATAAAGTCAAGATTTGTCAGCGTATCAATTACTTGATCAAGCATGGGATCACCTTAAAAATCAAAACTGATCATGCGGCTCATGACAAAAATACCAAGCCCCATCCAGACCGCGCCGCCAAGAAGCAGAAAATGGCCCATCTGTTCGGTAAACATGGGCGTCATATAATCCGGCGTTGTGATGTAA
>JALWSB010000090.1 GCA_027080345.1 Robiginitomaculum sp. | reverse complement strand
CCAGAGCAGCATTGCCGTTCTGGTTACGATTTTGCTGCAAAGCGCCGCCGCCTTGTTATGGGCAGGATCTGCGGCGGAGCGCATCGATCAGCTCGAACACCGGGCCGCCGGCCAGGAGGCGGTGAATGAACGGCTGGCCCGTCTGGAAGAAAAAATGAGCCAGGCCGGGGCGTCTTTGAGCCGGATTGAGCGCCGCCTGGAAGTCTCTGAGCATAATTAAGTTTATATCTGAAGGAAAATATTACAGATATGAATAAAAATATCAACGAACTTGAAATCAAAGGCTATGCATCCTGTTTCGGGGTGCGTGATCTGGCCGGGGATACGGTTTTTGCGGGGGCTTTTTCGGCGTCTTTATTGCGCCGGGGCGCAGGTAAAATTCGCATGTTGTTTCAACATGATGCCAGCGAACCTGTGGGGGTATGGGATGTCATACGCGAAGACAAAAAGGGCCTTTATGTGGAGGGTCGGGTTTTTGATGCGGGTCCGCGGGGCAAAACCGCGACCCGGCTTATAGAGCGCGGCGCGCTGGATGGCTTGTCAATCGGTTTTCGAACCATTCGCGCCACCCCGACGCGGCAAGGCCGCAAACTTTACGAAATTGATTTGTGGGAGGTGTCAATCGTCACCTTTCCGATGTTGCCGCAAGCCCGCCTGTCTGTTGCAGGGGCAGGGCAGGACCATGTTGCAAACCCGCGGCCTTTTTTACAGGCCGGTTAACACTGACAAAGAGGAAAACAGTGAAAAAAGAAACCAAAATGGCAAAAACGCCCGTTAATGAACGTACCGGAATGGAAGACTTTCTGTGTGCTTTTGATGCCTTCAAGGAAGCCAATGATGCCCGTCTGGCGCAATTGGAGAAAAAACAGTCGGCTGATATTCTCAGTTGTGAAAAAGTCGACCGGATTGATCAGGCCCTGAGCGAACAGAAAAAGGCGCTGGACCGGATCATTCTTGATAGCCGTCGTCCGGCGCTTGACACGTCACCGGGGCCACACATTACCGCACAGCAAAAAGGCTGGGACCGGTTTATGCGTCGGGGTGATGTCAGCCAGTTGGCGGAAATCAAATCCCTGTCGGCCGGGTCTGATCCTGATGGCGGTTATGTGGTGCCTGATGGGACATCGCAAACCATTGACCGGTTGTTGAGCGAAGCCTCGCCGATGCGTCAAATCGCTGATGTGCGCCAGGTCGGGACATCAAACTTCAAAAAGCCGATCAGCCGAGGTGGTGCCACGGCCGGCTGGGCCGCAGAAACCGCAACCCGGCCCGAAACCCAAAGCCCGACTTTGGATCTGATCGCCTTTCCGGCATCGGAACTCTATGCGATGCCGGCGGCGACGCAATCCTTGCTGGATGACAGCTTTGCCGATATCGACCAATGGCTGGCCGAAGAGGTGCAAGATGTATTTGCCGCGCAGGAAAGCGCCGCCTTTGTTGCTGGTGATGGTGTGGGAAAGCCCAAAGGCTTTCTGTCCTACACAACCACGGCGAATGCGGTGCAGCAATGGGGTGAAATTGGCTATATCGCCACCGGCGTTGATGGGGATTTCAGTGCTTCGGACCCTATTGATGCGTTGATTGATCTGCTTTATGCGCCGCGTTCTGCCTATCGGCCCAACGCGCGCTTTGTTATGAATCGCCGCACCGTTTCGGCTGTGCGTAAATTCAAGGATCTGGATGGCAATTATATCTGGTCGCCGGGCGCGGCCGGGCAACCATCCAGCCTTCTTGGCTATCCGGTAACCGAAATGGAAGACATGCCCGATGTGGCCAGCGGCGCAACGGCAATTGCCTTTGGCGATTTTCGCCGGGGCTATCTGATTGCCGATCGGGCCGGGGTGAAGGTTGTGCGTGACCCGTATTCCTCCAAACCGTTTGTGCTTTTCTACACCACTAAAAAAGTCGGTGGCGGTGTGCAGGATTTCAATGCCATCAAACTTCTGAAATTCGCCTTGAGTTGATCCCCTCTCACCTTTCAGGCGAACCGCAGGCGGACGCTTTGGGTTTTCCCAGAGCGTCCGTTTGCATTTTCACTCATACTTTAAGGGCCGGATTATGAGCCTTGAGATTATTCTTTCCGCACAGCTTCATCCCGTTAGTCTGGATGAAGCCAAAGCGTTTTTGCGCGTTGACAGCACATATGAAGATGCGCTGATCAGCGAGTTTATTGGTGCGGCAACCGCTCGTGTTGAGGCATTGTCTGGCCGCGCCCTGATAAACAGGACATTGCGCCAGCATATGGCGGGTCTGCCCAAAACCGGCATTATCGATTTGCTGGCCCGGCCTCTGGTTTCGGTCGAGCAGGTGCGTGTTCTGGCGCTTGATGGAACCAGCCAGATACTCGATCCATCATCTTATTATGTCGATATGCCGTCTGCGCGTGTGATTGTGCGTAATGATGGCCTTGTCTCTTTTGCCGGGCCGCAAAGCGCGGGGCTTGAGATTGATTTTATCGCCGGATACGGCGTTGACGCCCTGGCGGTTCCTGATGCGTTAAAAACGGCAATCAAACAGCTCGTCGTGGCTATATTTGAGCAGCGCGATCAGAATGTGGTGCCTGTTCCTCTGGCTGTGCAAAGCCTGTTGGCCCCTTATTCCAGAGTGCGCTTATGAGCGTGCGCACCTTTCTGAGCGATAAAATAATGGTGCAGGCGCGCACCCTTATTGCTGATTCCGGTGGCGGTTCTTCCGCACTTTGGGCTGACTTTTGCAGTGTCTGGGCCAGGGTCGAACCAGGCCGCGCGCAAAAACCCGGCGGCGAGACTATTTTGGAAACGGCGCGCCCGGTCATTGTGCACATGCGCTATGCGCCAGACCTGCCTGATCCAATGCAGTTTTTATGGCAGGGCCGGGTTTTACGGGTTTTGGCTATTCAACGAAATGATGAGCGTGCGGCGATGATAACCGTGCAATGCGAAGAGGTGGTCTCATGAGCAATTCGGCACAATGGGCATTGCAAACGGCCATCCTTGATATGCTGAATATGGATGCGGACAGTCTGGCTGCTTTGGGCAATCCGGTGCGATTGTACGACGATTTTCCAGAGCACCCGCAATATCCGTTTGCGTTGTTTGGGCGTATTCAATTGCGCCCCTTGCCAATGGATGAAAGTGGCCCACAGGAGCATCGTTTTACCCTCAACCTGTGGTCCCGTTATGGCGGGCATCGTGAGGCGCTGGAGGCTCTGGCCGCTTTACGTAATGCACTGGATGGGGCGAATTTGACGCTTAATGGATACCGCCTCGTCAGTCTTTCGACGCTTTTTGCTGATGTTTTGAAAGCGTCAAACGGTCGGCTTTTTCAGGTGGTTATGCGCCTGCGCGCCGTCACCGAACCAATTATCTAAACCCTTTACACAGGAGTGGCCCCATGGGCGTACAACGCGGCAAGGATATTTTGCTGAAACTCGAAGACCCCGCAGGGTCAGGACTTTTTGTCACGGTGGCGGGCCTGCGCGCCCGCACAATCTCGCTTAATGCACGAACCGTCGATATCACCGATGCGGACAGCCCCGGTGCCTGGCGCGAATTATTGCCTGGTGCCAGCGTGCGCACGGTCTCTGTTTCCGGCTCTGGCGTGTTCAGGGACAGTGCGGGCGATGAAGCGGTCCGGGCCTCATTTTTTGCCCAGGAAGCCCGCAACTGGCAGATTATTTTGCCCGATTTTGGGCAATTGGACGGGGCTTTTCAGGTTGCGGCGCTTGAATATGCGGGCGAATATGATGGTGAAGCCGTCTACAGCCTGACCCTGGCCTCGGCCGGGGCCATAAACTTTGTCGCCTTATGAGCGGGGTTAATGGCGCGCGCGGCGAAGTGGCTTTGGCCATTGATGGCGAGACACATGTGTTGTGCCTGACATTGGGCGCTTTGGCCGAACTGGAAAACACGTTCGGGGCTGAAGATCTGGGCGCGCTCGCCCGGCGCATGGCACAGCTTAACGCCAGCGATATTATTGATGTGCTGTGCGCTTTGCTTAAGGGCGGTGGCAATCCGTCTACGCATGAGGCGTTGCGCAATGCCAATATTGAACCTGCCGCAGCGGCCAGCGCGATTGCTGCGGCGTTTGAAGCGGCCATGGGGCCGCAATGAGCACAATGGCCTGGCCGCGATTGCTGCATCATGCGCTGCATGACTTTGCCATTCCGCCAAAAGAGTTTTGGCGCTTGTCGGTTGTTGAATGGTGCGCCTTGCACGCGGGGCAGAACGCCTATGCCGATCAAAAAACCTTGCGCCGGTTAATGAATGAATATCCCGATGAAAAGAACAGGTTAAAAAATGAATCCTCCTGATTCACCACAAAATAATGCGCAGATTAATGATGCCGCCAATGCCTTGCAGTCTTTGGCGGATGGGCCTGCGCGTGAAGCATCCGACAAAATTGCACAAGGCTTTGCCCGGGCTGGCGAACGGATTTCGGCGGCCATGGGTAAAGCGGCGCGAAGCGGCGAATTTTCCTTTCGGCGCATGGTCGAGTCTGTTTTACGTGATTTAGCCCGCGTAGCCATCAGTCAGGTGATTGGCAACACTATTGGCAATGCCCTTGGCAAGGCGCTGGGTGGTGGTTTTTCTGGTGCGCGGGCCGATGGTGGTCTGGTCTTGCCGGGGGGCAGTTATCTGGTGGGGGAGCGCGGCCCGGAAGTGTTTCGCCCGCAAACGGCTGGAACCATTGATAATTCAGCCAGTGCGGCGGGTCCCGTTATTGTTAATTTTAATCTTGGCGAGGGGGCCGATGGGGAATCGCTGCGGCGCTCGCAAGGGCAGATCGCCTCGGTTCTGGCCCGCGCTGTTGAAGCAGGGCGGAGCCGGTTATGAGCAATTTTCATGAAGTCCGCTTTCCCGCCTCCTTGTCCTTTGCCTCCACCGGCGGGCCGGAGCGACGCACGCAGATTATTACGCTGGCCTCTGGCGCGGAAGAGCGCAACACGCCTTGGGCGCATGCCCGCCGCCGTTATGATGCGGGTGTGGGGTTGCGCTCTTTGGATGACTTACAGGAAATCATCGCTTTTTTTGAGGCCCGGCGCGGACAGCTTTTTGGCTTTCGCTGGAAGGACTTTTCTGATTTTAAATCCTGTGCGCCCGGCCAGGTGCCGGCAATGGACGATCAACAAATCGGCCTTGGTGATGGCGTAAATACGACCTTTGCCTTGAGTAAAACATATGAAACCGGGGCGTATGCCTATGCCCGCCCTATTACCAAGCCGGTTGCAGGCAGTGTCCTGATTGCCAAGGATGGCGTGCTGCTCTCCGAAGGGGCTGATTACACGCTGGATACGACCACGGGCCAGTGCACATTGACCCAGCCGCCCGCCAGCGGGGCCGTGATAACGGCGGGGTTTGCCTTTGATGTGCCTGTGCGTTTTGACACGCCGCAATTAAGCGTTCGACTGGATGCGTTTCAGGCCGGGGCGATACCGGCTGTGCCGGTGGTGGAGGTGCGGGTCTGATGCGTATTATCCCGCCGCAAATGCAGGCCAATCTTGACGCAGGCGCGACGACTTTGTGCTGGTGCTGGCGCATTATCAGAAAAGACGGCACCGTGCTCGGTTATACTGAACACGATGAAGATTTAACCTTCGACGGCATGGTCTGGCAAACCACCAACGCCCTGCAACCGGGCGTGCTGGAAAGTGCGCTGGGGTTTGGCTCCGGCACCGGTGGGGCCTCAGGCGTGTTGACCCAGGATGGTATTTCAGCCGACGATCTGGATGCTGGTCTTTATAATCGCGCAAATGTTGAAATCTGGCGCGTTGACTGGAATGACCCGGATTTACGGGTTGGGATCTGGGCCGGGGAAATTGGCGATATAAAGCGCGGTGAAAACGGATTTGAAGCGGAGCTTTTGGGGCCGGCGCGTAAACTGGAGCGCTCTTTTGGCCGTGTTTTTACCAAAAGATGTGACGCGGAACTGGGTGATGGGCGATGCCGCAAGGATATAAGCCCGGCTCCCTTTACCCAAAGCGGCAGTATTTTACGGGTTCTTGCGGCCAACCGTTTTGCCCTGGCGGGGGTGAGTGTTGCGCAAAGCAACTGGTTTGAAGCGGGGCTGCTAAACTGGAGCACCGGACCAAATGCGGGGCAAAGTTTTCGCATTGCCGACCATTACCAATCGGGTGGGGATGAGATTATTTTGCTTGACCGATCACCCATCCATGCGGCCAGTGTTGGCGAAACGTTTAGCATTATCGCCGGATGTAACAAATCGCTGGAACACTGCGCCGGTAAATTTACCAATATTATCAATTTTCGCGGCTGTCCGTTTATGCCGGGCAATGATTCCCTGATCGCCAGCGCGCCCAAAAGCGTGGGGCCATGAGCACGCTTTGCTCGGCTGACATTCTTGACGCTGCGCGCGGCTGGATCGGCACGCCTTATCAGCACCAGGCCAGCCTCAAAGGCTCTGGCTGTGATTGTCTGGGGCTGGTGCGCGGGGTGTGGCGAGAGCTTATGGGCGAAGAACCCGCAGCGGTGCCGCCCTATACGCCCGATTGGGCGGAACAGGATGGGGCGGATTTGTTGCTGGAGGCGGCGCGTATATATCTGCGTGAAGTGCCCTTGAGCACCATGCGTGCGGGCGATGTCGTATTGTTTCGGTTAACCCCCACCCGCCCGGCAAAACATTGTGCTTTTTTGTCATCAAAGACACGCATTATTCACGCTTATTGGGGGCGGGCGGTTTGTGAAACCTCTTTGGTTCCCTGGTGGCGTCGCCGCATCGCCGCCGTTTTTCGTTTTCCCGGATTGGACTGATATATTATGGCTCAACTTGCCCTTGGATTTGCCCAGCGCGCCGTTACGGCGGTGGCGCAGGGCTTTGCTGCCCGCACCATTTCCAATCTTTTGGGTAAACGCAGCGATACCGGCCCGCGCCTGACCGAGCTGCACGTATTATCGTCTACCGATGGGGCTCCCATGCCCATCGCCTATGGCCGCGTGCGGCTTGGGGGGCAGGTTATCTGGGCCGACAATCCGGTGGAAAATGTGATCAAACGGCGCGCCGGTGGCAAGGGTGGCCCGCGCATAAAAGAGCGTAAATATACGCTGAGCTTTGCCGTTGGTATTTGCGAAGGTGTGATAGATGGTGTCGGCCGCATATGGGCTGACGGGGCCTTGTTGGCGCAAAATGCCGGTACGTTCCGCGTTTATAAAGGCGATGAAAACCAGCTTGCGGACCCTTTGATCGAAAGCATTATGGGCACGGCCAATACGCCGGGTTTTCGCGGTCTGGCCTATGTGGTGTTTGAAGGTTTTGCGCTGGAGCCTTTCGGCAACCGTATACCGCAACTTTCCTTTGAAGTGTTCAGAACGCCGCCTGACCCTTTGGCGCAAACCCCGCTGGAACAAGATGTCCGCGCGGTGACGCTTATCCCCGGATCGGGGGAGTTTTCCTACGCAACGCAAGAGGTTTTACTTGATCTTGGGCCAGGAAAGGCGCGCTCGGCAAATGTCAATAATGGCCGGGGGCTGCCTGATATAGAGGCCGCGCTTGATGATTTGGAAGCGCGTTTGCCGGCCTGCAAAACGGTGTCTTTGGTGGTTAGCTGGTTTGGTGACGATTTGCGCTGCGGCGAGATAAAGCTGAAGCCACGCATTGATGATCCGGCCAAAATGACCATTGGTATGCAATGGGGTGTCTCGGGGCTGACGCGAAGCGGCGCGCAAAGTGTTTCTTTCGCCGATGGCCGCCCGGTTTTTGGGGGAACACCTTCTGATAACGCGGTTTTGCAGGCCATTGCCACCTTAAAGGCGCGCGGCTTTTCTGTCATTTTTTATCCCTTTATCCTGATGGATGTGCCTGCGGGCAATGGCTTGCCGGACCCTTATGGGGCGAGCGAGCAGGCGGCGTTTCCCTGGCGCGGGCGCATAACCTCTTTTCCGGCGCCGGATATGCCAGGCACGCCGGATAAATCGAGTGCGATCGTGCCGCAAATCGATGCCTTTTTTGGCCAGGCGGCGGTGACGGATTTCATCCAAAAAACCGACACGGTCGATTATGCCGGACCGCCGGAATGGTCATATCGTCGCATGATCCTGCATTATGCCCATTTGTGCGCGTTGGCGGGCGGTGTTGATGCTTTTCTTGTTGGCTCGGAATTGCGGGCCATGACCCGGTTGCGTTCTGATGGGTCAACCTATCCGGTGGTGGCGCATTTGCGCACATTACTGGCGGATGTACGCACGCTTTTACCGCAGGCCAAGCTATCTTACGCCGCTGACTGGTCAGAATATTTTGGTCACCAGCCACAAGATGGCTCTGGGGATGTGTTTTTCCATCTTGATGAGTTTTGGGCCGATGCCAATACCGATTTTGTCGGCATAGATTGGTACATTCCTTTAAGTGATTGGCGTGAGGGGCAGGACCATGCGGATGCCGGGGCGTATTCATCCTTGTATGATGCGGCCTATCTTTCGGGCAATCACGAAGGCGGCGAAGGATATGACTGGTTCTATGCCTCTGATGCGGATCGTGATGCCCAGCTGCGCACGTCCATTATTGACGGTGCTTATGGCAAAGACTGGGTGTTTCGTTACAAAGATATTCGCTCCTGGTGGTCAGAGCCGCATTATAACAGGCCAGGAGGTGTCGAGGCGGCGCAGCCAACCGCCTGGGTGCCACAATCGCGGCCCATATGGTTCACCGAAACCGGATGCCCGGCGGTGGATAAGGGCGCCAACCAGCCTAATGTCTTTTTTGACCCCAAAAGCGCAGAAAGCCAGCTTCCTTATTTTTCAAACGGCCAGCGCGATGATCTTGTTCAACGGGCATACCTGCATTCATTGTTCACCTACTGGTCCGCAGCGGCAGGGCAAAACCCGCAATCATCGGTTTATTCTGCGCCCATGGTGGACGTTAATCATATCTGTGTTTGGACCTGGGATGCGCGGCCTTTTCCGGATTTTCCGGCGCGACAGGATGTCTGGTCTGATGGGCCAAACTGGGCGCGTGGGCATTGGCTCAGCGGGCGTATGGGATTGTCGTCTTTGGGCGCAATTGTACACGATCTTGCGGCGCGCGCAGGCGTAACAAATGTGGGCGTGAACGCTTTGCGCGGTGTGGTCACCGGCTATGCCGTCAACGGCCCGACCACGGCGCGTCAGGCGCTGGAACCCCTCAGTGCTGTCTATCAGTTTGATATGGCCGAGCAGTTTGGCAGTCTGAAATTTATCGGCGAAGAAGAAACAGTTTCGACCGTAACCATTGATCCACAGGAAATCGTCGTTTCCCGTGGGCGCAGCGCCATAGAATACAAGCGTAAAGATGAAGAAGAAACGCCCTTGGAGACCCGGATAAGGTTTATCGAGGATGGCCATGATTACCAGCCCGCGCAGATCAGCGCCCGGGGCGCTGATGCGGAAAAACGCCGGGCGGTGGATATGTCCTTGCCGCTGGTTTCTGATTCGCCAGCCATGGTCCGCGCCGCCCGCCAGATATTGACGCGGGCCAGTGATGATGCGCGCGGTCTTGATATAACGCTTGCGCCTTCGCGTCTTGCCCTGGAAGGTGGGGACGTGGTGGCGATACAAAATGGGTTTGGGCAGATAAACTGGCGTATAGCCAGTATCGCCGAAACCGGTCCAAGGGAGATATCCTTGCACCCCTCCTTGCAGATCGGGGCCGCCTTTCCCGCTGGGGCGACACCCGGTATGGTGGCGCTTAATCAGCAAATACAGCCGCCCCCTGTGCTTGTTTTGATGGATTTGCCTTTATTGCCGCAAGAGGAAAAGCGTTTTGGCCTTCGGATCGCCGCCTTTGCTGACCCTTGGCCCGGCTCGGTTGTCGTGCGCGCGGGCCTTGATGGGCAAGAGCGCGCCAGGTTGGACGCGCCCGCAAGCGTTGGGGAAATTATGACGGCGCTTCCCGCAGGCGGGTTTTTCGGGCGCTGGGACTTTGCCACAAGGATTGATGTGCGCCTTTATGGTGGCTTTCTTTCTTCTTTGAGTGCGGCGGATGTATTGCAAGGTAAAAATGCTCTTGCCATGCAACATGCCAATGGAAAGTGGGAGATTGTGCAGTTTCAAGAGGCGGTGCTTACGGGCACTGATACTTATACGTTGAAAACCCTCTTGCGGGGGGTGAGCAATTCCGATGATGCATTTTCTTCTCCGGTTGATGCCGGGGCGCGGTTTGTCCTGTTCGATGGCAGTACGCAGACAATGGATATGCGCTCTTATGAGCAAGGTGTGCAAACTTCTTTTCGCGCTGGCTATGATAATACGCGGCCTGGCGGGTCGGAGGAAAGCCTTGCGAATATTACATTTGAGGATCGGGGGTCACGATTGCCGTCGCCAGTTCATGTAGCGGCGCAAACCGGGGCGGGCGGCGTCGATATCACTTGGGTGCGTCGGGCATTGTCTGGCGGTGATAATTGGGGCGCAGGCGATGTGCCTCTTGAGGGCGGGGTGGAGAGTTATCGCCTGCGTCTTTATGATAGTCAGGGCGGCGTGCTTTTTGAAAGCACGACAGCCATGCCGGTTCTTACAATTAGCACAGCGCAAATGGATGCTCTTTTTCCCTCATCATGGCCCTCGACATTGACAATTGGCGTGGCTCAAATTTCAACTATTTCAGGAATTGGCGTGGAATCTGTGAATATTCTGCACATCTGACCCTTTTTTCCTGTTACTGCAGCACATAAATGTGGTGCAGGAGAAAGTTAATGGCGAAAGATCCATATAAAACGCTTGGCGTTGCCAAAACGGCCAGCAAAGATGAAATTCGCAAGGCGTATCGCAAGCTGGCAAAAAAGCTGCATCCGGATGTCTGTCCAAATGACAAGGCGGCGGAGACGCGCTTTAAGGAGGCCAGCGCCGCCTTTGCGCTTTTGAATAATGAAGAAGAGCGTGGTCGCTATGATCGCGGTGAGATTGATGCCGAGGGTAACCCGCAAGGTCCGCAAGGCTTTCCCGGCGGGCAGGGGCCAGGGCAGGGCCAAGGCTTCCCTGGTGGTTTTGCGCCCGGTGGTTTTGATGACATTTCAGATATTATTTCTGATTTGTTTGGCTCACGCACAGCCGGGCGCACGGGCCAGAGCTTTGCCTTTCGCGGTGACGATATTCGCTACACCCTTAATATTGATTTTCTGGATGCGGTTAACGGCGGGACCAAACAAGTGCGCATGGCCGACGGTAAATCATTAAAGATTACTATCCCGGCCGGTGTGGAAGACGGGTATCTTTTACGGCTGCGTGGTCAAGGGCGGCCAGGCGCAGGCGGTGGCCCGCCGGGCGATGCGATCGTCGAATTGCGTGTGAAAAAACACAAATACTTCAAGCGCGACGGGAATGACATTCGGCTTGATCTGCCTATTACCCTCAAAGAAGCGGTCATTGGCGCAAAAATCAAGGTGCCAACTCCGGCAGGTGCTGTTTCAATGGCCATTCCGGCGAATACATCGTCGGGCCGTCTGCTGCGCCTTCGCGGCAAGGGTGTGGTGCGTAAAACAGGCCCCAAAGGTGACTTGTTGGTGCGCCTGATGATCACCTTGCCGGACAAGCCCGATCCCGACTTAAAAAAATGTATTGCAGACTGGACGCCAAAAGAGGACTATAATCCTCGAAGTCAAATGGTATCCTGACAACGTTCACACGTGGTTCAGGCTTGTGATGGCAGAGTGTTGTGTATGAGACAGGTAATCTACATAATTATTGCCGCAGGGGCATTGGTGTTGATGGGCGCGCACAGTGCCGCCGCGCAGCATGGATCGCCTTTTGCACAAAGGCTGACGGGCGATCAGGCCCGCGATGCATGTAATAACGGACGCTTTAAATGTGCCAGGGAAGTCATCAAAACCGTCAAAAAACGCTATCCCAACTTCAGGCATAGCAATACCTATTTAGCCAAAGGCAAGACAGGCCGCCCGGAATATGTTGTCAAAATGATCAATAAACAAGGGCATATGATCGAGGTCTATGTGGATGCGCAAACGGGCCGGATAATCAGGTCACGGGGATATTAAATGAGATTGCTGGTTGTTGAAGATGATCCGGACTTGAACCGTCAACTTGCTATGGGGCTGGAAGACGCCGGCTATGTGGTCGATAAAGCCTTTGACGGTGAAGAGGCTCTCTATCTTGGTGAAAACGAGCCTTATGATGCGGTGGTGCTGGATCTGGGCCTGCCCGAAATTGACGGCGTGACGGTGTTGGAGCGCTGGCGGCGCGGCGGTAAAACCTTTCCGGTTCTGATCCTGACAGCGCGCGATCGGTGGAGCGAAAAAGTTGCCGGTTTTGATGCCGGTGCCGATGATTATCTGACCAAACCGTTTCATACCGAAGAACTTCTGGCACGGTTGCGGGCGCTTGTGCGTCGGGCGGCCGGCCATGTCACATCGACAATTGAGCTTGGCGATTTAAGCGTTGACACCAAGGGCGCACGCGCCTTTCTTGACGGTGTGCCGATCAAGCTGACTTCACATGAATTTCGTATTTTGAGTTATCTGTCGCATCATGCGGAACGGGTGATTTCCAGATCTGAACTGACTGAACATATTTATGATCAGGATTTTGACAGAGATTCCAACACTATAGAAGTTTTTATTGGCCGGTTGAGAAAGAAAATCGGCACGGACCGGATTTTAACCGTCCGGGGCCTTGGTTACCGCCTCGTCAATCCTGCTGCCACTGCCCGTGAAGGTTAAAGGCTCCCTCGCTGTTCGTCTGGTTGCCGGGGCCGCTTTATGGGCCGTGGCCTTGCTTGTGGCGGGCGCATTTGTGCTGACAACCCAATACCGGCAATCGGTACATCGGGTCAGCGATCAACAGCAAAATGCCGTTATAGAATCGTTGGCCGCCTTTGCGGAAATGACAAAAGAGGGCAAGCTTTACCTGACCCGACAACCGGGCGATTCACAGTTTGAGCGTACATTTTCAGGAAAATACTGGCAGATAACGATTGTCGACGGCAAAACCGTTTCGGTTGGCGCGCGCTCTGAATCACTTTTTGATGCCGAACTGAAACTTTCTGATGAAGATATCTCCAAAATAAAAGACAATATGGGGCAAAATGTGGGGGTGTCCCTTGTCGGCCCTGCCGGGGAGCCATTGCGCGCCCTGGCTCGCGCCATCCGCCTGCCGGACCAGGCCGGTATTCTTATTGTCATTGCCGCCGTTGACCGGCGTCCGGTCGACAAGGAAATCGCCAGATTCAGGACGCTCGTGGCGTGGATATTGGGGGTGTTCGCAACGGGGCTGGTTATCGCCGTTGTCTTGCAGGTCCGGGTTGGCATGGCCCCTATTTACAAAATGGGCGAATCCATAGCGCAGATACGCAAAGGGCAATCAGAACGCATTAGCGGCGATTACCCAGTGGAACTGGCCCCCCTGGCGGAACAGCTTAACAGCCTGTTGCAGCATAATAAGGAAGTTGTGGAGCGCGCCCGCACGCATGTCGGCAATCTTGCCCATGCCCTGAAAACACCGATTTCGGTATTGTTGAACGAAACAGCACCGCGCAAAACGGATGTCGACAGACTGGTCCAGCGTCAGGCTAGCACTATGGCAAAACAGGTGGATCACCATTTACGCCGGGCCAGTGCCGCAGCCAGAGCGCAAGCCATTGGTGCGCGCGCTTCGGTAGGCGATACGCTGGAGGATTTAACCCGGACGTTACGCCGTCTTTTCCCCAACAAAACAATAGCCATCAGCCATGTTATCCCGGAAAATCTGACGTTTCGGGGCGAGCGTCAGGATCTCGACGAATTGTTGGGCAATCTTCTTGAGAACGCCTGTAAATGGGCAAAAAGTGAAATTCGTGTGCAGGCTGATGCCGTATCGCCCGGACTTTTGCAGGTGATTGTGGAGGATGACGGGCCGGGCTTGCCGCCAGAAAAGCGAAAGGCCGTTATGCAACGTGGTGAAAGGCTCGATGAAACCGCACCCGGATCAGGTCTTGGCCTGTCTATCGTAAAAGACCTCATCGGGGCCTATCAGGGTAAGCTGTTTTTGGAAGACAGCGGGTTGGGGGGATTAAGCGTTCGCATTCAAGTGCCCTCTATCGTGCTCGATGATGATGGTAAGTAACACGTTAAGGTTTATCCGCTAGACCCTGTAAGCATAACAATGCGGCACGGGCAGAAAATTGGCACTTAATACCAAAAGCAGGGCAAAGCTGGAACAGCTGTTTGCGATCTTGCCGGCGCATTTACGGCAAACCTTGATCATGACCATCAAGGCGGCGCAGGCCGATGGAGATCACAATCTTCCTTATCAGGATATGCTGGTTTTATTGGAAAAGGATGCAGCAGAGCAGGAACAACGCTGGCGCTCTCTTTTCAATGTTCTTGAGCCGCTGATTGTCGATCATGTGACGCGGTGCGATCAGATCGATTCTGCGGTTATCAAAATCGTATGGGAAACCTTCCAACGAGAATTAAACCCGGAATTGGCCGCGGCCTGGAGCGCCGGCCATGCTGAGCGGACTGAACTGCAACAGGCCATAGCAAGCGAATTTACGCGATATCGCCATAGCGATGAGGCCAATAAATTCATGCTGAAATTGGGGGTGGAAAAAGACAACCAACTCACTGCTATTTTGTCTCTTCTTTCCCGGTCTGTTGAAATAGAGGATTTTTTTGCCGCCTGGCCCGATGAGATAACAAACCTTGATGATCAATATTTAACCCCGCTTCGTGATTTCAATGAATTGTTGATTGAAAAAACACCGGATATTACCCCTTATCTCCTGTTTCTTGTAAAAGCACATCTGGCCAAACCGCATGAAGTTTTTCGTGCCGTGGAGCGGGTAACGCGCCAATCAACCGACCTGATCATGATGGATACGGACATGAAGGTTGTTGGTGATGCGCTTCTTGATCAGTTGGCCGGGTGGGTGGAAGAGTGTTCATGGGAGCACAGGAGTATACCCGATATCACGAAAATGATCGGCGCATTGCATCATGCGCTTGAGCTTATATCTGGCTGGACCAGTGAATTTACCATTGATCCTGCGGGCGCATGGGGCCGCCGATTGCACAGCCTTTCCGCAGAGCTTTCGCGTCAATGGGAAAGCCACATTAAGAGCGTGGAAAAAATGGTGACGCAGGCTTTGCCACGCAAACGGGGCAAGGCCACAGGGCGTCAGACCATGCCGGATCTGGACAAGGAAATCGGCGAACAGGATATCGTTCAAACCGAGAATGCGTTGAAATTGTTTGTTGAGGCCAGCCCCTATGCCAGCAAAGGCGGGTTTACATCAACACGTGATAAAGTGGCTCATTTCCTTGACGCGCATATGGAAGATCAAGAGGATGATTTGTTGAAACTTCTTCATGATAACGGCACATGTTCTGGCGAAGATATTTCACGGCATTTTGCAATTTTACGCCGTTTGACGGCGGCATATTTGGGTGATGAGGCGGCCGAGGTCATCTCACGGCGCGGCAAAGCCGCTGTGGCGGCGGCATGATAATGGCCGAGGCTATCGAACTCGTTTTAACGCACCGACAACTTTGGCTGTGCTATGGGGGCCATGAAGGGTGCACTGATGTCGCTGATTGAACAACGAAATAAATTTATGGCGTTCGCTTTTGCCGGTGCCGATCTGTTGGTCGAGCTGGATAAAGACGCCAAAGTCCGGTTTGCCACGGGGGCCAGCTCAGCTTTGGGTTACCCGCAGTGTACTGATATGCAGGGCATGGATTTTTCTCAAACACTGGCCGCAGAAGACCGCAGTTTGCTGCTGCACTTGATAGATAATGTCGCGCCAGGCAATCGCTTCGGCCCGGTTATGTTGAGCGGGCAGGAAGACCAGTCAATAAATCCTGTTCACGTTTGTGGTTGCCGCTTGCCTGAAGATGAGAGTCTTTACCTCTCTATTTCCTATGAAAGCAAAAGCGGACCGGCCATTGCCCGCGCCGGGCGCGATACAAAAACAGGTCTTGTCGAGCGCGAAGATTTTGAGGGTGTGGTTACCGAAGCGCTGGCCAGCGCACAAGAAAATGGCCATGATGTGAAGGTCAGCCTGGTCTCGCTCGAAGGACAGGACCAGTTGGTCGAGCGTATGGGCAGCGCGCAGGGTGAAGCCTTTTTAGGTAAGGCAGGGGCGGCTTTGCGCTCTGCGTCTTTCGCCGATGCGGCGGCCCATCTTGAAAACGGAAAATACTCTATTGTGCATATGGCCGATACGGATGTTGATGCCGTATTGCGTGAAATCGAAACCGTATCACAGGAAATGGACCCGGAAAAATGCGGCCTGAAAGCAGAGGCTGATACCGTCGACATTGACAAAGAGGCGGGTGCCAAGGATGTGGCCGGCGCATTGATGTTTGCGGTCAACCAGTTTGTAACAGCTGATATTCATCAACTTGGGCCAGAAGCCATTGGCGGCGCGCTGGCCGCGTTAATGAAAGAAACCGGCTCGCGCATGTCGGAATTTCGTTCCGCTATTGCCGACCAGCGCATTCGTTATTTCCATCAGCCAATTGTCGATCTGCAAACGCAGGATATCCACCACCACGAAGTACTGGTCAGGTTCGAAGAGCATAAATCACCTTTTGAAATGGTCAGGTTTGCCGAAGAAACCGGCGTCATTATGGAATTGGATGCGGCCATTCTGAAAAAGGCAATTTCATTTTTATCCGGCCAAAGTGGGCCGACGCAAAAAAATCTGGCGATCAATGTCTCCGGGCGTTCCCTTTCTTCGGCCCGGTTTACGGCCAATCTTTATAGTTCGCTGACTAAAATAAATTTTCCAAAATCACGGCTTATGATTGAGATTACAGAATCGTCAATCATTCAGGATCTTGAACAGGCCGAACGGATTATCCAAAAAATCCGTAAATTGGGGCATAAGGTTTGCCTTGATGATTTTGGCGCAGGCGCAGCCTCTTTTCAATATATTCGCGCCCTGACCGTTGATTATATTAAAATCGATGGTGCCTATGTACGCACAGCCTTGAAACGCAAAAAAGAGGCCATGTTGCTCAAGGCTATTTCCAGCCTGGCACACGATCTTGATATTCGCACCATCGCAGAAAGTATCGAAACAGAAGAGCAGCGAGCAATGCTCAAAAAACTCGGCGTGGATCAGGGTCAAGGGTATTTGTTTGGCAAACCATCGGCGCTGGTCGCAGAAGAAAGACAAAAACAGGCATCCTGAGAGAAAGGGCATGAACAAAAAACTCGAAAATCTGCGTGTGATGATTGTGGATGATAATATCCACATGATCAATATCGTAAAAACGCTGTTGCGGGGCTTTGGTCTGAAGGCATTTTACGAAGCGACTGATGCAGCCGAGGCTTTCGACATCGTGAAGAATGAGGCGATGGATCTGATCATTGTTGATTATCAGATGGACCTTCTTGACGGTACAGATTTTGTGCGTCTGGTGCGTACCGCAGAGGACAGCCCAAACCCGTTCATCCCAATCATTATGCTGACGGCACATTCGGAGCGCAGCCGTGTTATCTCCGCGCGTGACGCCGGCATAAACGAATTTTGCTGCAAGCCGGTGACGGCCAAAGGGCTTTATGGAAAGCTGATTTCGGTGATCAATACATCCCGTCCGTTTGTCCGGACGGCGACATATTTTGGCCCCGACAGGCGGCGTCATTCTGATGACGCCTATAAAGGTCCGTTTCGTCGCAAATCAGATGAAGGGCGTGAAACGGCGGATAATAACAGTGCGTCTGATGATGCCGGGGCGCTAAAAACGCTTGATTTTACCTAAAATACGGTTGTTTGGACATTTTTTTGTCGACAGCATTGACTCGCATGGACTATTTTTAAAGTTCCAAAACGAATCAGTCACCGGCAGGGGTAATGACGAGGCCGCATACAGTAAAGATGCATGCAATGGGGCAGGGGGGCGCGTATGCGCGCCCGGGCCTTGGCGCGTCGTCTTTTGGTCATGCATCTGCCGGGGCGGTAAAGGCCACGCACCGGGCAAAAAAAAATAACGCACAAGCAAAAAAAGCGACCTTGAAGAGTCACAAGGCAATGAGCGCAGAAGCCCGCATGGCGGTTGGCGTGGTGGTTTTCTTTGTTATCTCGTTTACGCTTGTTGTCGGCATGAAGCTGCTTCAGGAACACCGGGCCAGGTTGGCCGAAGCGGTGCTGGTGCAGGCCTTTTCTGCAACCACCACATCCCAAAATCTGAATACGAAATTGTCAAAGATCAGCGGCCTGACCGAGGCCACGGCTGCGGCTCTTGCGGCTGTTCCTGTGCGGCAACGTAAAGCGGTTTCTGTGGCTTTGTTAAAAGACCTTGCGGCGACGCCGGGCGTTGCGGGCGTTATGGCCTTGAATTCGGCCGGGCTGATTGTTGCGCAGCACGGCGCGCCGTTGTCGCAACCAATGGTGGAAGCCCTGCTCGCCGGTATGGATGCGCAGCGTTCTGTTGATTTTGCGACAGTGGCCGATGACCAGTCAGCGCAGGTTTTTCTTCTGGCGCGTACATCAAACGGAGCCAGTGCCTGGCATGTGGCTGTTGGCATTTCAATTGATGCGCTTTTACCCGCACCAAGTGCGCCGGGGGCGCGAATTATCCTGACCGATGCCCAGGGCCGCGTATTGGCCGCCCGCCCGCATATGACGAAAAGCCAGGTTCGGGGCATTCTTGATGCGCCTTATATCCCGGGCGATAATCTTGCCACAAAACATGTTGGCGGGTACCAGAAAACCGGACCCGATGGCAAAAAACGCGTGATTGGCATGGCCAGTCTTTTGGATGGCAAGGTCAATGTTTATCGGGTCAGCCCTTTGAAAATAAATGAAGCGGCCTGGAAGCGCACGCTGATTTTTTTCATACTGATGACCATTGCGCCTTTATTGGTGGCCGCGGTTTTGTGCGTAATTTTGTTGATACAGATGGATATATTGCGGGCGGCGCGCGAAGCACTGGCCCATAATGAAAGGCGGTTCAGACTGGCTATCAAGGGGGCCAATTGCGGGGTCTGGGACTGGGATGTGCAAAGAGATCAGGTCTATATCACCGAGTCCATGGCCGCTATTTTTGACCTGCCAAAGGCGGAGATCGTCTCAACGGAAAGGTTTTTGAGTTATATTCGCCCGGAAGATCAGGGTCGCCTGCTTGAGGTGATACGCACACCGGCGCCCAGCGGGGACATTGATTGCGAGGTCTGGGCGTCGCAAAGCAATATCTGTCTACACATGCGTGGGCAAATTCAGGGCGCTTCGGGGCGTATTGTCGGGGTGGCCATTAATGTCACCGACAAAAAGGGAACGCAAGCGCGGGTCAATGCGGCGGAAACGCGCCTGCGCGCGGCACTGGAATCCATGTCAGAATCCTTTGTTGTCTGGGATGCCAAAAAACGTCTGGTGATGTGCAATAAGAAATTTCGCGACTTTTTCAATATACCGGAAAAACTGCTGCGCCCGGGCACACCTTACGAGGTACTGGAAGCGGCGGCGGAGGCCTCAATAAAGCATGTGCACGCCCGCCCCGGCACCGCAGCCACCGAGATGGAGCTGGCTGATGGCCGGTGGGTGCACCTGTCAGAACGGCCCACCGCCGATAAGGGCCTGGTGAGTATCGGCACCGATATTACCGCTCTGAAAACACAAGAAAGCCTGTTGCTGGATCGGGAAAAACAACTTGAAGAAACGATTGTTAATGTTGAGCGCAATGAAAAGCGCATTTCTGAACTGGCGGAAAAATACAATCAGGAAAAAATGCGGGCGGTTCGGGCCAATAGCGCCAAGAGCGAGTTTTTGGCCAACATGTCACACGAATTACGCACGCCGCTTAACGCCATTATCGGCTTTTCCGAGATGATGCATAACGAAATGTTCGGGGCGCTGGGTGATGCGCATTACAAGGAATATGCCAACGATATTCTGACCAGTGGCACGCATCTTCTTGCGCTGATAAATGATATTCTGGATATGTCCAAAATTGAGGCGGGCAAGCTCTCCTTGCAAACGGAAACGGTCTATCCGGATGAGATGATCGAGGAATGCATGCGCATTGTTGCCAGCCGGGTCAGTGAGGCCGGGCTTGAGCTGACGGCGGCAACCGATGATTTGCAGCCCATAGAGGCTGACCCGCGGGCGGTAAAACAGGTCTTGCTGAATATTTTGTCCAACGCCATAAAATTCACACCTGAAGGCGGCACGGTCCGCATAGAGGCTGAAATGCGCGATAAAGGCTTGCAGATGATTATCAGCGATAGCGGTATCGGCATTCCGGCGGAACGCCTGCCAATGATTTGCGAGCCATTTGCCCAGGTTGAAAGCCAGTACGCCAAACCGCATAAAGGCTCTGGCCTGGGGCTGGCCCTGTCGCAATCTTTGGTGCATTTGCATGGTGGCCGGTTCACCATAGAAAGCGTGGTGGATGAGGGCACAAAAGTGACGATCTGGCTGCCGCTTGAGGCACAGCAACCGCAAGACGACGAAGCGCATTCGGTTTGGACGTCGGGCATTGTCACGGGTGCCGAAACTGGCGATGGTAAAGAGGCACCGCCCGCCCCTTGAATTACTGACGGCGTGGATGACGCCGCGGTGGTGGCGGTCTATGGGCTGATGGCGGCGGCGCGGCGGCATTGATGGCGCGGCGGCGCGCGTCAGGCGGAAGCTCATTCAGTATTTTGATCAACAGCATTTGCCCCAGGGCATCTTGTTCGTTTTGCAGGGCGCGCAGGCGCGTAAAATGCTGTTCAACAGCCTCTGCATCAAATGTTTTGGCGGCCAGCAGGGTGGTTAATTGATCGCGGGTCTGGCGAATATTTTTTCGAATTTGCCGGGTTTGCCTGATGGTCTGCATAATGTCCTTGTGTGCTTTGCGCCGGGCCTGGGGCGGCAAAGCGTGAATAAAGGCGCGGGGGTTAAACAGATATGGCCCCGCAGGTGGTGTACGCGGATGGGCGTAAGGTGCCGCATGGTCCTGGCGCATGCCGGCAAAGGTGATGCCCCCCAGAACGCCCAGCACAAGCAAGTTCAGCGCGACCGAAATGATCAAAATAATACCAAGCGTTTTATTGGTATTCATATGCCGCCCCCTTCGCTATTGCTTTCATCGGCAAAACCTTGTGTTTCCGTACCCATAATATTGGCCAGCACATGCTCGCTGGTAAGCTGGCGTTGGGTATAGGTATAACCACCGTAACCACTGGCGAAACCAAACACCAAAAGCAAAGCCAGACTGGCCGCGATCATGGCGGGCGAAGTGGTGCGCACGCCGGTCAGCGTCCGCAGGCTCTCCATTATGACCTCGACAAGACCCGGTTCCGTTTCGCTGCGGGCGCTGGCGATAATGCGCGCGACAAGGGCGGCGCTTGGCTGTTTTTGCGGCAGGGCATCGAGAATCCTGTCAAGCGGCGCTTCATGGTCAAGGATGGCCCGGGCGCTCTGCGGGTTTTCCTGCGCCCAATGCCGCGCGGCTGCGCGTTCTGTTTCCGGCCAGCGCTCTATATCAGCGCCATAGCGGGCGGCGGTATTGCGAAATTTTGTTTCCATGGTTTCTTTTGACATATCAGTGACCTTTGAATTCCAGCAAGTCAGGGGCGTCTTTTTCAATTTTTGCCCGCAGGCCGCGTCGGGCGCGGGCCAGCAAGGATTC
>JALWSB010000089.1 GCA_027080345.1 Robiginitomaculum sp. | reverse complement strand
CCTGAAAATTTCGTCAGGAATTGCCACAGGGGCCTATAGCGAAATGCAAAGGCCCTATGGATCCCGGGTAAAACTGATGTTTTCCCGGGATGACAGCGCGGGGGAATATATGTCCTCGTCCCCCCCCCTGAGGTTACTCCGGCTTGGCACTAAGTGCTCATTTTGCGGTTATGCACACTATAAACCTTGGGATAAACAAGGTGAGGGACAACTCCGCAAGACGTGGTGGGGTCCCCCCACAAATTGGGAGGGAGCGCACCATTCCATCGCTACGAAGCAATCACAAAAGAGTGGTGGTCCCCCCACAAATTGGGAGGGAGCGCACCTGATCATGTATATCTTTTTGTTTCCAAAAAGAAAATGATCAGTGGACTTACAAAAATGCCAACTTTGTTCGTAACATGTTCTGCTTCATTGTCAAGTTTCTGACTCAAAAAACTACTTTTGTTCTGCATTTTTCCAATCCATCCAAGCCGTATCAAGACGAGCTGACCAGAGGCCCATAAGGCGGCGTACACGCAGCCGCTTGTCCAGCCGGTAGCGGGTTTTATTGCTGAAGGTTTTGCGATTGACAGTAGACCAGTATTTTACTTTCACGGGTGAGGCCTGTCGGTTCGGTGTTTCTGTCAGCTCGGCTATGCTTTCTCCGCTGGCGGGGTCAAAAAGTGGATAAGCATAGGCAAAATCCTGTTTTTTGAGAATGCTTTTTACATCATCACGTAGATGCAACGCACGTTTATAGCCGTTTGGGTCTTTCTTTGAAAAATCAAACAACAGCCGAAAAACTTGTTTTGGCGATACGATTTTATCTGGTTGATCTTGTTGCGCTGCGGGCAGTGTCCAGAAAAAATCATTATGAGCAATATGGTTGCGCAAGGGCTTTAACGCATTTGGCCATTTTTTTTGCTTTAAGGGTGACTTTTGTAAAAATGCCCAAATGAGCAGATTGATGCGCAAAGTGGTATCGTAGACCGCCTCGATTTCGTTACGAAAATGGGGTGTTTGTGGGCTATATACCTGATCCAGCTCGGTCATGATCCGGCGGATTTTTGGCGCGCCAATGAAAAAATAACGTAATTTGAAATTGGAATGGTTATAACGGGGGAAATGACCATCGGGAAAATAAATATCATATAACCCGTGCCATTTTGTTTCTTTTTGCTCTTCTGCCTGTCGCCGCCAGCGCTGCATGTTTTCTTTTTTGCGGTGCAAAGCCAGATCGCGCGCGCCTTGTTTGCGGTCTTCGTGACTGCCCCGCAAGATTTGTCGGACGGTTTCAAGACTGGCATCATTCCGGGCATGGGTGCGCCGCATGGCGCTGGCAACAGAGCCAAGAACCATGCCATGTAAGGAAGGCAGAAGCAAAAGGCCAAGCGCCTTGTAAAACTGTTTATCGTCAAGGCGCGGGCGATGGCGACGGTCTTCAAAATGCTCTAAAAAATGGCGTTTTTCTTTCAAATCATCAACAAGGTTAGTGAAATCCTTGAAATTCAAGGGAATAGCATGATCAAGACGCAGTTTTTGAGCAAAGGCGTCTTTACGGCTCTGGGGCAAGGATTCAAGGACCGTAATAAAATCGTCTTTGAATACATCCATATTTTTGCGCCCCTCTTTGGTGAACAAGGATTTGCGCAAGCCGCCCTCCAGACGTTTGTCGCGCTGCTGTTCCAGTTCGCGGACAAGACTGCGCATTTGCGTAATAGTTTTTCCATTGCCAAAACCATGCCAGAAAATAGTGGCAATATAGGCATTTGCCTGGTGTAGATAAAACAGTAAATCGGCGCGAAATTTGATATCTTCTTCCAGACTGGAAAAATCAATTTTGGCGGGGATCGGCATGCCTTGCATGGAAAGGCAGACGCGCAACACTGTCAAGTTGCGGGCAATAGTTTGCGTTTGTTAAACACCCGCCAGATAGGCATCCAGTTTGGTCAGGGCCGCGGCTTTTTCGCTATCGCTCATAAATGAGCCATCAAAGCTGTTGCGCAAAAGTGCTTCGATATCGGCGCGGGTGAGCGGCAGGGCGTCGATCAAAGCGGTGAAATTATCGTTCACATAGCCACCAAAATAAGACGGGTCATCGGCATTGACGCACGGCTTTAACCCCGCCGCCAGCATGGCCGGAATGGGGTGATTGCGCATGTTGTCAATGACGCATAATTTCAGGTTGGAAAGCGGACAGACGGTCAGGCACATGCCTTCATCGGCGAGGCGCTTGACCAGTTTTTCATCTTCCAGCGCCCGGTTACCATGGTCGATGCGCTGCACTTTGAGGATATCCAGCGCTTCCCAGACATAAGCAGGCGGGCCTTCTTCGCCCGCATGGGCGACGAGATGCAGGCCCAGATCGCGGGCTTTGGCAAAGACATTTTTGAACTTGGCGGGCGGGTGCCCAAGCTCGGAACTATCAAGGCCGACACCGTCAATCAGCGGCAAAAACGGTTTGGCTTCCTCGAGGGTGGCGTGCGCGTCATCCTCGCTCAAATGGCGTAAAAAACACATGATCAGGCGCGATGAAATACCCATATTTTTGCGCCCGTCATCAAGCGCCCGGGCAATGCCGCCAATGGCATCGGCAAAGGCAACGCCGCGCTCGGTATGCCCTTGCGGGTCAAAAAATATTTCCGTGTGAATGACATTATCGTTATGGGCGCGGCGCAAATACGCCATGGTCAGATCGTAAAAGTCCTGCTCGTGTAACAGCACACTCATGCCCTGATAATAAATGTCCAAAAATTCCTGCAAATTGGCAAAATCATAAGCGGCGCGAATCTCCTCGACCGATGAAAACGGCAATTTGACGCCATTTCTTTGCGCGATTTCAAACATCAATTCCGGCTCGAACGAGCCTTCAATGTGTAAATGCAATTCAGCTTTGGGGGCGTTATGGGCAAGGGAGAGAAGGGCGTTCATGGGCGGTGTCCATCGTTTTGCAAAATCAAAGCGCAACCTAGCCCGAACCCTTGATGATTTGCAATGTTGAAAACCCTCCGGGATGATCGCGGAATTACCCCCGCCCCTCCTTGTCTTCCTCCTCCATTGTCATCCTCAGCCCCTTCCTCCTCGTCATCCTCCGGCTTGACCGGAGGACCCATGCGGGATTGAACACGGATATGGCCTATTACACCTATATTCTGGCCTCAAAGCGCAACGGCACGCTGTATGTGGGCATGACCAGCAACCTCATTCGCCGCATCTGGGAGCACCGCGAAGAATTGCTGCCCGGGTTTACGGAAAAATACGGGGTGCACCGGCTGGTCTGGTTCGAGGAACATGCCACCGCCGAAAATGCGATTCGCCGCGAGAAGCGCCTCAAACACTGGCTTCTCGCCTGGAAGCTGGCCCTCATCGAAAAAGATAATCCCGATTGGGATGATCTGTGGTTCGAGATCAACCACACTTGATGTCTGGGTCCTCCGGTCAAGCCGGAGGATGACGAAATTTTGAGATCGGAGGATGACAAGAGGGGAGGGCATTGTGCGCCGCAGCGGCTTATGCACCAAACCCGCTTCATGATATAGTGCCCGCACAAAGGATTTGCCATGATGAAAGACGATTCGGCAGAAGCGCAAGAAAGCACCAATCCAGAATCGCGTTATTAGGGTTGGTTCACGAAATGGTGGGAGCAGGCTTTCTCATGGGTGGGGCTGAAGAATCTTGAAACTATTAGCATAGTAAGAGTTTGATTTATAGGTATAATCTCCTTAGATGGATTTTTTTTGATTTTCTTATATTTTCTACTTGACAAAAGAATTAACATGGGCTATATTGTTTTTTTTCGGAGGATGTCCATATGTCAAATGACTTTTCAAAAACAGCCTTTTTGACATTTCTCGATTATTTGGGAAACAAAGGTTTGGTAAAAAAAAGTACGGTTGCTGCCAGAAAGGCAGCCGTCAACTCATTGCTTGGAACGTTGGGTGATGAAGAAGTTAAAGATGTCCGGACTCTTGATTTAGATGATATCGCAATACGCTTAGCGAATCTCGAAGGAGACAAGTTCACGCCAGGAAGCTTGCAAACATACAAATCTCGATATAGAAGTGCCCTTGAAGACTTCGTAAATTACCGTAATGACCCAACTACGTTTTCACCAAAACTTACGCAAAGAAAAAGCAGATCTGCTTCACCAAAAAAGTCAGAGAATAAAGATAAACCTACTCGAGATAGAACTGATAAACCCCGCGCTCATAATGAAATTGTTTTCCCGATTCCTCTTAGAGAGAACCTAACAATCAAAATTGTCGGATTACCTCCAGATCTAACAGAGCAAGAAGCACAAAAAATATCTAGGGTTATACAAGCGCTTGCTAATATAACGTGACCACCTTCCCTTCCACAAGGAAGGCTGCCCGATCGCAAACAGTCACGTTATGGCGACGTTGATTATAGGATTCCATGCCTATATGTCAACGTCGCCACTTTAATTTTTTTAAATTCAACCTCCTGCTCGCTCTGCGCCGCCGCTTCAAATACGCTGAGGTCTTTCCGGGATGATATGGAAAGCGGGTATCGCGGCGCGCGGGGCCGCCCGATGATTTCGCCTCAAGCCAGTTTCGGGGTTTCCAGAATAGTGCTGTCTCGGCCAAGGGCAGCAAGCGCCGCATTGGCAATATGGGCGGCATCAAGTCCGGCCGCTTCATACATGCGCTCAGGCGTGTCCTGATCAATAAAACGGTCCGGCAGGGTCAGGGTACGGATTTTAAGACCTGCATCGAGCGCGCCTTTTTGCGCCAGCATTTCAAGCACAAAGGCACCAAAGCCGCCGCGCGCGCCTTCTTCAATGGTGATCAAAATCTCGTGCTCTTGGGCCAGACGCAGGATCATATCCTCGTCCAGCGGCTTGGCAAAACGGGCATCGGCCAGAGTGGTGGAAAAACCTTGCGCGTCGAGCATGTCGGCGGCTTTTTTGGCCTCGCCAAGACGGCCGCCAAGCGAGAGAAGGGCGATGGATGTGCCTTCGCGGATAATCCGTCCCTTGCCAATCCCAAGGGGCAGAATCTCGTCTGGCATAACAAGGCCAAGACCGGCCCCGCGCGGATAGCGAAAGGCGCTGGGGCCGTTGTCAATCTGCGCCGCCGTGACGACCATGCGCGCCAGTTCCACCTCGTCGGCGGCGGCCATCAAAACCATGCCCGGCAAAGCGCCCAAAAAGCCAATATCAAAAGCCCCGGCATGGGTCGGTCCGTCGGCCCCGACAAGACCGGCCCGGTCGAGCGCAAAGCGCACCGGCAACCCCTGAATGGCGACATCATGCACCACCTGGTCATAGCCCCGTTGCAGGAATGTCGAATATATGGCGGCAAAGGGTTTCATGCCTTCTGCGGCGAGGCCCGCCGCAAACGTCACCGCGTGTTGTTCGGCAATGCCGACATCAAACATGCGGTCCGGAAATGCCTTGCCAAAATGATCAAGGCCGGTGCCACCGGGCATGGCGGCGGTGACGGCGACAATGCGTTCATCTTTTTTGGCCACATCGATCAGCGCGTCGGCAAACACGCGGGTATAGCTGGGCGGACCAGCCTTGCCTTTTTGCTGTTCACCGGTGATGACGTTAAAGCGCGAGACGCCATGATATTTGTCGGCGGCGCTTTCAGCCGGGGCATAGCCTTTGCCTTTTTGCGTCACCGCATGAATCAGCACCGGGCCGTCTTTAAGATCGCGCACGTTTTGTAAAATCGCCACAAGGTGATCAAGATTATGCCCGTCAATCGGGCCGACATAGTAAAAGCCCAGCTCTTCAAACAAAGTCCCGCCGGCGGCCATGCCGCGGGCATATTCCTCGGTTTTGCGGGCCGCTTCTTGCAAGGGTTTGGGCAGGCGGCTGACCACATCCTTGGCGAGGCGGCGCATGGAGGTATAGGCGGTGCCCGACACCAGCCGCGCCAGATGGGCGCTCAACGCCCCGACCGGCGGCGCGATCGACATATCATTATCGTTCAAAATAACGATCAGGCGTTTGTCCATGGCCCCGGCATTATTCATCGCTTCATAGGCCATGCCGGCGCTCATCGCGCCATCGCCAATCACCGCAATAACA
>JALWSB010000088.1 GCA_027080345.1 Robiginitomaculum sp. | reverse complement strand
CCAACGCATCGGTTATGCCCGGCTCCATGGCACTGTGTCCGGCATCGCCAATAATCTCAAGCCGGGCGTGGGGCATGGCTTTGGCCAAGGCCCAGGCCCCGCTGACCGGACAGACCGCATCATAGCGCCCTTGCACAATGGTGCAGGGAATATCGCGTAATATATGCGCATCGTCCAAAAGCTGATTATCGCGGGTGAAAAAACCACGTTGGACAAAATATTCACATTCAATACGGGCGAAGGCATCGACAAACCGGGTGTCGTCAAAATCATCACTGCGCCCGGCCGGCCCCTTTATGGTCACCGTATCGCCTTCCCAGCGTGACCAGGCCTGCGCCGCCTCCAGGCGCACAGCTTTATCTGGCCCGAACAGTCTTTTATGATAGGCCTTGACCAGCGCATGGCGCTCGTCTTCGGGGATGGGGGCAAGAAAGCCTTCCCAGGCATCGGGGAAGAGGGCGTTGGCGCCGTCCTGATAAAGCCAGTCAATATCGCTTTGGCGGCACAGGAATATCCCGCGCAAAATCAACCCCTCGACGCGCTGGGGATGTTTTTGCGCATAGGCCAAAGCCAGCGTTGAGCCCCATGAGCCGCCAAACACCGTCCATTTTTCGATGCCCAGATGGGTGCGTAAACGCTCTATGTCGGCGACCAGATCCCAGGTGGTGTTGTCATTTAGTGCGCTGAACGGGGTGGAGCGCCCGCAGCCGCGTTGGTCAAACAGCACCGCGTGCCACAAATCCGGATGGAAAAAGCGGCGCATGTCCGCTGAACAGCCACCACCCGGCCCACCGTGCAAAAAAACCACCGGCTTGCCATTTTTTGTGCCGCATTGTTCATAATAAATGCGATGGACGCTATCGGTTTGCATGAACCCGGTGTCAAACGGGGTGATCGGGGGGTAAAGGGTGCGCCTGCCGTGCGTCGAATTGTCCACTGTCAGTCCTTTCTTGCCTGCTTATCTCAGTAATACATGAGAATTAATATCAGCATAGGATTTTGTGGTGTATAGTACATTGCGGTGGGCGCACCATGGGGTAGTCGGGTGTATTTTACTATGAGTCAGTCACGCTGGGTCCGAATATTCATTCTTATGGCTTTGCTGGGCGGTGGCCTGGCGGCCTGCGCAACGGTGTCTTTGCCCGGCAGGGGTGAGGTGGCCACGGCGACGCGCAATACTGACGAAGGTAATTTTCGGCGGCGGGCCCGTGCTTTTATGCAGGCCTATAAAACCCGTGGCTGGGTGCAAAATGCCGGCAATCAGGGGCGCACGCAGCAGATATTATCTTTTTTGCATAAGGGCTGGTCTGGTCTGGGGGGCAAAAAACAAGAGGCCAAAACGAAAAGCGTTGCCGATACTTATATCGCCGCTCTTGAAGGGGTTGATAAGGATAATCCGGCGCAGATCGCCATTTTGCTGTGCAGTGATCTTGATCTGGCCTGGGGTGATATGGATGACCTTGCCAAAGTAACCGAAGCGGTGATTATGAATGCGACACACCAATCGGTGGAAAATTTACGTTATGATGTGGCTTTGAGCGAAGAGGCCCTGCTTTCCGCCACCCGGGCGCAGGCCGTGTTTAGCGCTGTCGATAAAAAAATCAGCCCCTATCTGAAACCGGAACGGGTGGCAGAAATTCACCAAAGACTGGCGCGTAATGAACAATTGGTCGTGCGCTTGCGCAGCGCGACAGACGCGCTCAATGCGCGGCGCCGCACGAGTGAAGCCATTGGCTAGGCTGTAACGGCATGACTTCGAAACCGCTCGACCCGCAATCCGTTAAAGGGTTTTTGACACCTCAGGAGGGTGCGGCTTTGGCGCAGGCGGCAAAGCGGTGTGCGGAGCTTGGTCCCATTCTTGAAATTGGCGCCTATTGCGGGCGCTCGGCGCTTTATCTGGGTCCGGCGGCGCAAAACGGCGGCACGCTTTTATTTTCTCTTGATCACCATCGCGGCTCTGAAGAGAACCAGCCCGGTTGGGAATGGCATGACCCGGCGCTGTGGGACGATGAGGTTCAGGCGATGGACAGTCTGCCGACATTTCGGCGCAATATGGCGCGCGCCGGGTTGGAGGATGCCGTGGTGGTACTGGCTGGGCGCTCGGCGGCTATTGCGCGATACTGGAACACGCCGCTGGGCATGGTATTTATTGACGGTGGTCATACCATGAAGGCGGCCTATGATGATTATCGCAATTGGGCGACAAAGCTGGCGGCGGGGGGTGTTCTGGCCATCCATGATGTGTTTCCAAACCCGCAAGATGGGGGCCGCCCACCGTTTGAAATTTATCAAAAGGCACTGGCTTCCGGTCTTTTCGAGCAGATCAACCAGATACAGACGTTGGCGCTTTTGCGGCGCGTGGCGTAAGAGCACCGGCCAATAGGGTGCCGGTGCGGCTGTCTGGATTCAAAGCATCATGGGCGAGAATATAGGCGGCGGCGGTCCATGACGGGCGCTCTTGCGGCCAGATAATCTGCTCTTGCGACTGCCAGCCCATGGCAAAGCCGCCGCGTTCATCATGCAAAGGTGTAACCCATTGCAAAAGCGTGCGCGCCTCGTCTTTACGGTCAATGGCAATCAGCGCCAGCGCCAGTTCGCACGTTTCGGCGACCGTGGTCCATGGCTGGTCACTAACACAGCGGCAGCCAAGGCCATGATCGATAAATTCATCTTGCCTTGCGGCGAGATGAGAACAGGCCTCCTGTCCGTCGATAACGCCGGTTAGAACCGGGTAATACCAGTCCATGGCATAGCGGTCTTTTGCCGGCCATGTGCGATCAAAACGTTCTGGTTTATGGCGCAAAGCCTCGCCGATGGCGCTTTGCGCTGCGCGGTAATGATCGTGCGGCAGGTCCAGTTTTTCGCAAATAAGCTGCGCTGCGTGCAGGCTTTTATAGAGCGCGCAATTACCGCTGCGCAGCGCATCAACCTCTTCGAGTGTTTCATGATCTTCTTTGGCGCGCCAGGCAATGTCCCCATGCGGTGATTGATGCGCCAGCACAAAATCCATGGCGGCGATAACCAGGTCCGCATAGCGTTTCAAATCGTTCACATCGCAAGTGGCGCAATAAAGGTGCCAGATACCAAGGGCGCAATAGCCGGTGAAATTGGTGTCAATAAGGGGCTTTGCCTGATCGGCAAGCAGGTGCGCATTGTCTTTGTCCAAAGGCACAGAGGCCCCGCATTGCCCGGGCAGCGCCCCATCGCTACGTTGAATATGGACAAGATAATCATAGGCTTTTCGAGCCGCGTCCACGGCCCCGGCAGCGCAAAGCGCCATGGCCGATTCGGTGTGGTTCCAGGGATCGAAAATGCCGCTGTCAATCCAGCGTATGGCCCCGGATTTAGCTTGCAGCGCCAAAATGCGATCGCGGCAGGAGGTCAACATGGGGGCGCTCATTTCGATAATTCCTGACGGGTAAAATAAAACACCACGGATTTACCCATAATCGGCCGGGCGATGCTTTCCAACACGCGGGTAAGGCGCGGTTTGGCCAGTATATCCCATTCAAGGAATCGTTGCCAGGCGCGGATCAATGGGTGATCGTCGCGGCGTTCCCACAAAAGGCATTTAAGCCACCAATAGGGGCTGTGCAGGCCATGGGCAAAATGCCCGCCTTTATGGTCAAACCCGGCCTGTTGGATTGTTTTGCGCAAGTTTTTGGCATTAAAAATATGCACATGCCCGCCGGGGGTGAGGTGATAGGCATCGCTGAGCCACCAGCACAGACGTTCGGGCCAGGCGCGCGGCACACTTACGGCCAGAATACCGCCAGGGCGCAAAATCCGGGCGATCTCGGCCAGGGCGGCATGGTAATCGGGAATGTGCTCCAAAACCTCGGAACATATAATGCGATCAAACGAAGCATCGGCAAAGGGAAGGTGCAGGGCATCGCCGCTGGTCAGGCCGTAATGCTGGCCACCTTGCGGGGCCATAACCGGGTAGGCATCAAAGCCCTTTTGGGTGACGAGCAAATCTTCATGGCTTAAATCAAGGCCGATACAGGTCATGGCATAGGCGTAATAAAGCCCGTGAATATGGCGTCCCTGACCGCAGCCAAGATCGAGAATGCGCAAGCCATCGCGCAAATCAAGGCGGGTAAAATCAATGGTGCGCATGAATGGCCTGGCGATAAAGGGCAACCGCTTCGCGGGCGTGGCGCTCCCAAGAAAAAAGCTCCACGGCCCGGCTGTGCCCGGCCAGCCCCAGCTTCGTGCGCTCCGCCGGGTTATCAAGCAGCCATATCATGGCATCGGCCAGCGCGCGCGCATTGCCGCGCGGTACAATCAGCCCGGCATCGCCGGCGACTTCAGGCAACGCGCCGCCATCACTGACGATAACCGGGGTGGCGCAGGCCATGGCTTCGGATGCGGGCATGCCAAAGCCTTCGTAGAGGGAAGGGGAGACGGCAATAGTGGCGGCGCAAAAGCTTTGCGCAATTTCGTCTTGCGACAGGCCGCCTTTGAAATAGATGCGCCCGTCGAGCCCGGCGCGGGCAATGGCTTTGCTGGTCGGGCCGGGGCGCAGGCGGCCAATCACCTGAAGTTTCAGCTCTGGATAGTCATCGGCAATCAGGGCAAAGGCATCAATCAGTGTGGACAGGCCTTTTAGCGGCGTATCGGCGCTGGCCGTGGTGACAATCAGATTGTCTTGCCGCTTAACCGTTGTGCGCGGATGAAAGATCGTATGATCGACCCCGTTGGGTACCACATGGAAGTTCTGCGGTCGCACGCCAAAATCACGCACAGCGGCATTTTTTGAGGCTTCGGAAACGGTCAGTATGGTCCCTAAATTACGCGCGACTTTGGCCTGCATGGGGACAAAATGGTGCCAGCGTTTGATTAATGCGCGCATCCACCAGCGCCGCTCACTTTGCAAGGCAAGGCGCAGATCAATGCTGATCGGGTGGTGCAAGGTGGCAATGACAGGCAGGGTATGGCGCAGTTTTAACAAGGCTCTGGCCAGGGTCTGGTTGTCATGCAAAACGTCATAGCGCCCCGGATTGTTGCGCACAAAACGCAATAGCCGCCGCCCAAAGGCATAAGGCTCGCCAAAGGCACCGGAATTGTGGGACAGCCATTCGGAAAGATCAGACCATGATGCAAAATGTTTTGAGCGCAGCGCATGCAGGGCATTGCCGGATTCAAAAAGATCGAGCGACGGTAATTTAACCAGCCCGATACCGGGCGCAAGGTCGGGATAAGGCGGGCCGGATGCCACATCGACCTTATGGCCAAGGGCGCTCAAGGCGGCGCTTAGATGGCGAATATAAACCCCTTGCCCGCCGACATGCGGATGCGAGCGATAGCTGGCCAGCAAAATACGCAAAGGCGCATCATCGGCGCGTGGCTCGTCAAAAGGAGCATCAAGGGAGGAAAGATGTTTGAGCATGGTATGCGGCGCCGATACAGGGGAGGGCTATTTAGCCATATAAACAGCAAGGAGCGCCAGTGATAACAGCACCGCCGTCCATCCGGCAAGTATGCCGGTGGGGATGGCGCGGTTTAATTCGCCTTGCGGGCGCAAAGCCAGACCAAAAGACTGGGCAATGGTGCCACATTTACCCAGGAACCAGCGGCGGGTGACGGCCCATAAAAGACCGCTCATGGCCTGTATCCACAAGAGGAATGCTTTGCCCGGCTTGCGCCAGAACCAGTCTATATCAAGAATGGTCAGGCGTTTTTCAGACGGGTAAAGCCCGAGCCGCATCAATAGCGCAAAGGCGAAAATCGCCGCCAGTAGAAGCTGCATCTGGCCGACAATATGCCCCGGTGAATAGGGCTGGTAATCGTTGGCGAACGGCAAAAGCGCATAAAGCCAGCGATGATTGACGCCAATGAAAATGCACAGAAAGGCCGCAATGCCCATGGCGGTGAGCATATTCCATGGCGCTTCTTTGACCCGCCGCCCGCTATCATGGCCAAAGAAGGTGAAGTAGGGAATTTTAATCCCCGCATGTTCCAGAACCCCGGCGCTGGCAAATACCAGAACACCCCAGATCAGCCAATGCCCTTCGTCTGCAACAGCGGCCAGAATAAGAGACTTTGTGACAAAGGCGGACAGGAGCGGGAAAGCGGAGATAGACCCGGCCCCGATCAGACAGAAAACCGCCGTAAACGGCATGGAGCGGAAC
>JALWSB010000087.1 GCA_027080345.1 Robiginitomaculum sp. | reverse complement strand
GCGGCATGATGACCCAGCGCCTGGCCTGTCAGGCCAGCGATGTATTTGCCGGTTTTGCCAGCGTGATTGCCGGCCTGCCGCAAAGCCTGCGCCAGTGCGCACCGGCCCGGCCGCGCCCGCTTTTGATGATCAATGGTGATGCCGATCCGCTCATGCCCTGGGGCGGCGGCGGTGTTGGCTTCAAGGGCAGCCGGGGCGATGTATTGTCCGGCCCGGACACCTTCGCCCACTGGCAGCGCGCTTTGGATTGTCGCGGCGCTGTGCAAACACACGCTTTGCCTGATCGTAATAAACATGACGATACCACCGCCACCCTCATGCGCGCGCAAAAGTGCCGCCCGCCAGCGCGCCTTGAAATGGTACGCATTTATGGCGGCGGGCATACCATGCCGGGCGTGAAAAAATCAAAAAACAGCCGCAAAGTGAAATTTCGCCGCCGCCTTCTTGGCCCAACGAATATGGATTTCAACGCCCAAAAAATGATTGTCGGGTTTTTGGGGCTTTAGAATACAGCATTAAAATATTTTAGTTGCTAATTTGTTCTTTTTATGTTTCCTTCCTCAATGCCATTTGTTTATTAGAAGAACGATTAAATTGATGTAACTTAGGTTACGAATCATGGGGAATAACAATGGGACCTGCATCATTGGAATTATGCGCTGGTGCTGGTGGGCAAGCATTAGGCCTTGAAAACGCCGGATACAACCATGTTGGATTAATTGAGAATGATTTTGCAGCGTGCAACACGCTCCGCCTGAACAGACCCCAATGGAATGTAATTGAACATGACCTATTCGAGCAGATCGATTTATGTGCATTCAAGGGCATCGCACTTCTGGCGGGCGGCCTGCCCTGCCCGCCATTTTCAATTGCAGGAAAACAATTAGGTGAGCAGGACGAACGCAATCTCTTCAATGTCGGTATAAACTACGTCGATGAATTACGCCCAAAAGCGGTTATGTTTGAAAACGTCAGAGGTATGTTAGGCCCGGCATTTCAAACGTATCGCGAATGGATTGAAATACGATTACATAAAATGGGGTATGTCTCGCAATGGAAACTGCTCAATGCCTGCGACTTCGGGGTGCCACAACTACGCCCCCGCGTTGTCCTTGTTGCATTGAAAAAAAGCTATTCCAGCTCTTTTGCGTGGCCTGAAGGAAGCCCGACATCAATAACCGTCGGAGAAACACTACACGATTTAATGGGTAGTCACGGCTGGAAGCATGTTGATCAATGGCGCGAACGGGCCAATGCTATTGCCCCAACCCTTGTCGGTGGATCTAAGAAACATGGAGGTCCGGATCTGGGGCCAACCCGTGCTCGACGCGCATGGGCTGCACTGGGTGTGAATGGAAAAACAATTGCTAATGAGCCGCCAGAGGTAAATTTTTGCGGGGACCCCAAGCTCACTGTTCGCATGGCAGCACGCATTCAAGGGTTTCCAGATACATGGGAAATATGGGGTAAGAAGACAGCAGCTTACAGGCAAGTAGGCAACGCGTTTCCTCCTCCTGTAGCGCAAGCTGTTGCAGAAAAAATTTACAGGGCGATTATGCCCAAAAGACATCAAGGAGCCAGCACAAATTGGGAAAAAGCAAGCGTTTAGGTTCCCGCGCAAAACTAAGAATTCATTTTCTTGCCAACATAGGCAGAGTTATGGATTCTGATGAATTACGTGAAGTTGCAGGCGGTATTACAGAATGGGCACGAAGAGTCCGTGAGTTGCGCGGTGAAGAGGGATATCAAATTCTGACGCACAATGACCGTGACGATCTGAAGCCTGGTGAGTACCTTCTTGAGAATCCTAAACCAAAGCCTGCTTTTGAGCGCTCTATATCAAAGGAGGTGCGAGCATACGTTCTGGATAGAAACGGCTTCACTTGCCAAATGTGTGGTGCTGTCGCCGGTGAGCCGCACCCTTATGATGTTAACCGAAAAACCCGTTTGCACATCGGACATATAGTAGATAAATCCATGGGTGGTACAGATGATGCGGCAAACCTTCGTGCTCTTTGTTCAGTATGTAATGAGGGCGCTGCCAATCTTACTCTAGACCGCCCAACGGTTAAAAAACTACTTGTACAGGTTAGGCGTGCCCGCGCAGATACTCAACTCGAGATTCTTGAGTGGCTAACCAGTAAATATCCACAGCAGGCAAAAAAATTGACCAAATAACCAGCTTTAACGGCTATTCACCTTTGTCTGGAACGCATCGTCGCGGCCTGCAGCCAAGAGCGGTGCCGCTTCAGCAATGGCGTCCAGCAAGGGGGTCAGCCATTGCCCGTCGGCTTTTGAAAAGTCTTTGAGCACATAAGAGATCACTTGCGCCTTGTCGCCCGGGTGGCCGACGCCGATGCGGGCGCGGCGAAAGTCCGGCCCCAAAGCCGCGGTTACGGATTTTATGCCATTATTACCCGCCGCACCGCCGCCGGTTTTGACACGAAACTTACCCGGCGCCAGATCGATATCATCGTGAAAAACAATAATTTCCGAGAGCGGAATTTTATAAAAGCTCATCGCCGCCAAAACCGCGCGGCCCGATTCGTTATAATAGGTTTGCGGCTTTAAAAGCAGCGCCTTGACCCGCCCGGCATCCGTATCAAAAAAACCGTCCGATACTTGCGCACTGAACTTCGCCCGCCAGGGTCCAAAGCCATGCGCCCGGGCAATCGCATCAACCGCCATAAAGCCTGCATTATGCCGGTTGCCGGCATATTTTGTTTCCGGATTACCAAGACCGGCGATCAATAACATCGGGGCCTCCTTTTGGCGGCCAAAAAACCTGTGCCAAAAAAGAGGAAGCGGCAGGGGGATGGATCAGCCCTCGCCGCCTTCGCCTTCGGCTTCTGCTTCGGCCTCTGCCTCAGCTTCAGCTTCGGCCTCAGCCGCTTCATCGGCTTCAACAACCGCAGCGCGCGAACCAACCAGAGTGACGATGGTAAAGTCACGGTCAGTAATCGCCGACGTTACACCGTCGGGCAATTTCACCGTGGAAATATGCGCCGAATCGCCAATTTCATAGCCGGTAAGATCGATCTCGATCGCGTCGGGAATAGAACCGGCAGGGCAAAGAAGCGCAACTTCGTGGCGCACAACATTCAACACACCGCCGCGTTTCAGGCCCGGCGCTTCTTCTTCATTGATAAAGCGCACCGCCACATTCACTTCGATCATCTGATCTTCATCAACGCGGTAAAGGTCGACATGCATCGGCCGGTCTGTCACCGGATGATACTGAATATCCCGGGTCAGAACCAATTGCTTTTCGCCCTTGTGTTCAATAGTCACGGTCTGGGCGATAAAATCACCGGTATTCAGCGCCCGGATAACTTCGTTTTCCTTGAGACTGATGGCCACATTACCCAGCTTGCCACCATAAAGAATGCCCGGAATTTGACCTTCGCGGCGGGTCTGGCGCGCGCCGCCCGTACCGGTTTTTTCGCGCACATCTACTGAGAGAAGAATATCGGCCATGGTTTCGGCCCCTTGCCATCTAAAGTCCAACACAATGTTGCAAAACGCAACGCACATCGCGCGCCCGCGCGCGTGCTTAAATTCGAGCGCGGTCTATAGGCGATGTATCAATGAAACGCAAGCGGTCAACGGCATGCAGATACACAATGCAAAATCAGGACACACGCCAGGGCGGAAAGAGACGGTTCTTCCCGGCATAATAAAGGCACAGCCGGTTACCTGCCGGGTCATGCAACTAAGCCTCACGCCATAACCATGGCTGATCAACAGGGGCGCTGTCAAAGGTGATGCCTTTTCTTTCCAGATCGGCAATTTTATCGTTCAGAGCTGCTGCACTTTCCAGTTCCAGATAAAATTTAGGGCCTGAACCGCTTGTCATTTCATCGACTTTTGAAATCGACAGGGTCGCCCCACCTTGCGGGGCCTCCAGCCGTGCATAATGATCGGTGTCAACAATCAGGGTAAAACCCAGGGCAATATAAAAGTCACGAACCGATGCAATATGACAAGCTGGCAAAGTGATCTGATTTAACCGCATGATGTGACTCCATTGCCCCTACACATCCGCATTGCGCAAGGCCGGATCGTCACTCAGATATTCAAGAAATTCAAACTCCAGACCATTGGGGTCGACATAATAAACATTACGCCGCGCCGCGCAGGCCGTAGGCTCGATACGCGGTTCATAGCCGCCCGCGTGCAGCCGGGCAATCAACGCATCAATACCAGTTATCGAAAAGCCCAGATGCGCCAACCCCGGCGCATGGCCCTTCAGGTCCCGTGCCGGACCTTCACCATTATCATTCAGCGTAATATAGGTGTAATCATCTCCAAAATGCAGCCAGTTGCGCGGCTTGCCATACCAGGGCGAAGAGCCTTTGGCCCGGACCCGCCAATGCGGCAGCGCGGTCTGCAAAAACCGCAAGGTCGGTTCAATATCCGTAACAACAATATTCGCATGTTCAAGCCGGGTCATGGGCCCCTCCATTAATTAAAGATAATTCTTTATATATTCGGGGTTGATAAATAAAGCAAGTTCTTTATAAAAAAAATATGAGTCAGCAAGATACCCCTCCGTTTCGCGATCCGCGCCGCGCCATTATGGATTTGCTCAAGCGCCGTGGCCCTCTGCCCGCCAGCGTTCTGGCCAAACAGTTTGGCGTCACCGCCATGGCCATTCGCCAACATCTCTACGCCTTGCAAAAGGACGGCCAGGTGAGCGCCAGTGCGCCGCCTTCGGGGCGCGGCAGGCCGACCAAATTATGGGCCTTGACGGCGCAGGCGCAAAACCACTTCCCCGATGCGCATCAGGAACTGGCGGTGGATATATTGGAACATATGCGGGCGCAGTTTGGTGAAGACGGGCTTGGCAGCATTATTGATCGCCACAGCGCCGCTCAAAAAAAGGTATATAGAAAAGCCTTGGCCGAGGCTAAAACCCTCGAGGCACGGGTGCGCGCCCTGGCGGCGCAGCGCGCCAATGAAGGCTATATGGCCGAGGTTACGCCCCTTGATGATGCGCCGGGCTGGCTTCTTATCGAGAACCATTGCCCGATCTGCGCCGCCGCGCGCACCTGCACGCGCCTGTGCGCCAACGAACTGGCGGTGTTCGCCGATGTTTTGGGGAATGACGCAAAAATCAGCCGTACCGAACACATCTTGGCAAACGCGCGGCGCTGCGCTTACCGTATTGAACCGGTTGGCGCTTAAAATGGATTAAGCGCATAGCCTTCATTGTGCAAAATTGCATGCGCCGTCAGCGCCGAAAGCGACATGGACACACCAGGCAGCAAATCATCTTTTGAAATATCATAATAAGCCGCCGTCTGGCCGCAGACATAAAATTTCACCCCGTGCGCGGCCAATGCCTTGACCAGCCCCGCATTGGCATTTTGCGCCCCGTCCCGATGCGCGCCATAATAGGCCGCGCGGGTCACATCAATCGCGCCTTGCCCGTGCAACACCACCGCCAACTGGATATTTTCCTCTTTCATCCCGGCGGCCACGTGCATGTTGATAAAGCGCGCCGCCGTGCTCAATGTCCGGTTCAATTTGCCTGCATCTGCCCCCTTGCCCGCATCAAAGCGTACCTTGAAGATCGCATTGGCGGGGATCGGCTGATCAGAGTCCACAGCGGCAATTTTGCCGTAATCAGGAATCGCCGGGCCAGGATGAAATGCTTCCGGGCCAGCGAATACCGGCCCACAAAACACAAAAAATACACAAAAGGCGATGAATAAACGCATGGGATTGTCCTCATTATAATTGCTGGCGCAATGATAGAGACGGGCAAAGCCAATGTCCAATTTGTCATTACCCGACGTATTCGGGTAATCCAGAGCGGCATGTCAATCACGCCACCTCATCCGAGGATAAACGCCCCATCAGTGGCAAATAAAACCGATGCCTTCATTCTTCGACTTTGCTCAGAACGAGGAAGCAAAGAGGTAATACGGGGTTATCCCCTAAGTATCCAGGAAACTGCGTAATTTGCGCGAGCGCGAGGGGTGTTTAAGTTTGCGCAGGGCCTTGGCTTCGATCTGGCGAATACGTTCGCGGGTTACCGAGAATTGCTGGCCGACCTCTTCGAGGGTGTGATCCGTATTCATGCCAATACCAAAGCGCATGCGCAACACCCGCTCTTCGCGCGGCGTCAGGCTGGCCAGAACCCGGGTGGTGGTTTCGCGCAGATTAGACTGAATCGCCGCATCAACCGGCAAAATAGCATTCTTGTCTTCGATAAAGTCACCAAGCTGGCTGTCTTCCTCGTCGCCAATCGGCGTTTCAAGGCTGATCGGCTCTTTGGCGATTTTCATCACTTTGCGCACCTTTTCCAAAGGCATGCCAAGTTTTTCAGCCAGCTCTTCGGGTGTTGGTTCACGGCCAATTTCATGCAGCATTTGCCGCGATGTGCGCACCAGTTTGTTGATGGTTTCAATCATATGCACCGGAATGCGAATAGTGCGCGCCTGATCGGCAATCGAGCGGGTAATCGCCTGCCTGATCCACCAGGTGGCATAGGTCGAAAACTTGTAACCGCGCCGGTATTCAAATTTATCAACCGCTTTCATCAGGCCGATATTACCTTCCTGAATGAGATCCAGAAACTGCAAGCCGCGATTGGTATATTTTTTGGCAATCGAGATTACCAGCCGCAGATTCGCCTCGACCATTTCCTTTTTGGCCTGCGCCGCCTCGCGTTGGCCCTTTTGCACCGTGTGCACAATATTACGAAACTCGTCGATGGTGACGCCGGCATCCTGAGCCAGTTGCGCGACTTCATTACGCAGGCGCCTGATCTGTTTTTCCTCACGCGCGACAAACTTTTCCCACGCCGGAGACAGCTTGGCCACATCGCTGGTCCAATTGGGATCCAGTTCGTGGGTCAAATAATGTTTTAAAAATTGCGCCCGGGGTACCCCGTGGCCATCCGCCAGGCGCATTAACCGCCCTTCAAGCCCCAACAGGCTTTTGTTAATGGCATATAATTGCTCAACCAGCGCCAATATGCGGTTATTGTTCAGGTGCATGGCCTTCAAGCGGCCAATAATTGCGTCCTGTACTTCGGTATATTTACGCCGCGACTGGGTGGACAAATCCTTGCCTTTAAGACGCGCCTCGATCAGCTTCATCTGCAGCTTGTTAAAGCTCTTGAAGCTGGCAGCAATGGCGTCAAGTTCAGCCACAACATTGTCGCGCAATTCGCCTTCCATGGCAGACAAGGAAAGATTGACCTCATCATCATCATAATCATCATCGTCGTCGCTGGAGCCTTCTTTGGCCTCACCATCTTCTGCCCCGCCTTCGCCCTCGACGTCATCTTCCTTTTCTGCTGCGGGGGCATCTGCGGCCGAAACCTCACCCGCCGTATCATCACCACTATTATCTTCCTCGGCCCCGTGCTGGGCGGCAAAGGTGGTTTCCAGATCGATAATGTCGCGCAACAAAATCCGCCCTTCGGCCAGTTCCTCACGCCACACCATAATCGCCTCGAAGGTCAGGGCGCTTTCACACAGGCCGCGAATCATGGTGTTGCGTCCCGCCTCGATGCGCTTGGCAATGGCAATTTCGCCTTCGCGGGACAACAGTTCCACCGTGCCCATTTCGCGTAAATACATGCGCACCGGATCATCAGTCCGATCCGACGCCGCCGTCGTATTACCGGTGCGTACGGCAGTGGTGGCGCGCTTGGCAACGGCCTTGGCTTCCGGTTCCGCCTCATCCGATTCGACAACATTAATGCCCATGTTTGAAAGCATCGCCATCGTATCTTCAATTTTTTCAGAGCTGACATCACCAGACGTCAGCACCTTGTTTAATTCCTCATGGGTGACAAAACCACTTTTTTTGGCCTTGGCGACCATTTCCTGTACCGCGCTATTGTTCATATCCAACAACGGCGCATCCTGGCCTTTGCCATCTTTTGTCTGCGTTGTCTCAGTGGCTTTCGCCATACTTCACCTTCCATCGGCAGAGCGCATTAACGCGCCGATGATCCTTGCTTTGTCGGGCCAATTGGCCCTTAAGTCCCATACGCACGACACGCGCTTTACGTATCGCCACCCTCATTTGCGGGCCTTGCGCCCTTGCGGTGACCGGCTGATGCTTTAAGCACATCATGGTCACCTTTGCGAATCGTCTCCGCCAATTGCTGTTCGCGCGCCGCCTGCTCACCGGGCAAAGCGGCACGGTCTTCCAGCTCCTGAGCAATTGACAACCACCGTTCATAACCTTGCCCTTGCGGGCTGTTTTGAACCAGCGGTGTGCTCATTTTTAATTGCCTGAGGTCATCTGCAAAACCCTGGCCTGTTAAATGGCGATGCAAACTGTCCCTGTCAACACTTTGCTGAGCCACCCAGTGTTCAAGAATGGCATCGCGCAAACGCTGCAATGTGTCATCACCCAGTTTCATGTTGGCGAAAGTTTCGTCGACCTGCTCCAAAAGCGCCGGATTATGGATAATTTGCGAAACCAGAAAACGCTGTTCGGCCAGCCCCCCGGCCTTGTTTTTAACGGCGGCGCGCAAGCCCGGTGTTGGAAAACGCGGCGAAGACTTACGTCCATATTGGTCATGGCGGCGGGTGTTGAACAAGGCATAGGCCCGCCCCAGCAAATCCTGACGATAAAAAGCGGCGACATCCTTGTTTTCGATCTGCATGGAGACCTCACGCAGGCGCGCTTTCAAGGCCGCGCGGCTTTCGGGTGTATCCAGCGCCTGCGCATCGCGTTCAACATGCCATAATACATCAACCAGCGGGCGGGCGCTGCGCAACACCTCCTCCATAGCCGCGCGGCCACGGGTGCGCAGCATATCATCAGGGTCCAGCCCGGCGGGCAGGAAGGCAAATTTCAAAGTTCGTCCCGGCTGCAATAAGGGCAAAGCGCGTTCCATCGCCCGCTGCGCGGCGCGCTGGCCGGCTTTATCACCATCAAAACACAACACCGGATTGGGACCAGCCTGCCATAAAAGCTGTAATTGCGCCTCGGTCAATGCTGTGCCCAGCGGCGCCACCGCATGGCCAAGACCGGCACGGGCCAGCGCGATAACATCCATATAGCCTTCAACGACAATTAATCCATCAAGCTTGTTTTTATGCAGGGCCGTGCGCGCCGATGCATAATGATAAAGCGTATCACCCTTGTGAAAGAGTGCGGTTTCAGGAGAATTAAGGTATTTCGCCCGCGCCTCAGCGCTCAATGCGCGGCCACCAAAGGCAATCAGCCGCCGCCGGGCATCATGAATGGGAAACATGATCCGATCACGAAACCGGTCATAAGGCGCGCCACCATTATCAGGCTTGATCACAAGACCAGCCTCGACAAGCGTATCGACATCCGCGCCATTTTGTACCAGATGATCCTTTAACGCGGTACGCGAAGAGGGCGCAAAACCAAGGCCAAAATCGGCCCAACTTTCTTCGGGCAGGCCGCGATCCTGTAAATACTGACGCGCATGGCGACCGCGCACCCGACCCAATTCCGCCGCATAAAACCGCGCGGCATCTTCCATCCAATGGATCAGCCCCTTGCGGTGCGCCGCCTTTTGTTCCGCCTGCGGGTCTTGCGCTGGCAGGGCCATACCGGCCTGTCCGGCCAGCCGCTCAATCGCCTCGCTAAAGCTCAAGCCTTCGGTTTCCTGCACCCAGGTGATAATATCACCATGCTTGCCGGACGAAAAACAATGGTAAAACCCCTTTTCATCATTGACGAAAAAGCTGGGGGTTTTTTCCTTGTTAAACGGCGAAAGCCCGGCAAATTCGCGGCCCTGACGGCGCAATTTCACCGACCGCCCGATCACATCAGACGGCTTGAGGCGGCTTTTCAACTCTTCAATAAAATCTTCGCCAAAGCGCATTATTCACCTGTCACCCAATGGGAGAGGATAACACCCGGCGTTTAATCGCGCCATAGATTGAAGTCCTAGCTGAGGATTTCTTTTACAGCGGCCCCGGCTTTGCCAAAATTCATTGACCCGGCATAGCGGCTTTTCAAAACCCCCATGCATTTGCCCATATCTTTCAGACCCGAGGCATTCATTTCTTCGGCAACGGCCTGGGCGGCGGCGGTAATTTCCTCGTCGCTCATCTGGCGCGGCATGAAGGATTCGATAATTTCGCTTTCCGCCCGTTCGCGTTCGGCCAGATCAAGCCGACCGGCGTCTTCATAAATCTTCACGCTGTCGGCCCGCTGTTTGAGCATTTTGGTCAGAATTTGCAAAATATCTGCATCCGAACAGCCGTCACAATTATCCTGCATGCGTGCGGCAATATCCCGGTCCTTGATCGCCGCCTGCACCAGTCGCAATGTGGCAACACGCACATTGTCCTTGGCTTTCATAGCCGCGACCAGTGCGGATTGAATATCATCTCTTAAGGCCATCACTCACTATCCATCTATCAACAGACAATACCAGTATTATTCCCGCACCATCAGGCGTACGCTTTGGCTTGACGCGTGCCTCTGGCTTACCTAGTTTCCCGCCAGCTTTTTAACATTCACGCCGTTTCAGGCAGCAGCAGAAAAACCGGAGAGTTGGCCTATGTCTCTCACGCCCAAGAGTCAAGACCCGGCCACGCGCCCAAGCGGCGTTCTGGTACTGGCCGATGGCCATGTTTTTTACGGCATTGGCGCGGGGCATGAAGGCGAGACCTTGGGCGAAGTGTGCTTTAACACCGCCATGACCGGCTATCAGGAAATTCTCACCGATCCATCCTATAGCCAGCAAATTATCTGTTTCACCTTTCCCCATATTGGCAATACCGGGGTTAATAGAGACGATAATGAAGACCAAAGCGCATCCCATGGCGGACCGCCCAGCGGCGCACGCGGCGTTATTATGCGCAGCCTGCCCACCAAGGCGGCCAACTGGCGCGCCGAAGGCGACCTTGATGACTGGTTAAAGACACGCCAAATTGTCGCCCTTGCCGGCATAGATACCCGCGCCCTGACCGCCCATATCCGCCAATACGGCATGGCCCATGGGGTTATCGCCCATGCCAAAAACGGGGCTTTCGACATTACCAATCTACGCGCCCGCGCACAGAAATGGGGCGGATTGAGCGGCGCGGATCTTGCGCGCGAAGTCAGCACAGAGGCCCCTTTGCACGCCCAAGACGCCGGATGGAACATCAAAGACGGCTACGCCCCTGCGCCGCAAAAAGGGCCGCATGTGGTGGTCATTGATTATGGCGCCAAGGGCAATATTTTGCGCCTGCTCGCCGCCAATAACTTACGCACCACCCTGGTTCCGGCCAGCCATAGCGCACAAGAGATTCTGGCGTTAAAACCCGATGGGGTTTTGCTGTCCAACGGGCCGGGCGATCCGGCGGCAACGGCGCGCACGGCATCGCCGGTTATCAACGCCCTGATCGACGCGAACCTGCCGGTTTTTGGCATTTGTCTGGGGCATCAATTACTGGCGCTGGCGCTGGGGGCCAAAACCATCAAAATGGATCAGGGCCACCACGGCGCCAATCATCCGGTCAAGGATTTGACCACCGGCAAGGTCGAGATTGTGTCGATGAATCACGGCTTTTGCGTTGACAGCGCCAGCCTGCCCGGCACGCTGGAAGCCACCCATATTTCGCTTTTCGATGGCACCAATTGCGGCCTGCGCCTGAAAGGCAAGCCGGTATTTTCCGTGCAATACCACCCCGAAGCCAGCCCCGGCCCACAAGACAGTTTTTATCTGTTTGCCGATTTTGCCGCGCATCTTGGCAATGCCGCATGAGGGCATTGTCGCGCAGAACCGTGCTTTCAGGGCTGGCCCTCGCCCCGCTTGTTCCTGCCTGTACGCCGCGCCGCGCCTTAATGGATGTTTTGCGTATAGGCATTGCTGGCGCGCCGGATTCGCTCGATCCTTTACAAGGGCAATTTGCCGCTTCGGCCTTGATTTACAAACAGATTTACACCCCTTTGACCGATTATGGCGTCGATGGCGGGCTGGCGCCGGGTTTGGCACAAAGTTGGCAGGTTTCCCCTGATGGTCTGCGCTGGACCTTTACATTGCGCCCCAATATGCGCTGGTCAGATGGCCAGCCCCTCGGCGTAGAGGATGTGCTTTTTTCGGTACGCCGGGCGCTTGACCCCGATACCGGTTATGCGGATGCAGGGGATTTTTACGCCCTTGAAAATGCGCAAGAATCCCTCGCTGGCACCGTCCCGCCCAGCGCCGTCGGTGTGCGCCAAAGCGGGCCGGACACACTGGTTTTTCATCTGACAAAGCCCGTTGGCGTATTTCCTGAATTGATGCGCGAGTTTTACCCGCAACCCCGGCATAAAATTGAGCAGGCCGGGTCGCGCTGGCCCCTGACCCCGGATTTTGTTGGCTCTGGCCCCTATCGTGTTGATGTGTTGGCGCAACAGCGCATGACGCTCAAAGCCAATCCCCACGCCATCCACCCGCCACACATTGCCGCCATTGATGTCTCTTTTGTTGATGATGCGGCAACGCGGGCGCGCATGGTTCGCGCTGGCGATCTCGATCTGACCGAAGACCCGCCCGCCAACCAGATTGCCATGCTGCGGGCGCGTAAAGACGTGCGGCTTTATGACTGGCCTGCGCCGCGCTTTGTGTATCTTAAAATCAACCATGCCCGCGCCCCGTTTAACGATGTGCGGGTGCGCCGGGCGTTATCGCTGGCTGTTGATCGGGATTTTCTGGCCCACAAAGTGCTTGGCGATACGGCGCAAGCCGCCGAGGCGCTTTTGCCCCTTTCTGGCGCGCCCTATCGGCCAGGCCGCGAAGCCCGCCTGGCCGAAGCGCGCCATCTTCTGGCCGCCGCCGGGCAGGAGACCCTGCGCATGACGCTTTTACATGCCGGTGATGTACGCGAACGCATGGCCGTTATCATGGCATCGGACTGGCGCGAAATTGGCGTGCAATGCGCCCTGACCGCCGCCGATTCGGCCGGGCTGTATACGTTTATCGACGAAGGCGCATTTGATCTGGCGCTGGCCTCGTTTGACCGGGGGCTAAAGCGCGCACCATGGCGGCTTATCGAACCCTTTGCCAAAGATGGTTTTGCCGCCAACTTTAACTGGCATAACAAGATTTACGATCAAACCGTTGCCGCCGCGCGCGCCGAAGCGGACCCGGTTTTACGCGATAAATTGGCGCGTGATGCGGCGCAAATCTTGCACGATGACGCGGCCATTGTACCGCTTGTTTTTGAAAAAACATTCTGGCTGGCCAACTCCGCATTGCAAGGTTTGGAGGGTGCTTTACCGCCTGTGCAATGGGCGCGGTTATACTATCCCGATCAGGCCAATGCGGCCTCGATCAGCAAATAAGCCGGGCCGTCACCGGTACGCAAATGCGTTTCCACATGAATTTTACGCCCGGTACGGACCGCCTCATCCAACTTGCCGCGCAATTCATCGCAAAAACTTTCCGCCGCTGCGCATAATTGCGCATCATCTTCAAACGCGGTGCGCAAAGCGCTCACCGCCGTTTTGGCTTCCATCTGCACCACATCTGTCATCGCCCGCACGCCGCCCAACATGCGCGCATGGGCCAGACTGTTGAAGACCATATTGGAAAACAGCCCCGCCGGATCGATATTGTGGATACGAAACAGGGTGACCAGCCGATCCAGAGGATCGGCGGCAGCGGGCGCAAGAGCAGGGTCAGACGGTTCAGATGTTTCTTTTGGTTTTGGTGCCGTATTATCTGGCGTTTCAACATCGGGGCCCATGCCCGACAGGACATCTTTCCAGCGCCAGCCTGATTTTTCTTCTTTTTCTGGCTGCACTGCCTCTTCAGGCACGGGGGCAGAGACCTCTTCCGGGGGCGCCTCCTTTTCAATCACCGGCTTTGGTGCCGCCGCGGCAGGTGGCATTGGGGCGGCCTCTTCGATCTTTGTCGTCAAGGGGGCGGGGGCAGGCTCTGGTGCCGCGCTGGTAAACGGACTTGGCACTTCGAGCGCGCCGCCGCCGCGCGGGTCGGCGGCTGCCCCCATACGCGCCATAAAATCACTCAACAATTCATAATTTTGCCGAATGCGAGACTGGAAGGCGGCGTCCATTTGCTCGGCTTCACCGGCCGCATCGCGCGCCGCCGCGTTCAAACTGGCCAGACCTTCGCGCAATTTATTATGCAGATCGCGCGCCTGGGCATCGGCAGTTTCAGGCAATGCAGACAATTTTTGCTCCAAAACCTTAGTGGTTTCCTCCAGCCGTTCAAAGGTTTTATCGGCCCAGCTGGCGGCGGAAAAACTGGCTTCATTGGCCTGCTCAAGACGTTTGGCAATCACTTGGGCATAATCATCAAGCGCCTGATGCGCTTCGCTGGCCGCATTTTTAAGCGCTTCGGCCTGATCTTTTTGCTGGCGCGCGGCAACTGAAATGGTGGTGTGCACATCTTCGGTGGCATGGCGGGCCCTGGCCACCGCTTCATCAAAAGCCTGCGCCACTGTGGCTGCGCCTTCGGCGCTGATGGTTTTGATATTGTCTATGCTTTGCTGCGTCAGATCGTTAAGGGCTTTGGCATCTTCATGACCACGGGCAAAATTATCAGCCACCTTGGTACTGGTCTCGTCCAGCTCCTTGGCGCTTTGTGACAGGGCGCTGCGCTGTTCGTCCAGATCGCGCGTTCTGGCCGCCAGGTGTGTCGCCGCCTGATCAAGTTTTTGCGCAATATTTTGCGCCCCGATTCCGGCTTTTTCCGCTTCGTCCTGCAACCGGCTGGCGCTGGATTCGAGCGTTTTTGTACTTTCAATAGCGTGCGAATTGGCAATGTCAGCAGCGGCCACCACCATTTTGGATTGCTCACTGATCGCCTCGGCAATGTCTGCCGCTTTTTGGTCCAATACACTGGCCAGATCGGCAATCGCTTCGCGCTCGCGGCGCAAATCATTGATCAAAACGTCTGTGCGTTCCCGCGCCGAAGCCTCCGCTTTGGCAAAGGCATCGCCATGATGGCTCAACACCTCCTCCATCGCCCCAAGGCGCGCCAAGGCGCCCTCGACCGCTGTATTCATGCGGCTGATTTCATGGCGCACCGAACCGGCCATGGCCTGCGCATCGGCCGTTGTCGCCTTGGCCGGATCGGCAAACCGCGCCGCCAGCGCCTGCACTTCGCGGGCCGTGCCACGAAAGCGCGCCATCTCACGCACCGCCAGGCCCGCCAGAAAAACAAACAAGGCCGGGCCAAAAGCAACAAAAACAAGACCGGCAAGGCCCTGAACCGGCAAAGCGGCAAGGCCGCTCAAGCCATTTTCCCCAGCCGAATATGCCAACACCCCGGCGGCCCAGAAAAGCGCCACCACACCGCCAACAACCGCTATCCAGATAAAGCGGGGGCCGGGCGTGGTGTGCGCAATAACCGCGTTACCGGCCTCATCTTGCGGTGCCGGTGCAGCGCCCTCGTCCGCCGCCGTTGACACCAATGGCCCCTTGGCCACAAACGGCGCAGCCAGATCCACATCCACCACCGGACCGGCTGCGCCTGCCGGACGGGTCGGTGTGTTTTCGTGCTGTGGGTGTGTTTCGCTCATCAGTGTCCCCTCACAGGATTTTTATTAATCCTCTATTAACTCGCGCAAAACGGCCCAAAAGGGAAGTCAAAAGCGCACAAGAAGGGTCGATTTTACGCTTTTTCCCAGCCCAGAACCGGGCTGCGGGCGGCGCGGGTTTCGTCCAGGCGGCGTAGAGGCGCCAGCATTGGCGCATTGGTAAAACGCGCCCTGTCACCCGCTTTGGCCGCCTTTGCCAGGGCAATCAGCGTGTCGGCAAAACGGTCCAGACTTTCTTTTGATTCTGTTTCGGTCGGTTCGATCAGCATCGCCCCGTGCACAACCAGCGGGAAATACATGGTCATCGGGTGATAGCCTTCGTCGATCATCGCCTTGGCAAAATCAAGCGTGGTAACACCGGTGTCTTTCAAAAACGCATCGGTAAAAAGCGCCTCGTGCATGCATACCCCGTCAAACGCCGGGCTAAGCTCGTCTTTCAGGCGCGCCAGCAAATAATTGGCATTCAGGACTGCATCCTCGGATGCTTGACGCAGGCCATCCGCGCCATGGCTCATCATATAGGCAAGGGCGCGCACAAACATGCCCATCTGTCCATGAAAGGCGCTCATACGACCAAAAGGCCGGGCCTCTTCTTTTGTATCAGCATCATGCTCGACCAGTGACCAGCGCTCATCATCCGCGCACAAATATGGCAAGGGCGCAAAATCTTTAAGCCGGTTGGACAAGACCACCGGCCCGGCCCCCGGTCCACCGCCGCCATGGGGCGTGGAGAAGGTCTTGTGCAGATTGATATGCATGGCATCAACACCAAGATCGCGCACCCGGGTTTTGCCCATAATGGCGTTCAGATTGGCCCCGTCACAATAAAAATAGCCGCCCGCCTCGTGTACCAGATCGGCAATAGCACGAATATCGCGCTCGAACAGGCCACAGGTATTGGGGTTGGTCAGCATGATCGCGGCGACATCCGGGCCAAGCTTTTGGCGTAAAATATCCATATCCACCCGGCCACTGGCATCCGCAGGCAATTGGTCAATAGTAAAGCCACATTCAGCCGCCGTTGCCGGATTGGTGCCGTGCGCCGATTCAGGCACCAACACGCGTTTGCGTGTTTCCAACTCGCCGCGCGCTTCGATGGCGGCGCGAATGCACATCATGCCGCACCATTCGCCGTGCGCCCCGGCTTTGGGGGAAAGCGCCACCGCATCCATGCCGGTAATGGCCTTGAGCCAGTGTGACAGGGCGTCCATCACCGCCAACGCGCCCTGCACCGTCGATTGCGGTTGCAAAGGGTGCAGATCGGCAAAGCCGGGCAGGCGCGCCAGTTTTTCATTAAGGCGCGGGTTATGCTTCATGGTGCATGAGCCAAGCGGGTAAAGCCCCAGATCAATGGCAAAATTTCGTTGCGACAAGCGCACATAATGGCGTAAGGCCTCTGGCTCGGAAAGCCCGGGCAGGCCAATTTCGCCGGTCCGCTCCATCCCCCCAAGACGCGGGGTCACATCAGGTAAGGGGGCAAAATCAACGCCGCATTTATCCAGCGCGCCAACCTCGCTCAGCAAGGGTTCTTGCTGGGCCAACCCGCGCGAGCCGGAAAAAGTTTCACCCCCGCTTTGCGGCGCATAATCGCCGTGCGGCGTTGTCGGGCGGCCGGTTTTATTCATGCTCATTGCAACGCCTCCCGTAAAGTTTTGGCAAAGGCGTCTATATCCTCGTCCGTATTGGTTTCCGTTGCCGCCACAATCAGCACATCATCAAACCCACCCGGGCCAAAAAGCCGCGCCGCCGGTATGCCGCCAAGAATTTTCTTCTTGCTTAGTTTTTCCACGACTTTCGTCGCATTCATGGGCAAGCGCACGGCAAATTCATTAAAGAAGCTGTCGTTTACAACCTCAACACCGCGAATGGCCGCCAATTGGTCGGCCAATTGACAGGCGCGGGCATGATTGGCCTTGGCCAATTGGCGCAAACCCGTCTCGCCCAGCAAGGCCATATGGATGGTAAAGGCCAGCGTACACAGCCCCGAATTGGTGCAAATATTCGAAGTGGCTTTTTCGCGCCGGATATGTTGTTCGCGGGTCGACAGGGTCAGGACAAAGCCGCGCTTGCCGTCGGCATCGACGGTCTCTCCGGCAAAACGCCCCGGAGCCTGGCGAATAAATTTACGATCATTGCGACACGCCAAAAGCCCCACAAAGGGGCCACCAAAATTAAGCCCATTGCCGATTGATTGCCCTTCGGCGGCGACAATATCCGCCCCCATTTGCCCTGGGCTTTTAATCAGGCCCAAAGACACCACTTCGGTGGTCACAGCCACCAACAATGCCCCCGCCGCGTGCGCCGCCTCTGCCAAGGGGTCAAGATCGACCAGTTCGCCAAAAACATTGGGGTTTTGCACCACGATGCAGGCGGTGTTTTCATCCAGCACCTCAACAACTTTGGTATCAGCGCCCATAGCCGGGGTCAGGGCCTCGACGATCCCACCACCAGCATGCACTGCCGTGCGCACCGTATCGCTATAATGTGGATGCAGGCCGGGGGCCAGAACGCAGCCATTGCGCCGGGTTATGCGCATCGCCATGCGCACCGCTTCGGCGGTCGCCGTCGAGCCGTCATACAAGGACGCATTGGCGATATCCATGCCGGTGAGTGCCGCCACCTGGCTTTGAAACTCAAACAATGTCTGCAAGGTGCCTTGGGCAATTTCGGGCTGGTAGGGGGTATAGGCGGTTAAAAATTCCGAACGCTGAATCAAATGATCAACACTGGCCGGGACATGATGGCGATAGGCCCCGCCGCCGCAAAAAAACGGCGCGTCACCTGCGTTTAAAGAACGCGCCGCAAGAGCGGTTAAATCGCGCTCGACCTGCATTTCCGTGGCGTGTCCCGGCAGGCCCTCAATGGCCTTCTCAAGGCGCGCATCTGGTGGAATATCGACAAACAGATCGTCAATGGATGAAACGCCGATACGGGCCAGCATAGCGGCCCGGTCATCATCATTGAGAGGCAGGTAACGCATTGATTTTATTCCTTGATAAACTCGCCATACGCCGCTTCGTCCATCAAATCAGACAGCTCAGTCCTGTCCTTTACGGTCATTTTGAAAAACCAGCCTTTGCCTTGCGCATCGTCATTGACGGTTTCAGGCGCATCTTCCAAAGCGTCATTAACGGCGGTGATTTCACCGGCCACCGGGGCATAAATTTCCGACGCGGATTTAACCGATTCGACCACCGCAATATCATCACCTTTGGCGACGGTTTTTCCCACCTCAGGCAGTTCGACAAACACCACATCGCCCAATTGTTCAGCGGCATATGCCGAAATGCCGACCGTGGCGGCATCGCCCTCAACGCTTAGCCATTCATGTTCCTTGGTAAAATAAAGTGTGCTCATTGTGGTTCTCCCTAACCGCGATAATAATTTTGTGTAACAAACGGCAATTTAACGACCTGCGCCGGGTGCGCCTTGCCGCGCACGATCAGTTCCAGCGCCGTCCCCGGCACTGCCAGATCGGTACGCACATAGCCCATCGCCACCGGCCCGCCACGCGTTGGCCCAAAGCCCCCAGAGGTGATTACGCCAACGTGTTCCCCGTCAACATGAACATGCGTCCCTTCACGCGCCGGGGCGCGGCCAAGCGGCTGGATACCCACCCGCTTTTGCGCCGTTCCTTCGGCCAGTTGCGCCAGTATTTTTTGCGCCCCCGGAAAGTCTGCCCGCGCCCGGCGCACTTTGGGCACCGCCCAGCTCAAGCTGGCCTCTACGGGGGTGCGACTGGCATCAAAATCGTGGCCAGACAGGCACAGCCCGGCTTCCAGCCGCAAGGAATCACGCGCCCCAAGGCCGACAGGTTTCACCAGATCGTTTGCCAGTAATAATTCTGCCAGCTCAACCGCGCGATCCCCGGCCACCGAAATTTCCCAGCCATCTTCGCCGGTATAGCCAGAGCGCGAAATATGACAATCAATGCCGCCAATTTGCGTGGTGCGCGCCTGCATAAATACCATGTCACCTGCGTCGGCACACAAAGGGGCCATAACAGCGGCGGTTTTTGGCCCCTGCACGGCGATCAAGGCTCGCGTCGGGGCCTGTTCCAGCCGCACATTTGCGGGCAGGTTTTGTTCAATATAGGCAAAGTCTTTGGCTTTGAACCCGGCATTGACCACCAGCATGAGCCGCCCGTCTTCAGCGGCCGAAGCGGCGCGCGTCACCATCAAATCATCGATAATACCGCCATCAGCATTCAGCAGCAGCGAATAGCGCTGTTGGCCGCGCTCAAGATCAATAAAATTGCCAGGCATCAGCGCTTCGAGCGCCCGCGCAGAAGTTTCATGATCCGGGCCGATAACAAACGCCTGGCCCATATGCGAAACATCAAACAGGCCGCAGTTTTCACGCGTCCAGTTATGTTCGGCCATAATACCGGTGGCAAACTGCACCGGCATGGCATAACCGGCAAACGGCACCATTTTACCGCCAAGCGCTTCCATCAGGTCGCCAAGCGGTGTGCGCAAAAGATCTGTGTCTGTCATGACAGGCCCCAAGAACAAATCCGGCAAAAAAGTACCGGAAGCCCCCGCTGTCCTGATACCTGAGAGATTCACTTGCAGCCGCCTTATTGCGGCCCCGTCAAGCTTACTCCTTCGGTGCGGCGCGCGTTTCCACGTCCGCTTTCCAGCGTGCCAACCCCTTCGCGGTCCTTTTGCCTGAGAGTTTCCGGGGCGGTTGCTCCTTCGGCGCAGGCCCGGCAAAGGCCCATCTCTCCCGCGAAGATCGTTCTGGTCGGCACATACTTTTTTGTGCCGATGGCCGTGGCTTAGCACGGGCATTTTACCGCGACAATCTTTTTGTTACGTCTTATGAGGCCCCCTTCACACCTCTTCACAAAATTCTGATTGGCCAGTCAAACGCATATTTGCCATTATGCGCGGGCAGACAATGCGGGTGGGCGCTTGAAAACTTTGATGGAGTCACACTCATGGATAAAGTTCAGCACCTTGTTGACATTGCTTTTCACCGTTGGGAATTGGCAAAAATGAAAGCCGAAGGCGTGCGGCCACCTTTGGCGTGCAGCTCGGATGTCGCCTGCGCTTTGCCCCCTCGTGGCCGAAGCAAACGATTGGCGCAAAAACGCCGGGCCAAAGCCTATTGGAAAAATCACTAAAGACCCCTCTTGGCGGGTGACAGCATGGCCCGAGCGCGCTAGCAAGAGGCATGACCTATGCCTCGTTACGCGAATATCTAAACGCCCTTGAACAAGACAAGCTGCTGGTCCGGGTTAATGAGCCGGTCAGCACCAATTTGGAGCTTACAGAAATTGGCTGCCGGTTGATCCGCCAGAGCGGCCCGGCGGCGCTTTTCGATAATGTCACAAATGAGCGCGGCGAAAACGCCACCATGCCCGTATTGATCAACCTTTTTGGCACGGTGGAGCGGGTAGCGCGCGGCGTCACCATGGGCGGCAAAGCGCGGCGCACCGCCTCTGATTTACGCGAAGTGGGCGAACTTCTGGCCTTTATGCGCCAGCCCGAGCCGCCACGAGGCGTTGGCGAGGCGTTAAAGCTCGCCCCCCTGATTAAAACCGTTATGGCCATGCGGCCCAAAACCGTGCGCAAGGCCCCCTGCCAAGAGGTTGTTTTAAAAGGCAAAGATGCCTCGCTCGACCGTTTGCCGGTTCAGACCTGCTGGCCGGGTGAGCCGGCCCCTCTTATCACTTGGCCGCTTGTCGTCACCAAAGGGCCGGGCGAAGGGGCTGAGGACAATACCAATCTTGGCATTTACCGGATGCAAAAGCGCGGCCCCCACGAGGCCATTATGCGCTGGTTAAAACATCGCGGCGGGGCGCAGCAATTTGCCCGCCACAAGGCCGCCCATCCGGGCAAACCCATGCCGGTTGCTGCCGTCATCGGGGCCGATCCGGGCACCATATTGGCCGCTGTCACCCCGGTTCCCGATACGCTCTCTGAATACCAGTTCGCCGGTCTTTTACGCGGCCGCAAGGTCGAGCTGGTCAAATGCAAAACCATTGATTTGCATGTCCCGGCTGGGGCTGAAATCGTCATCGAAGGCCATATCATGCCCGATGAAACCGCCCCCGAAGGCCCGTATGGCGACCATACCGGCTATTATAACAGCGTTGAAAACTTTCCGGTTTTCAAGATCAGTGCCATCACCATGCGCGAAAATCCGCTTTATCTTTCGACCTATACAGGCCGCGCGCCGGACGAGCCAAGCGTGCTCGGCGAGGCCTTGAACGAGGTCTTTATCCCCTTATTGCAACAGCAATTTCCAGAGATTACCGACTTTTACCTGCCCCCGGAGGCCTGTTCCTACCGCATTGCCGTGATCGCCATGAAAAAGGCCTATGCGGGCCATGCCAAGCGGGTGATGATGGGAGCATGGTCCTATTTGCGCCAGTTCACCTATACCAAATGGCTGATCGTGGTCGATGACGATATTAATGCGCGCGACTGGAAAGATGTGATGTGGGCGATCTCCACACGCATGGACCCGGCGCGCGATTGCGTCAGCGTCGAAAACACACCGATTGATTATCTCGATTTTGCCTCGCCGGTCTCCGGTCTTGGTTCGAAAATGGGACTGGATGCGACCAATAAATGGCCCGGC
>JALWSB010000086.1 GCA_027080345.1 Robiginitomaculum sp. | reverse complement strand
ACCAGCCATTGTGCTGAAAAACGCCAAACGCAACGATCTGGGCCTGACCCGGCGCGATTATGAAGGGGCGATGTCAACCCTGTGCGCCGGATGCGGGCATGATTCTGTCACTGCCTCCATGGCACGGGCATTTTTCGAGCTGTCTATCGAGCCACACCGGGCGGTAAAAATTTCCGGCATTGGCTGTTCATCAAAAACTACCGCTTATTTTTTGAACGAAGCGCATGGCAATAACACGGTACACGGGCGCATGCCCTCGGTGGCGACCGGCGCGGCGGCGGCCAATGCAGGCCTGACCTATATTGGCGTCAGCGGCGATGGCGATTCGCTCTCCATCGGTCTAGGGCAATTTGCCCATGCCATTCGCCGCAATGTGAATATGCTTTATATTCTTGAAAACAATGGTGTTTATGGCCTGACCAAGGGGCAATTCTCGGCCTCTGCCGACCTTGGCTCGAAAAGCAAAAAAGGTGAAGTCAATGAACAACCACCGATTGACCCGGTAACGTTGGCCCTGTCCCTGGGTGCGACCTTTGTGGCGCGCGGGTTTTCTGGCGACCGGGAGCAATTGGTGCCACTGATCAAAGCGGGGCTGAAGCACAAAGGCTTTGGTCTGATTGATATCATTTCCCCATGCGTCAGCTTTAATGATCATAAAGGCTCAACCAAAAGTTACGCCCACACCTATAAATATTACCATCCGGCGGTACATGCGGACTATGTGCCGATGAGCGCGCCTATCAAGGCCTCTTACGAAGCAGGCGAAACCGTGCCGGTTGAAATGCATGATGGTGGCATCATTATGCTAAGCAAACTTGACAAGGGCTATGACCCCCGTGACCGGGCGTCGGCCTATGCGCAAGTGATGGAGCGCGATGCCAAAGGCGAAATCGTCACCGGGCTTTTGTATATTGACGAAAGTCACGAGGATATGGCGACCACGAACGCCCTGCCCGAGCAGCCATTGAACACCTTCCCCTATGAGTCCCTCTGCCCCGGCAATACTGCACTAAAAGCGCTACAAAACCGCTATCGCTAGAAGAGCGGGGCGGCAAGAAGTGGTGCAGGGTAAGCCTTACGTTTTCATGCTTCGACACGCTCACCATGCGGTTTCAATATACCTCCCCACGCCGTCATTAAGGCTTAAGGGCCGCAATCCATCTTGATGGCATTTCAGCGGTACAAATTGTTACGCCGCTCTGGATTACCCGGACAAGCCGGGTAATGACACGGGGATATAAAACGCACATCTCATAGTGAGGCATGAGGCGAAGCCGGGCCTCGAAATATGAGGGGAATTAACTGTCTCTATGGTGTCACCCCGGGCTTGACCCGGGGCCTATAGAGCGGTGGATGCACACAATGGGTCCCGGATAAAGCTAACGCTTTTCCGGGATGACAAAATTGGGTTTGTCTCACACTCGTCGTCCTCTGACAGACGCGGAGGATCCGTAGTGGCTTGAAACTGGATGCCGTTTTTCAACGGTATGACATGAGTTAAGGAAGGAACGTCCCTAGGCTCAGGACCTGTTAATTTAATCCATTCTGCGCCGCCCTTCGGGTTTGGCAAGACGGCACAATCTGCATCGCAAACGCGCCTTGAATAGGGGTAAACCTGTCCTTCGTTGCGTTTGCGGACATCTTATCCCTTCTTGCCAAACAGATTTGCATCAAATTAACAGGTCCTGACCCTAGGCCCGGATACGTGAATTAGTCCCTGAGCATGGTTTCCATACCCCTTCCGCTCCACCATTTTCTCTTGCATTACAGAGTATCAAACCGGCACGTTGCACGGCACTTGCATCCCAAGGGATTTTACGAAACTATGCGCACATGTGCGCCGATATGGTGCGCGCTATAAGGGGATCACTTATGCACGTTTTCAAAAACTTTGTTGTTTTGGGTGCCATGGCGGCGCTGCTTACGGCCTGCGGACAAAAGACCCAGGCCCCGCAAGAAACCGAATTGCAGGCCGAGGATCAGACTTACGAACAGACGCTGCAATTACAGCTTCTTGACGCCAAGCCGGGGGATGTGATCACCATTCCCGAAGGCATTTTTCCCATGACCCGCTCACTTTCGCTAACCGTCGATGGGGTGACCATTCGCGGCGCGGGACAGGATAAAAGCATTTTGTCTTTTAAAAACCAGATTGCCGGGGCGGAAGGGATTTTGGTGACCGCCAATGACTTTACCATTGAGAATTTGGCCATTGAGGATGCCAAGGGCGATGCCCTGAAAATCAATGAAGGCAAAAATATCACCATTCGCGGGGTGCGTACCGAATGGACCAATGGCCCGGCCACCGATAATGGGGCCTACGGGATTTACCCGGTGCAGACGCAAAATGTGCTGATCGAAGACAGTATTGCCATTGGCGCATCCGACGCCGGGATTTATGTCGGCCAATCCAAAGACATTATTATGCGCCGCAATCGCGCCGAACAGAATGTCGCCGGTATGGAAGTGGAAAACTCCATCAATGCAGATGTTTACGACAATGTCGCCACCAATAATACCGGCGGCATATTGGTCTTTAACCTGCCCAACCTTGAACAGCGCGGCTATAAAACCCGGGTTCATGACAATCAGGTTTATGAGAACAATCTGAAAAACTTTGCCCACAAAGGCGCCATTGTTGCCAGCGTTCCGGCCGGCACCGGGATTATCATCAGCGCCAATGACGATGTGGAAATTTTCAATAACAGCATCAAGAATAACAAGACTGCGAATGTTATTGTATCGAGCTATCTTTCCATCGGCTCGATGAATGAAAAGGGCATCAAGCCCAGCTTTGATCCCTATCCAGAAAATATTTTTATCCATGACAACACATTTGAAGGCGGCGGCAATGCCCCGGCGCCGCTGGAGCTGAAAGCCCTGAAAATCGCCATGTTCGGCCTTACGGGCCACCTGCCTGACATTATGTGGGACGGCTATATCAACCCCGAACTACCTGCCGATACCAAGCGCCTTTGTGTGCAAAACGGCGACGCGAAGGTCATCAATGCCGATGGTCCCGGCGGCTATAAAAAACCCAGTATGGACCAGAGCGCCTATGCCTGCACCCTGCCCTCCATTCCCGCCGTGAAATTCTGACCATGCGCAGCGCCCTGACAATCTTGCTGATGGCGGTAACCCTGACGGCCTGTTCCCCCGGCGCGCAAAAAGTCAAATTCCACGAAGAAAACCCGGCGCATTTAAGCGCCTGGGGCGTCGTCAAAGCGGATAAAGGCGCGCTGGTTTTGGGTCGTGACGTCATACCTTACGATCTTAATACACCACTTTTTACCGATTATGCCCACAAGCTGCGCACCCTATGGATCCCGTCCGGTGCTGCGGCCCATTACCGCGAAGAAAAAGCGCTGGATTTTCCTGTTGGCACAATTATCTCCAAAACCTTTTATTATCCCAAAAACGAAAATGGGCAGGTCTTGCGCACCGCTGATTACAGCCATGATTTTGCCGGTGAAGGCCTTGATCTGAAAACCGTCCGCCTCGTTGAAACGCGTATTCTGGTGCACCGCACCGATGGCTGGGTGGCCCTGCCCTATATCTGGAATGAGGCCCAGACTGACGCGGTTTTGTCGCGCGTTGGCGGCGCCAAACCCCTCTCTTTAATCTCGGAGGGGCGCACACAGGATTTTACCTATATTGTACCCAATGCCAACCAGTGCGCCGGGTGCCATGCGCCCAACGCCACCACCCGAAAAATCAGCCCCATTGGTCCCAAGGCCCGCCACTTGAACAAGACATACTCTTACGCCTCTGGGCCGCAAAACCAATTGCAGCATCTGGCCAGCCTTGGCAAGTTGACGGGGTTTCCCAGCGCAGACCAGACGCCCAAAAATGCGGACTGGCGGGATGACACCCAAAGTCTGGATAGCCGCGCACGCGCCTGGCTGGATATAAATTGCGGCCATTGCCACAACCCTCACGGCGCGGCGGACACCTCGGCGCTCTATCTTGACCGACCGGCGCATACCTACCCGGCGGGCAATACCGGCGCGTGCAAACCACCCGTTGCCGCCGGCCAGGGCACGGGCGGCCATACTTACGATATAGTACCGGGCAAGGCCGATCAATCGATCCTGACTTACCGCCTTTCCTCAACCAACCCCGGCGTAATGATGCCCGAACTGGGCCGCTCTTTGGTCGACGAAGAAGCATTGGCGCTGATTACCGCCTGGATCAACGCCATGCCCGGCGCATGTTCCTGATATTGTGCACAGATAAAATGGTGCCGCTCTGGTGACAAATATTTTCAAACTGGCATAGTCGTGCTGGCTTCACTATATAGGCTATAGAGCAGGAAACGGCCCCCTTATGAGCATTAAAAAAGATTATATCAACGCCCAGGAACTTCTTCGTGATTCCTTCTTGCTGGCTGAAAAAATCGTCCTTAGCGGCTTTCGCCCCGATTATATTGTCGGCGTTTGGCGCGGCGGCACGCCGGTTGGTATCGCGGTGCAAGAAGCGCTCGATTTTTGCGGTATCCCTTCGGACCACATTGCCATTCGCACCTCGTCCTATCACGGCATAGAGCAACAGGACGACGTGGTCCGCGTGCATGGCCTGCATTACCTGATTGAGAATATGAACGCCGAAGATAACCTTCTTATTCTCGATGATGTGTTCGATTCCGGGCGCTCTATTGATGCCATTATCAATGAACTTTCGCGCCAGTGTCGGCGCAATATGCCGGTCGATGTACGTACAGGAACTATTTATTACAAACCATTGAAAAACAAAACAAAACGTGTGCCAGATTATTATATTCATGAAACTGAAACCTGGCTGGTTTTCCCGCACGAGCTGGATGGCTTGAGCGAAGAAGAAGTGCGCACCAACAAGGATTTGCCCGAAACCTTGCTCAACATGCATCGCCTGAATAAAAAGGAAGACTAGCATGAGCCAACCCCTCCCCCTCGACCCCGCCTTGTTGCGCCACCAGGGTTATATCAATGGCCAATGGTGCACTGCCAAAAGTGCGCAAACCTTTGCCATTTACAATCCGGCCACGGGCGAGAAAATCACCGATGTGGCGGATATGGGCGCCGATGAAGCCCGCGCCGCCATTGCCGCCGCCCATGCCGCCTTCCCGGCCTGGGCCAAACGCACAGCCGGTGAACGCTCGGCCATTTTGCGGCGCTGGTTCGAGCTGATTGTCCGCCATGCCGATGCGTTGGCCGCTCTTTTGACTACCGAACAGGGCAAGCCCTTGGGCGAGGCGCGCGGCGAAATTATCTATGGGGCCAGTTTTGTTGAATGGTTCGCCGAGGAAGCCAAACGCATTTATGGCGATGTGATCCCGTCTACCGGCGTGGACCGACGTTTTATTGTGTTAAAACAGCCCATTGGCGTGGTCAGCGCCATTACGCCCTGGAATTTTCCTTCCGCCATGATCACCCGCAAAGTCGCCCCGGCGCTGGCCGCCGGGTGTACGGCGGTGGTCAAACCGGCCGAAGACACGCCATTAAGCGCCCTGGCGCTGGCGGTTCTCGCCGAAGAAGCGGGTATCCCGCCGGGGGTTTTCAATATCGTCCCGACCAAAGATCCCGTAGCGGTCGGTGCCGTGCTCAGCACCGATGCGCGGGTGCGTAAAATCTCGTTTACCGGCTCGACCAAAGTGGGCAAAATCCTGATGCGGCAGGCCGCCGATAATGTCGTCAAAATGTCGATGGAACTTGGCGGCAATGCGCCGTTTTTGGTGTTTGACGATGCCGATCTTGACGCCGCCGTCGAAGGGGCCATGGCCAGCAAATACCGCAATGCGGGGCAAACATGCGTCTGCGCCAACCGGTTTTTTGTTCAGGACGGCGTGCATGATGCTTTCGCGCAAAAACTGGTTGAACGCACCATGGCGCTAAGCGTCGGGCGCGGTGATCAGCCAAATGTGCAGATCGGTCCGCTGATCAATGCGGCGGCCATGCAAAAAGTGCAAAGCCTGATGGATGATGCCCGCGCCAAGGGAGCAAAAATACTCACCGGTGGGGCCAAACACGATCAGGGCGATCTTTTCTTCACCCCCACCGTGGTCACCAATGTCACCGCCGATATGGACATTGCCAATACCGAGATTTTCGGCCCGATTTCCTGCCTGCGCCGCTTTGCCACCGAGGATGAGGCCATCGCTTTGGCCAATGATACGCCCGCGGGACTGGCCGCGTACTTTTTTGCCCGCGATATGGGCCGTATCTGGCGCGTTATGGAAGGGTTGGAAACCGGCATTGTGGCGGTCAATACCGGCCTTTTCACCTCCGAAGTCGCGCCCTTTGGCGGGGTCAAACAATCGGGCTTTGGCCGCGAAGGCTCCAAATACGGCATTGAAGAATATGTCGAGATCAAAA
>JALWSB010000085.1 GCA_027080345.1 Robiginitomaculum sp. | reverse complement strand
ATCTTGGCCAGCTTGTGCACCGCGTCCGGGTCAAAACGGGCATAGCCGCGCACCCCGCCAGTGGTGGCATAATCGGCCAGAATCAAAGACACCGGGCCGTCACCACTGATCTGAATGATCAATCGCCCGTCAAACTTCAAAGACGAGCCGGCGAGAATGGCGATCAACACCGCCTCACCCAAAAGCCCGGCCACCGGATCGGGATAATCATGCGCCGCCAAAATATCATCCAGCACCGGTCCCAACCGCACCATGCGCCCGCGCATGGGGCGTTTTTCCAGCGCGAAAGGAAGAACCTGATCATCCTGCGCACCAAGTTGTGCCGGGTCTTTTGGCATTATTTCAAACACCATTTCAATATGGCTTTTTGTGCGTGCAAACGGTTTTCAGCCTCGTCAAAAACCAAAGATTGCGGGCCGTCTATAACCGCCGCCTCGACCTCTTCGCCCCGGTGCGCGGGCAGGCAGTGCAAAAACACCGCCCCCGGTTTTGCCAGAGCCATCAGACGTTGCGTCACGCAATAGGGCGCCAGATCGCGCAAGCGCCGCGCGCCGTCCTTGTCGCCCATGGAGACAAACGTATCGGCAATCACCACATCGGCCCCGGCGACCGCCGCCCCGGCGTCCGTGGTCAGCTTCACCGCAGGCCCGGCAAGAACAAGATCATCTTTACGCGGGCCATAACCTTCGGGGCAGCCCAGCACCAGATCAAAGCCCAGCTTGGGCGCCGCATGGATAAAGCTGGCGGCGACATTATTGCCATCCCCCACCCAGGCCAGTTTCAGGCCATCAAGCGCGCCAAAATGCTCTTGCAAAGTCATCAGATCAGCCATGATCTGACACGGGTGCGAGCGGTCCGTCAGGCCGTTAATCACCGGTATGGCGGCATTTTGGGAAAATGCGACAACGTCCTCGTGGGCATTGGCACGGATCATCACCGCATCGACAAAGCGCGATAACACTTGCGCCGTATCGGCTATGCTTTCGCCGCGTCCCAATTGCATGTCGGCGGCCTGCAAGACCAAAGACGAACCGCCCAATTGGCGAATGGCCATATCAAAGGATACCCGCGTCCGGGTCGAGCTTTTTTCAAAAATCATCGCCAGAGTGCGGCCGGGCAATGCCGGGTCCGGGTCGGGCGCGCCTTTGGGCAGGCCCTTGCGCGCCGCTTTCATGGCCCGGGCATCGGCCAGCATGGCCTTCAGATCAGCGGCAGCAATCTGCGCAAGATCGAGAAAATGCGGCATATTACCCGTTCTCTTCCCGTGCCGCGTTGAGTGCTTCATCAAGAATGCCAATGGCCTTGCGCGCATGATCCTCGGTGATGATCAAAGGCGGGGCCATGCGCACCACATTATCACCCGCCGCGCCGCACAAAAGGCCGCGCGTCCGGGCCAGTCCCATCAGGGCGCGGTTATTGTATGGCTCTTTGAGCTTGAACCCGGTCAGCAGGCCCTTGCCGCGCACATCCGCGATCATATCAGGATGGGCATCGGCCAGACCGGCCATTTGCTGTTTTAGAAACTGGCCCATTTTGGTGACA
>JALWSB010000084.1 GCA_027080345.1 Robiginitomaculum sp. | reverse complement strand
CCAACGGCCCGGCCACCGCCAGATCGGCCCCGCTGAGCATGCCCGGCGGCCCCGGAATATGCCCGCGCATGGGAATGGCGCGAAAACTTGGCTTATGGCCATAAACCCCGCACATGGCCGCCGGCACCCGTATGGAACCGGCAAGATCACTGCCTAGTTCCAGAGGCGTCATAAAGCTGGCCAAAGCCGCCGCCGCGCCGCCGGACGAGCCGCCAGCCGTACGCCCCACATCCCACGGATTATTGGTCAGGCCAAACACATCATTATAGGATTGAATATCAGCCGCATAAGCGGGCAAATTGGTCTTGCCAAAGACAATTGCCCCGGCCGCTTTGAGGCGCGCAACGGGCACGGCATCGCTTGTCGGGATATGGTTTTCATATTCCTTGGCCCCGGCGGTGGTGCGCAGGCCAGCGGTTTCCCAACTGTCCTTTATGGTCATGGGCAGGCCATGCAGCGGCCCCACGGCATCACCGCGCGCCAGCGCCGCATCGGCGTCCCGCGCGCTTTGCATGGCCCCATCAGCATCCACGGTCACCACGGCGTTGAGCGCCCCATTGCGCCGCGCCACCTGATCAAGACAGGCCTGCACCGCTTCAACGGCGCTGGTCTTGCCGCTTTTAATGGCTTTCACCAACGCCCCGGCATCTTTTTTGAGTAGATCAGACATTTTTCCCCTTTTCTTACGCACCATCAGGCCCATATTTATTGCCCGTGAAAACGCCTGCCGACTGTGTTATTCTCATTGCGGCATTCTGTCACTTTGAAATTGGGCATTCATACCCATATCCGCATGATAAGGAGCAGGCACATGAAATTTAAAACCATACTCGCCGCGATTGATGATCAGGATGCGCTGGCCTCAGGGGTTGTTCAGGCGGCTTGTGCGCTGGCCATGCGCGATGATGCGCAATTGGTCGTCGTCGAGGCCTGGCCGGAATTACAAATTGCCACGGCGGAAGGCTTTGCCGACCCGATGGGCGGCGCGGTCATCCTGCCCTTGCCCGAAGATATTGACGCCGACAAAAAAGCCCGTGCAGCCCGCGAGAAAGAGATAAAAACTCTGGTTGCCACCCACTGCCTGAACGCCAAAGTTCATATGCTTGATGGCGACCCAGCGGAGGCGGTGATCGATTATGCGGCGCAGATTGATGCGGATGTCATTGTTGTTGGCTCGCACCAAAAAGGCATGTGGCAGGCGCTTATGTCCGGCACGCCATCGCGCGATATTGCCCGCCGTGCGCCGTGCGCCGTGTTTTTGGTCAACCAGCCGTTTATCGAAAAAATGAAAGGGCTGCAAAAGCAGGATTAAAGCGCCTGGGGCTGCACTTCTGGCGTCAATATGGCCTGCGCTTCGGCCCCGCGCATGCAGGCCAACGTCAGGCCAAGGCCAAACTGTCCAAGGTGCAAGGAGGCGTTTTGCGCCGCGTCCAGCACCGCGTGAACCAGTTCGAAATTAAACAAGGCCAGTTTTTCATTGCTGCGGTCTTCATTGCACAGGGCGATCAGCCAGTCTTCGGCATCAAATTCCAAAAATCCATATTCCTGGCCCTGCCCCAA
>JALWSB010000083.1 GCA_027080345.1 Robiginitomaculum sp. | reverse complement strand
CGAAGATGTACCGATTTTGCAAAAACAAATTGTCCGCGCCGGGCGGGCACAGGGCAAGCCGGTCATTGTGGCCACGCAAATGCTCGAATCCATGATCCACAATCCCGCCCCAACCCGCGCCGAGGCGTCCGATGTCGCCACCGCCGTTTATGACGGGGCCGATGCGGTCATGCTGTCGGGGGAAACGGCTATGGGAGCCTATCCGGTCGAGGCGGCAAAAATGATGGACCGTATTATCCGCCGGGTTGAACGCGCCGACAGTTATCGCCGCCTTCTGGCCGCCGAACGGCTGGAGCGCCAATCAACCACCCCCGATGCCATTATGGCCGCCGCGCATCTGGCCGCCGATACCATCAAAGCGGCAGCTATTGTCACCTATACGTCTTCCGGCTCCACCGCTATTCGCGCTTCGCGTGAACGCCCCATTCAGCGCATTATCGGCCTGACGCCCAGCCGCAAAACGGCCCGGCGCCTGACCCTCGTCTGGGGCATTACCGCGATCGAGATTGAAGATGCGCAAGACATTAATGATATGATTGCCAAGGCCACAAAACAGGCAAAGCAGGAAGGTATTGCCAAGATACGCGAGCGTATTGTGGTCACCGCCGGCATTCCCTTTGGCACCCCCGGCAAAACCAATTTATTGCGCATTGCGCGCATCACTTAAGACCTAAATGGCCCCGCCCCTTTTGCATGTGCGTGATATTGAACAGCGCTTTGGCAATACCCAGGTGCTGGACGGGGCGGAATGCGCGCTGCATGCAGGCGAGCGACTGTGTGTGGTCGGGCGCAATGGTTCTGGTAAATCCACGTTGCTCAAGATCATGGCTGGTTTGATCGAACCAGACGCGGGCAGCGTGTTTGTGCAACCGGGCACCACCATACGCTATCTGCCGCAGGAGCCGGACTTTACCGGCTTTAGCTCACTTGGCGATTATGTGCAGGCCGGGCTGGCGCCCGGTGATGATCACCACAGGGCGCAAAGGCTGCTTTTTGCCCTTGGTCTGGGCGGCGAAGAAAGCCCCGAATACATCTCTGGTGGTGAAGCACGGCGCGCCGCTTTGGCGCGCACTTTGGCTCCAAAGCCGGATGTTTTACTGCTCGATGAGCCAACCAATCATCTTGATTTGCCAACAATAGAATGGCTGGAACACGAACTGGCTTCGCTTTCTTGCGCATTGGTTCTCATCAGTCACGACAGGCGATTTCTGGAACGCCTCAGCCGCAAGACCTTGTGGGTGGACCGGGGGCAATGCCGCCTTCTTGGCAAAGGATTTACCGCCTTCGAGGACTGGCGCGACGACGTGCTGGAAAAAGAAGAGCTGGAGCAACACAAACTGGCGCGTAAAATTGTTCGCGAGGAACACTGGCTGCGCTATGGCGTCACGGCGCGGCGCAAACGCAATATGCGCCGGGTTAAAAACCTCCAGGACTTGCGGGCGCAAAAACGCGGCTTTGAAGGCCCAAAAGGTGCTATTACGCTCAATGTTGCCGAAGGCCGGGGGGCGGGAAAAATCATTATCGAGGCCAAAGGCATCGGCAAATCTTATGGCGACAAAACGTTGGTGAGCGATTTTTCCTGCCGCCTTACCCGGGGCAGCCGCGTTGGCATTGTCGGCCCCAATGGCGCGGGCAAAACAACGCTTCTGAACATGCTGATTGGCCAAAGCGCCCCGGATACGGGCAGCGTCAAAATCGGCGATACGGTTGATCTTGTCAGCATGGACCAGAACCGCGCAGAACTGAAACCGCAGTGGACCTTGAAAGAAGCCCTGACCAATGGCGGCGATATGGTTGATCTGGCCAGCGGACGCAAACACGTCATGGCCTATATGAAAGATTTCCTGTTCACCCCCGATCAGGCCGGCACTCCGGTCTCGGTTTTATCGGGCGGCGAAAAAGCGCGGCTGATGCTGGCCCGGGCACTGGCTTTGCCGGGTAATTTTCTGGTGCTGGACGAGCCGACCAACGATCTTGATCTTGAAACCCTTGATCTTTTACAGGCATTTTTGGCCGATTATGCCGGCACGGTAATGCTGGTCAGTCATGATCGCGATTTTCTCGACCGTGTTACCACGTCCATTATTGTCCACGAGGGGCCGGGCCTCTGGCGCGAATACCCCGGCGGATATTCCGATATGCTGCGCCAGCGCAAGACCGCTGTCAGCGCCGACAAAAAGCCAAAGAAACAAGCCCAAAAATCTGCCAAACCAAGGTCAAAACAAACCAAGCTGAGCTTCAAAGACCAACACGCGTTGAAAACCCTGCCCGGCGAGATTGATGCTCTGGAAAAGCGCATTGAAAAAATCAATGCCCTTCTGGCCGACCCGGACCTTTTCACCAAAGACCGCAAGCGCTTTGATCAGGCCAGCGCCGCCCTTGGCGAAGCCACGGCACGGCTGGAAGAGATGGAATTGCGCTGGCTGGAACTGGACGAACTGGCGGGCGGATAAGTCTCTTTTTCCCCCTCTCCCAAGGGAGAGGGTTAGGGTGAGGGGTTTGTGTCTTACGTTCCCATGTTTAAAGATGATTGCGGCGCAATCCCTCATGAAGAGGCCCATAATTATTCCCCCCTCCTTGTCACCCCGGCCCCGAGCCGGGGTCCATAGTGAAGTGAGGCCAAACCGCACCTACGCCATGCGCGGATGAAAGGCCCTATGGACCCTCCGGTTAAACCGGAGGGTGACGAAGAAAAGACTGGATCACCCGAATAAACCGGGCAATGACACATTGGCTATAAAACGCACACCCCAACACGGTGCATACAACCTGCCCCCACCTCTTGCCTGATCAGATTTTATTATTATATAAATGACCAGTCAGTTATTAATTTGATGAACACGGCATGGGCCCATACATGGGTGGCGCAACGCAGAAACAAGGACAAAAGGGTGATGCAACGCAAAAACAAGGGCAAAAGGTCATGAAAGCGGGTGCGCCGCGATGACAGCGCCAGCCGGACAAACGCCCCGAACAGATATTGAAAGCAGAAACAAGAGCAAAAGGGTGGCGCAATGCAAAAGCAAGGGCAAAAAGTCATGAAAGCAAACGCCCCGCGATGGCAGCGCCAGCCGGACAAACGCCCCGAACAGATATTGAAAGCGGCGCTTTATGTGTTTCGGGTAAAAGGCTTTGCCCAGGCGCGCATGGAGGATGTCGCCAAGAAGGCCGGCATCTCCAAAGGCACGATTTATCTTTATTTTAAAAGCAAGACAGCCCTGATGGAGGCTTTGATTGCACAAGCTATAGAGCCTATGGCCCGCCAGCTTGACAGGATGGCCGATCAGGCCCCGGCGGGGCCGGTCACACCGGTTTTACGGGCCATGGCGGGCTTTATCGGTGGCCAGCTTTCCAACCCGGACATTGCCGCTATTCCGCTGCTTGTGATCAGCGAGGCGGGGCGATTTCCTGCTTTGACGCAGCTTTACCGCGAACGGGTGATCAACCGGGGCCTTGGCGCGGTGACCGCCCTGATTACGCAAGGCATTGCCTGCGGCGAATTTCGCCCGCTTGAGCCGACCTATGCGGCCCGCTCTTTGATCGGGATTTTGGTGATGCAACTCGTTTGGAACGGGGCCTTTGCCCTGCCTGGCGACACACCGCTGGATACGCAGGCCATGCTTGATCAGCATCTCGATATTTTTCTTCACGGCGCATTACAAGACAATCAGGCGACGCCGGGGACAAAGGATTAAACCGATGAAAATCATACCCGTTATTGTGCTTGTTTTTTTTGCGGCGTCATGTCTGCCCGGGCAAAACGAGCCGGCCAGACCAGACACCCTTCATGGCTATGCCGAGGGCCGGGTGCTTTATATAGCCCCGCTGGTCAGCGAGCGCCTGCACGTTGTCAGCGTCAAAGAAGGCGATACCGTCAAAAAAGGCGATCCTTTGTTTCGTCTCGATGATGAAACCGGACGGCAAAATCTGGCCGCTGCGCAAGGGGCGCTGGACGCCGCCTCGGCCCGGCTTGACGATCTTCTGGCCGGGGGGCGCCCCGAAGACATTCGCGCCGCACAAGCGGCTTTGAAAAGCGCCCAAGCCGCTTATGATCTGGCGCGCGCCACGCAAAAACGAAGCGCCGCCCTGGTCGCCCGGGGGCAGGCGCCGCAGGCCCGTCTCGACACTGACACGGCAAAGCTCAAAGAAGCGGCGGCCGCCGTACGCACGCAAAAAGCCCGATTGGCGCTGATCCGTCTGCCGGCGCGCGCTGACGCCATTCGCGCCGCGCGCAATGATGTGCAAATCAGAAAGGCCAACTTTCTGGCGGTGCAAAAGGCTTTGCATAATTATGCGGTTGCCGCGCCTGCAAGCGGGCGCATCGAAGCGGTTTTGCGCCGCCCCGGCGAGCTCGCCGGACCCGGTCAGCCGGTTTTGTCCTTACTGCCGCCCGATGAAATCCGTATCCGCTTTTTTGTCCCGCAAGCGCGACTCGCCAGCCTTCAACAGGATCAAAAGATCGCTCTTTCCTGTGATGGCTGCGCGGCTGGGTTAAGCGGCCATATCAGCTTTATTGCCGCCACGGCCGAATTCACCCCGCCGGTTATCTATACCCGTAAAGACCGGCAAAAACTGACCTTTATGGTTGAAGTTCGCCCCGATATGCTGCGCGCCTTTCGTCCCGGTCAGCCGGTTGATGTCACCCTGCCATGAGCGGCGCAGCGCAAAACACGCCTGCGCCGGTTATCGATGTGCATGGTCTGACCAAACGCTATCATGGCCGCGCCGTGGTTGATAATTTTGATCTGGCGGTACCGCGCGGGGCAGTTTACGGCTTTCTTGGTCCCAACGGATCGGGCAAAACCACCACATTGCGCATGATATGCGGGCTTTTAAAACCCGATGCCGGGGAAGGTCTGTGCCTTGGCCATGATGTCATCATACAAGCGGCGCAGATCAAAACGCAAGTCGGCTATATGACCCAGAAATTCTCCTTGTGGGAGGATCTTACCATTGCCGAAAATCTGGATTTCGTGGCCCGCATGTACGGGCTGCAACATCGTAAAAAACGCGTTTCTGCCGCCATTGAAAAACTGGGCCTTGAGGCCCGCAAAAATCAATTGGCCGGGACGTTGTCGGGCGGCTGGAAACAAAGGCTGGCGCTGACCGCCTGCATGTTGCACGAGCCACAATTACTGCTGCTTGATGAACCCACCGCCGGGGTTGACCCCAAAGCGCGGCGCGATTTTTGGGAAACCATTCACCAATTGTCCGACGAGGGCATCACCATATTGGTCAGCACCCATTATATGGACGAGGCCGTGCAATGCGATTTCATTGCCTATATCGCCTATGGCAAAAAACTGATCGATGGCCCGGCGGCCACAGTGCCGCAAGCGGCCAGGCTGCATACCTGGAAAGTCAGTGGTAAAAACCTGGGCGCGCTGGCGCGCGCACTGCGCACCCAGGGCGGCGTTGAACAGGTGGCACGCTTTGGCACCGCTTTGCACATTAGCGGCCCGAACGAACAAAAACTGGCCGCCGCCATCGCCCCCTGGCGTGATGACCCGGCGCTGCACTGGCAAAAAATCCCCACCGGTCTGGAAGAGGCCTTTATCCATTTAATGCGTGATACAGAGGATAATTTTCAATGACAAAGCGGTTTTCCCTATCGCGCATTGCCGCCATATTGATCAAGGAATTCATTCAGATGCGCCGCGATCGCATGACCTTTGCCATGATGATCGGCATTCCCATCATGCAGTTGATTTTGTTTTCCTTTGCCATCAATTCAGATCCGCGGCATTTGCCCGCCGCCCTGATCGACCGGGATCATTCGGCAATGTCCCGCGCGGTTGTCATGGCCTTTAAAAATTCGACATTTCTGGAATTTAAAACCGCCACGGACGGCCCGACAGCACAAGAAAAAATGCGCGCCGGCGCGGTTAATTTTATTTTGGAAATACCAGAACATTTTGCCCGCGATCTGGCCGCCGGCAAGCGCCCGCAAGTCCTGCTTATGGCCGATGCCTCCGACCCGGCGGCGACCTCGGGCGCGGTGGGCGCCATCAACACCATAATCGCCAGTGGCCTGCGCCGGGAACTGGCCGGGCCGTTATCATCCCTCGCCGCATCGCCCGGACCGGTCGATATTGTTGTCCAGCGCCGCTATAACCCGGCCGGCGTCACCCAGTATAATATTGTGCCCGGATTGCTGGGGGTTATTCTGACCATGACCATGACGTTGATGACGGCGGTGGCGCTGACGCGCGAGACCGAGCGGGGCACCATGGAAAACCTTCTGGCCATGCCTGCTTTACCGCTCGAGGTGATGACCGGCAAAGTCGCCCCTTATGTATTGATCGGTTATATCCAGATCGCCGTGGTTTTGGGGGCCGGGCATATTTTGTTTGATATTCCTTTTGCCGGGTCAAAGGGTTTCTTTTTTGCCATTTCAACACTTTATATCGTTGTTAATCTGCTGATCGGGTTTTTGTTTTCCACCGTCGCGCGCACGCAATTACAGGCCATGCAAATGATGGTGTTTTTATTACTGCCGCAAATTCTCTTATCGGGCTTTATGTTTCCGTTTCGGGGC
>JALWSB010000082.1 GCA_027080345.1 Robiginitomaculum sp. | reverse complement strand
CCGGCCTCCTCGGCCAGTTTTTTGGAGGTAATCTTGTCCCCCATTGCTTGAATGGCCCCCACAGGCGGCCCGATGAAGGCCACGCCTGCGGCTTCCAAAGCCTCGGCAAAAAGCGGGTTTTCAGACAGGAACCCATAGCCCGGATGCACCGCCTCTGCCCCTGTTTCCTTGACCGCATTCATGATTTTTTCAATCACGATGTAGCTTTCAGCGGCGGGTGGCGGGCCGATATGCACGGCTTCATCGGCCATGCGCACATGCAGGGCTTGTGCGTCCGCATCGGAATAGACAGCCACGGTTTTAATGCCCATTTTGCGTGCGGTTTTAATCACACGGCAGGCGATTTCGCCCCGATTGGCGATCAGGATTTTTTCAAACATCAGGCGGTTTCCCCTTGGCACAATAAAAAAGGCCGCCCGCGATTGCAGGCAGCCTCAAAAGATTTCAAGCGCGTTATAGCGCAGGTTTTAGCAGGTGTTGGTGGCGTAGCACGCCGCACCGGCACCAGCGCCGATAACCGCGCCATCAACCACGTTACCCCCGGTAACGCTCGCCACACCAGCGCCCAACAGCGCGCCCATGCCGGCGCTTTCGCCCATAGAGTTGCAGCCTGCAAGCGTGAAGCCTGCCAAAACAAGAACGGCAATTTTTTTGCGCATATCAATTCTCCAATTAGTTTGCCGATGTATCTTGCACGCATAACCCACTGCAATCCAGCTTTTTTTGCAAGAATATCCTTCCGGTTGGCGGAATGTTGCGTAGGGTGACTCACGGCTCGCCCCCGTCAAACATATCCGGAAAACTGCGGCGGGCGCGGGCCACGTCGATTTTCAGCATCGCCTCATAGGAGGCATTGTCAAACGGATCTGTCGCCGGAATAACCTCGCGGCCAAACAGCCAGTTCAAACGCCCTGCATCCAGGTTGCCACGCTCAAAGGGCTGGTCACCAAAATGCGCCCACAGGCTGGCGATAAACACCGCATCGGCCTTTTTATCAATGGCTTTCCGGTCCCTAAAGCGCTCGCGCGCCTTGAGCGGCGTAATGCCCTTGGGCGAGGCGCGGCGGATGGTGAATTGCAGATCAGAGCTTGGCAAGCGGCCCGGGAAGCCGCGATGCTTGAGCATATAGGGAAGATTAGCCATGTTGGGAACTCCTTGCGGGAGCGCCTAATCGTCGTCCCCGAGATGCATGACGGCTATTGCCGCTGAAACCCCGCCAAAGGTCAGGCAGGTTTGAAAGAAGAGTATAAAGGTGGCGATGCCGCTTTCGTCGCGGGCCAGCATGTCGCCGACGCCCAGAAAATTGCTCCAGATGATCGCCAGCACAAACACCACGCCAATGGCGAGGCCGTTGGCAATATGGAAAAGCAAAAAGCGCACCAGCTTGGGCGGGTCGGGAAGTTTCATCGGCTTGGCCTTGTAGGTTTCCCTTAAGATACGCCGATTTTGCCTGAGGGCAAGCGGGCTTGATTGTCGCAGACATAATCGCCCCCTAAAGCGGAATGTTATCGTGCTTTTTCCACGGATTGCCGAGCTGCTTGCCCCGCAGGCTGGCAAAAGCCCGCGCCACACGTT
>JALWSB010000081.1 GCA_027080345.1 Robiginitomaculum sp. | reverse complement strand
CTGGCGCGGCCCCATCGCCCATCTTGAGTCTTTGACCGACTGGCAAACGCAATTGGCCAGTGTGTCGACAAAGCCCGATATTGATCCGGACTGGCAGCCGGTCATCGTCCTCAGCGTTGGCGATGATGCGGCCAAAATTGGCCTGTTGTCGGGTGAGACCGGGTATATGCCCCTCGAAAACATGAAATGGGCCAGGAAGCCAGAGGCCGACGCCAAGGTCGGGCCGGAAATCAAAAAAGTCGGACAGGTCTTGTCCGCTGGTGATGTTGTTTATGCCAGCCCGGTCAAGGATAAGGACGGGGCTTACGCTTTACGCCAATACCCCGCGGTCAATGGGGCGATTATGGCGCTTGATCCGCACACCGGGCGGGTATTGGCGCTGGTGGGGGGCTATAGCTTCCAAAACAGCCAGTTTGACCGGGCCACCCAGGCGCAAAGACAAATTGGATCAGCCTTCAAGCCGTTCGTTTATGCGGCGGCGCTTGATAATGGCTATACCCCGGTGTCTTTGGTGCTGGACGCGCCCTTTATTGCCGACGGGGGTAATCAAACCCGGTTTTACAAGCCGATGAATTATTCAGAGGGTAAATTTTATGGCCTTTCCACCTTGCGGCTGGGCATTGAAAAATCAAGAAATGTCATGACCGTGCGGCTGGCGCAGCAAATGGGTATGGAGCCGATTGTTGATATTGGTGAACGTATGGGGATCTATGACCATCTGGACCCGGTTCTGGCGATGTCACTGGGGGCGGGGGAAACAACGCTCTGGCGGCTGACGGCGGCCTATTCCTCGTTTGTAAACGGTGGTAAAAAAGTTGATCCGGCGATTATTGACCGGGTGCAGGACCGTACCGGCAAGACAATTTATCGCCATGACACACGCCCTTGCCCCGGTTGTAATGAAGAGGTCGGGCCGGATGGGCGAATTGAAGAACCGGTTTTGCCTGATGACAGGCCGCAAGTGCTGGACCCGGTTACGGCCTACCAAATCACTTCAATACTGGAAGGCGTGGTGCAAAGGGGGACGGCGCGCCGGGTGCGCGCTGTGGGGAAAACCCTGGCCGGTAAAACCGGCACGACAAATGATTATAAAGACGCCTGGTTTATTGGCTTCTCGCCAGATCTGGTGGCCGGTGTCTATATCGGCTTTGACCAGCCCAAAACACTGGGGCGCGGCGAAGCGGGGGGCAGCACCGCCGCCCCGGTTTTTCGTGACTTTATGAAAGTGGCTCTGAAAGATGCCCCCAATGCACCGTTCCGTATTCCCGAAGGGGTGCGCCTGGTGCGGGTTAATGCCAAAACCGGCGAATTGGCCCGGTTTGGCGATTCGGGGACTATTTTGGAAGCCTTTCGCCCGGGGACCGAGCCAAAACGGGTGCAATCGGGCGTCACCCTGGCCATTGCCGGCGGTAAAGTCGGGGATGAGGATGAAGATGCACAAGACAAGGAAAAAGAAGACCTTGGCGGCTTGTATTAAGCGCATAGCCGCGTTATCCCGAATAATAAGGCAACGGGATATTTTATCCGTTCCATCCTTGAAATCAGGGCCAGATCATGCGCGCAGAACTCGACTCCCTTGTCTCTTCAATCGAGCAGTCTTTGGAACTGCTGAGGAGGCGTCTTTGACTGGGATAACGCCCAAAAACGCCTCGATGAACTGAACGCCCGCACCGAAGACCCGGCATTCTGGAATGATTCAGGCAAAGCGCAAAAGCTGATGCGCGAGCGCAACCGGCTGGAAAAATCCATGCAGGATATAACCAGCCTGCACGCTGATCTTGCCGATGCTATTGAACTGGCGACATTGGCTGAGGCCGAAGCGGACCCGGAACTTGATGGCGAAGTCGAAGAGGCCTTGAAAGAGATCGCCAAAAGGGCGGCGCAGGCCGAGCTTGAGGCGCTTCTTAGCGGCGAGGCGGACATTAACGACGCCTTCATTGAAATCCATGCCGGGGCCGGCGGCACGGAAAGTCAGGACTGGGCATCCATGTTGATGCGCATGTATCTGCGCTGGGCGCAGGCGCGGGGCTATAAAACAGAAATTATTGAAGAACATGCCGGGGAGGAAGCGGGCATAAAATCGGCCACCTTGCTGCTTAAAGGCGAAAACGCCTATGGCTGGGCCAAGACCGAGTCTGGTGTACACAGGCTGGTGCGCATTTCGCCCTTTGATTCCAATGCCCGCCGCCACACCAGTTTTGCGTCGGTCTGGGTTTACCCACAAGTCGATGACTCGATCGAGATTGATATTGAAGACAAGGACGTGCGCACCGATACATACCGGGCCAGCGGCGCCGGTGGTCAGCACATCAACAAAACCGATTCGGCCATTCGCCTGACCCACATTCCCACCGGCATTGTCGTGCAATGCCAGAATGACCGCTCGCAACATAAAAACCGCGCCACCGCCTGGGATATGCTGCGCGCCCGGCTTTACGAGCGCGAGCTGGAGGCCCGCGAAGCCAAGGCCCAGGAAGAGGCCGATTCAAAATCTGAAATTGGCTGGGGCCACCAAATCCGCTCTTATGTCCTGCAACCCTATCAGATGGTCAAGGATTTGCGCACAAACGTTGAAACCTCGAATACCGGCGCGGTGCTGGACGGGGATCTGGACGACTTCATGGCCGCCGCCTTGGCCAAGCGGGTGCAGGATGAAAACCCCGCCGCATAAGCGTGAGATTGCCATAAAAAACGCGCCACCTTGGTAGCGCGTTTTAATACTTTTATGTTTTGGCTTTTAGCCCTTTTTGCCCAAAACAGAATCGGCGGGGACATTGCCTCTGGCCGCTGCAGGCTTGCCGGATGAGGGCGGGGCCGGGGCGTGTTGCTGTTGGTTGGTCGGGGCCTGTTTGCGTGCGCTCAACGGGTCGGTGTCATGATGGCACTGGCCTTCAAAAAAGGCACCGTTTTCCATGGCCAGGGTCGAGTGTGTGATATCACCTTCGATATGGGCCGTGGAGGAAAGCTGAATTTGCCGGGCGCGTAATTTGCCGACGACTTTGCCGCGTATGGTAATCTGTTCAGCGGTAATTTCCCCTTTTACCGAGGCCTTCTCGCCAACGGTAACTGTTACCGCCTGAATGTCGCCCTCAACCATGCCATCAAGTTGAACCTCACCTTTGGTCTTGATCGATCCGACAATGGCAAGATCAGCGCTGAGGATAGAAGGGGTGTTGCTGCGTGTCATATTTCTGCCTGTTGACTTGGGCGCGGGTGCCGCGGCACCGGCCCGGTTGGAATCTTTATTACCCTTGCTGAACATAGCGGCCTGCTTTCAAAAATAACTTTGGATCATAGGGTTTTCCTTTGAACCATACTTCATAGTGCAAGTGAACACCTGTGCTGCGTCCGCTGGACCCCATGGCACCGATTTGCATGCCCGTGGTAACGGTCTGCCCGCGTTTGACCATTATTTTGGCCATATGGCCGTATCGCGTTTTAAAGCCATAGCCGTGGTCAATTTCAACAAGGCGGCCATAGCCGGAACGCCACCCGGCATAGTCGACTTTGCCCGGCGCTGTTGCCAGAATGGGGGCCAGACGAAAAGCGCCAAAATCCTGTCCTGAATGGTGCGCCGCGCGGTGCGTTATCGGATCAACCCGCGCGCCGAACCCGGATGTAAAGCGGTGGGCAACTTTCAACGGTTGATCAAGCGGAATGTCATGAACAAGATCAACCAACTGGTCAGCTTCGGCCATACGTGCGGCGACCCGGGCGACCCGGCGCGCAAAGGGTTTATCCAAAGACAGGGCTTTGGCAAAATCGTCGGCTTCGTCAAGTGCGATGAATGGCCCGCCGGTGTTCTTGCCGGTTTCGCCAAGCACAGAATCCAGCCCGATGCCGGTCATATCCAGAACCGCATGCAGGTTTTCAACACGTTTTTCAGCCTGTTCCTCGGCATGGCGCAAAAGCTGGTTTTCCGCCGCATGCAAAGCGGCCATGCGGTCCAGTGGATTTTTTGCATTGCTGTTTACGTTGGCAAGCGCTGCGTACCGCGACTGGCGCGGGGTCTGGTCATCGCGAGAGGCGCGCATCATCAATTCACCGCTGCCATCATTTTTGGTTTTGCTGCTCAAAAGAACCGGGCCATTAACATGATCAAGAAGCAATTTGAGCGTATCAAGGCGCCGTTCAAAATCATCCGCCGCGACGTTAAACTGGTTGGTGCGGGTTTCCAGCAAGGATTGCATAGAGGCTTCCTTGGCCCGCGCTTCGGCCAACAGGCGCTGATAATGGGCGCGATTGGACAGCGATTGGCGTGATTGAGAGGACAGCAAATGCCCGCTCAGAAACACGCTGGCCGTGGCATAGGTAATCCAGATGAGGAAAACCACAGCCCCGAGACTGGCAAGAATCTGCGTGCGGGTGCTTAGGGACAAATAACGCACTTCACCATTGCTGCGGTGATAAATCTGCCGTTCCGGGAAAAAGTGCTCAATAGTCGTCCGGGCGCCATCTACGACCCGTTCAATCATACGTCCCCCCATTTCTCGTCACTATTGGCATAATTTGCGCTCATAAAAGACTATAATGAACCTGATTTCAATCGATAAAGTGTTAACTTTGCAGCCATTACAGTTAATTTCCCGTCACAGGGTCGCAAAACGGAGGTATTACGACCCCTGGTCGCAAAAAAAACGGTGTGAACGGGCGGGTTCAGGTGTTGGAAATTTCCTGAAGGGCCTTGAGAACCGCCTCGACATGGCCTTTGACCCGAACCTTTCGCCAGATAGTGCGAATGGTGGAATCAGGACCGATGAGATAGGTCGCCCGTTCTGTGCCCATATATTTTCGGCCATACATGCTTTTTTCGACCCAGACACCATAGTCTTGCATGGTTTTAAGGTCCTCATCCGCAGCTAAAGTGATTGTCAGGTCGTGTTTCGCCTTGAATTTGTCATGTTTGGCAGCGCTATCTTTGGATATGCCAATAATAGTGGCGTTAAGGGCTTTGAAAGCGTCTTTGTTTTCACTAAAGGCAATAGCTTCGCTGGTGCAACCTGATGTGTCATCCTTTGGATAAAAATAAAGAACCAGAAAATGCCCCTTTTGCGCGGCCAGCGATATTGTGCCACCGCCATCACAGGGCAGGTCAAACGCCGGGGCTTTATCGCCGGGCTGCAAGGTCTTGCTCATTTTTATTTCCTATACTGCTGATTGTGGAATGTGGTTATAAGACAGGACGAGCATTTTTGTGAGTGATTTACGCAGCAATCAGCCCCAAAAGGCGGCAAGCCCCTTGCTATGGTGGCAAAAGCTGTTCGGCCACCGGGTGTGGAAGGCAACGGTCCTGCATACCCTGGAGCTCGTCGCGCTCATTATGGCGCTGTTTCTGGTTATTTGCGGCGGCATTGCCTGGCGTCTGGCGCAAGGGCCAATCAGTCTGAATTTTCTGCGTCCTGATGCCACCGCCGCCCTGGCCAGAACGTTTGATGGTGCGCGCGCCCGGATCGATCAAATCGGCGGCGCCTGGTCATCCTCGGAACATGCTTTTGTCATTACCGCAGACACGGTGCGCGTGTTTTCTGATTCAGGCGCTGTTCTATTGAACGCCCCAAAGCTCGAAGTTGGCCTGTCTGGGCTGGATTTATTGCGTGGCCATTTGGTGCCGAAGAAAATCATTGCTGTGGGCGGCGAATTTTCGGTTGTGCGCCGGGCCGATGGGGCCAGCGCAGCCGGTATAGGGCGGGTTAATGCGATCATGCGCACCGCCCAGCTGCCCGGAAAAGAAAACCCCCGCGCGCCAGCGTCCTTGCCCGCGCTCTTGTCACGGCTTGATGTTCTGGCCCTGCAAGGTGTGACGCTGAATTTTGTTGATGAAATCAGTAATGTCCGCTGGGTCGCGCCCGATACCCGCATCCGGTTTTTTAGAAAAAACAATCGCATTCAGGGCGATGCGACAGGCACCATAAAAAGTGATGGGGAGGTGACGCGCCTGCATGTTTCCGGCTCTGCCCGCGCTGATTTTTCCGCTGTTACCCTGTCGCTTTCCATAAAAAATGCCAGTCCGGCCCGCCTGCTTCCCGCGGATGGCAAATTGGCGGCCATTGCCGGGCTGGCCGCGCCGCTTGATGCCGAGCTGACGCTGGTTACCGGCGAAGATGGTCTGTTGCGTTCGGCTGATGGTATGATCAGCGTCACGGCGGGGCGCTATCATTTCAAGGCCATAGATACCCCGGTGCAAAGTATCAAACTTGTAATGGCTTTTGATCCGGTTGATGCGGTTCTGAATATCAATAGCCTGACGGTGCAGACGGATTACTTATCCGGCACGCTGGGCGGTTCAATCAGCGGGTTTGATCCGGCGCGGTTGCAGGCCCGCAAGATATTGCCGTTTGATATAGAGGCGCACAATATAAAATTTGATCCCGGTCCCGCCTTCTCGACGCCGCCGCGTATAAAGGCTTTGGCCATGACAGGGCATTACGAGCCAGGGGCGCAGCGCTTGTCTTTTTCTGACATGGCCATCAGCCTTCATGATCTGACCATAACCGGGCACGGCCAGGTCGATTTTCCAACCTCGATGCGCGCGCCGACTGATAACCTCATCCGCTTTGACGGGCGCAGCAGCGGCGAAATGTCGCCCGCCACACTATTGGGCTATTGGCCTGTACAATTGGCAAAAGGTGGGCGCGACTGGATCAATAATAA
>JALWSB010000080.1 GCA_027080345.1 Robiginitomaculum sp. | reverse complement strand
GCGTTGTGCGCTCCTGCTAGGTAACCGGCCCCTGACCACCTTATCGGACGCCTCCGGCAACGCCTTCCCTTGGCCAATAGCAGGGGCAGTATAGACGGCTTTGGCATGCACGCGGATAAATCCTTTTTGTGCCGCACCCCCGCTTCGTCACCCTGCGGTTTAACCGCAGGATCCATAGGGCGCTTCACCATGGATCCTCCGAATCTGTCGGAGGATGACGAGAGGGGTGGTTGGAGAATGATGAGAAAAAACAAAACACTCAAGCGTGTCATCCCGGACTTGATCCGGGATCCATAGGGCATTGATTACGTCACTATAGGCCCCGGATAAGGCTAACGCCTTTCCGGGGTGACACCGTGTTTTGTCATTACCAGATACCCGCCTTCGCGGGCACAAGCTTGTTCGGGTAATCCAGTCCTTCCTTTTCTTCGTCACCCTCCGGTTTAACCGGAGGGTCCATAGGGCATTTCACCATGGATCCTCCGATCAAGTCGGAGGATGACGAGAGGGGGATAGTCGGAGGATGACGAGGGGAGGGTAGTCGAAGAATGACGAGAAAAACCAACAACAAAATGTGTCATCCCGGCCTCCGAGCCGGGATCCATAGGGCATAATTACCTCACTATAGGCCCCGGATAAGGCTAACGCCTTTGCGCAGGTGACACGAGGGTATTTTACGCAAGCTCGTAAAAACCTCACCGAAGAGGGGCTTGCAGAGCATCTCACCGTTATCCCGGAAAACCATATCTTTAAAGGGTGCGGGCCGCGTCCTGCGCGACCGTTCGCCGCCCCGTCGGAGGCGCTTCTTCGCGCCGCGAGACAAAAATTGGTGCGGCCGAGAAGACTCGAACTTCCACGGGTTTTACCCCACAGCGACCTCAACGCTGCGCGTCTACCAGTTCCGCCACGGCCGCACACTGTTGGTAGGGGGCGGGAGGTAGCAAACTTCAAAAGCCTTGTGAAGCCCCGCACGCATCTTTGGGGGAAGAGAAAACAGGCAATCAGGCCGCGGCGGCCTCGAAATCATAAACCTGCGCCTGTTCGGTGATGCTGACAGAGACTTTTTCGCCCTGAATAACAATTTCGCCGCGGGCAATCGGATGATTGTTTGCCAAAATCCAGACCTCGTCACCTTCTTTGGCATCAAGCGGAATAACCGCCCCGCGCCCCATGCGCAGCAATTGCTGCATAGGCAGGAAGCACCGCCCCAAAAGCACAGTAATTTCAATTTTAACCGAAGAAATCTGACTCACAGGAACCCCATTGACCCATTGACGCATCACTTGAAATGCTGATTGTCGGCGCAATGCCTTTCCCACCCGTTAAAACGGTGCAAATTTTATGATAAAAAACAGCATATGAAAAAAAACGCCATATCCAGCCCCCTGCCGCCCGTGCACTGGCGCGTGACGCCGGGGCGTGTCCCCTACCGCGAAGCGGTGGCCTTTATGGAGACACACGTCGCAGACATAAAACAGGGCCGCGCCGGGGAAATGGTCTGGCTGCTAGAGCATCCACCGCTCTATACCGCCGGCACCAGCGCCAGACAGGAAGACCTGTTGCAACCGGACCGGTTTGACGTTTTTGCCAGTGGCCGCGGCGGGCAATACACCTATCACGGACCGGGCCAGCGGGTGGCTTATGTGATGCTGGACTTGGGCCAACGGGGCCGCGATGTGCGCGCTTTTGTGCATAATCTGGAACGCTGGATCATCCTTACCTTAGCCGAACTCGGAGTCAGCGCAGACATACGCGAAGGCCGCGTCGGTGTCTGGGTTGAGCGCGATGAGAATGGGCAAACACGCGAAGACAAAATTGCCGCCATCGGCATACGCTTGCGCCGCTGGATCAGTTTTCACGGCATTTCGCTGAACGTCTGCCCTGACCTGACGCATTTTGATGGTATTGTGCCGTGCGGCATAAGCGAGCACGGCGTTACCAGCTTGCAAGACCTTGGCCGCCCCCATGATATGGGCAAAACAGATGCTGCTTTGCGCAAAAACTTTGAGCGCGTATTTGGGGCCACAACGACCCTGGACGCATAAAAAAGGCGGCGCCGCAGCCCCGCCTTTTTCGATTAATCCAGACCTGCTCCCTTATGAAGTAGCCGGGCCATACTGATTTTCTTCCGGGTCGCTTTTAAGCACACGATTGCCGACGAAAAATATGATGTATGAGGTTACGGCCCCGGTAATGGCTATGGGTAGGGCGATCGGCCGGGTGGTCCCCACGCTGGCTTTCATAATCGCCATAAAATCAGTTCCTTTGGCCGCAGCCGCCGCCTGGGCCGCTACCGGGTCAAACCCGGTCAGCATGTAAATGAGCTTTGTGGTCAAAGAGCCGATAATTATATAGACCAGTAAAACCAGCAAAAACATCCAGGCTGATTTACCCGCATCATGCAAACGCCGCGCCCAGGTGCAAAACAACGCCCAAAACAGCAAAAGCCCGACCGGCGCGGCCAGAAAATAAAACGTGGCCGATAAAAGCGGCAAAACCGCAAAAACAAAATTGATAATAATTAGCAATATGGCCGCGCGCATAAACGCCGATGGGCCAAGACGCCCTTTTGGACTGAAATAAAGATTGTTCATGTTGGTTTCCTCTTTTGATGAACAGATTAAAATCCCCGCCCCGGGGAACGCACAGCAGGCACGCCGTGCGCTATTCTTGTTTGGCTTCAGGATTTGGGCCGAAGCGGTTTTCACCCTCATCACCGGCCAGAATACCAAGATTGATCAGCCACCAGAAAAACCCGACCAGCGGGATAAGCATGATCAATATCCACCAGCCGCTTTGCCCGCGATCATGGCACCTTTTAATATCCACGGCCAAGCCCATCCAGATACCAAAAACCACATAAACAAGGAGCAATACAATACCAATCGCATTGGGGCCGCTCGCCGCCTGACCACCGCCAATCGTTATGACCAGCGTCATCATGACAACTTCAAACGCGATGAGAATTAACGTGCCGATCCAAAACGGCCCACGGCCGATGCGGCCTTGAAAGTTGAAAAGCAGTGATTTTAAATTCATTGTCATCTCCCCCGTGCGCCATTATGGCAGAATCATTGTTAGCCAGCAGACTAACAGTGTTTTTCGGGTTTGACCAGAAAAAGCGCAATTTTTTGAAAGCAGCGTTAAAAAAGCCTCAATCGGTAAAGCTGATCAGAACGTCATCGGCGGCCACATTGTCCCCGGCCGCGACATGAATTTTACCGATCACCCCATCACGTTCAGCGCGAATAATGTTTTCCATTTTCATCGCCTCGACGACCGCCACAGGCTCACCGTTTTTAACGTCCTGGCCCACTTCAACCTCGATCAACACAACCTGGCCGGGCATCGGGCTGGTGATTTCCTTGCCGCCTGCCGCGTGTTCTTTTTCCGGCAATAATTTGTGCAATTGCGCGACACGCGGCGAACAGACGATGGCGCGCACCTGACTGCCGCGATAGCGCAAAATACAGCCCTCAGGCTCGAATGTGATAATAAGGGAAAACGCCGCTCCGTTCAGCCTACCGCGCATCACATGCTGGCCCGGATGCCAATCGGTTTCCAGTGTCAGGCGCCGCTTGCCCCGGTGGATAACGCTTTGCCCTTTCTGGCTGGCAAGCTGAATGGGGTAAGCATCCCGGTCAATCAGCACGACTTGGTCTTGCGCCAGATCAGCAACCGGCCGCACACGGCCCGAAATATGTTGCGCCCGATTGTGTAACTGTGCCTGAGCGTGCGCCGCCGCCGCGATCAGAATATCCAGCGCCGTCCCTTTGGGCGCAATACCTTCAAAACCGTCCGCAAACTCTTCATCAATATAGGCGGTGGTCAGCGCCCCGTCGGCAAAGCGCTTTTGTGCCAAAACCGCCGACAGGAAAGGAATGTTGGATTGCACCCCGGCCACGTCAAAGCACTCCAGCCCGGCCTGCATGGCGGCCAAAGCGCCCGCGCGATCAGGGCCATGACTGATCAATTTGGCCAACATCGGGTCATAAAAAATAGACACGGAATCACCGGCGCGCACGCCGCTATCGAGACGAAGATCTGGCCCGTACGGCGGGTCAAAGCGTTTCAAGCGGCCAATCGAGGGTAGAAAGTTTCGATAAGGGTCCTCGGCATAAACCCGGCATTCCATCGCCCAGCCGTTAATGCCAATATCTTTTTGTTTTAAGCGCAGTTTTTTACCGGCGGCGCTGTGAATCATCTGTTCAACCAGATCAACACCGGTGAGCATTTCGCTGACCGGGTGCTCCACCTGCAAGCGGGTATTCATCTCCAAAAAGTAAAAATTGCGCCCCTTATCGACAATGAATTCGACCGTACCGGCGCTGTCATAATCGACCGCCTTTGCCAGCGCCACCGCCTGCGCGCCCATGGCGGCGCGGGTTTTGGCGTCAAGGAATGGCGAGGGCGCTTCTTCGATAACCTTCTGGTTGCGCCGCTGGATGGAGCATTCACGCTCATTAAGGTGAATAATATTCCCGTGCTTGTCGCCCAGCACCTGAATTTCAATGTGCCGGGGCTCGGTGATGAACTTTTCAATAAAAATCCGCTCATCACCAAAGGCGGTGCGCGCTTCGTTGCGCGCCGATGTAAAACCTTCATGCGCCTGCGCCTCGTCCCAGGCAATGCGCATACCCTTGCCGCCACCCCCGGCCGAGGCCTTGATCATCACCGGAAAGCCAACATTTTTGGCGATGGCAACCGCCTCGTCGGCATCATCAATCAACCCCATATGGCCCGGTACGGTGCTGACCCCGGCCTTGGCGGCAAACTCTTTAGAGGCGATTTTGTCGCCCATAATCTCGATAGAGCGCACATTTGGCCCGATAAAGGCAATGCCTTCCGCCTCAAGGGCACGGGCAAAATCGGCATTTTCCGACAAAAACCCAAAACCCGGATGCACGGCCCCAGCGCCGGTTTCTTTGGCGGCGGCGATAATCTTGTCCATATCAAGATAGCTTTGCGCCGCCGGGGCCGGACCGATCAGCACCGCTTCATCGGCCATTTCGACGGCCAAAGAGCCGGCATCAGCCTGCGAATACACCTGCACGCTGGTGATATTGAGCTTTTGACAGGCGCGGATAATCCGCACGGCAATTTCGCCCCGGTTGGCAATCAGGATTTTTGTAAACATACGGTCTCAAGGCCCCGCCATTATGCGCATACTGTGCGCCACTCATACCTGTGCAAAAGCCCGGCGGCAAGCGGCGCATCTTCGTTGGCAAAATATCAAGACAGCGGTGTTAGGCTCTACCCATGAAACGGATGTTATCAATAAGCGCCCTGATTGTTCTGGGCTTGAGCGCCTGCGCGCCTGCGCCTTTGCAGGCACAAAACGAGGCGTTTATACCGCGGCGCTGTCTTAATCTTGGCAATGCACTGAATGCGCCAAACGAGGGCGAATGGGGCTATGTCATCCGCCAGGAAGATTTACAACGCATTGCCAGCGCCGGATTTGACAGCGTGCGCATTCCCATTAACTGGCACGATCATGCCATGGCCGGACCGCCCTACACCATTGATCCGGCGTATTTTACCCGCATTGATGCGGTGATCACCCAGGCCCTGGCGTATGATTTACGCGTGATTATCGACATGCATGATTATGAGGCGCTTTATAAAGACCCCGCCCGCCATACCCCGCGCGCCATTGCCCTGTGGCAGCAAATCGCCCGTCATTATGCCGCCGCGCCGACCAGCTTGATTTTTGAGCCACTCAACGAGCCACAGGAAAAATTACAAGGCGCACAATGGCAAACCTTGTCTGCGCAATTACTGAACGCCGTGCGCCGCAGCAATGCTTCGCGCTGGGTTATTCTTGGTGGCGATAACTGGAACAGCATTGATGGCCTGCGCCGGTTTTCCCCGCCCGCCGACGATCATCTGGTTCTGACTTTTCATTATTACGATCCTTATAATTTCACCCATCAGGGGGCCACATGGTTTGATGGTGCGCCGCCGGTCGGCCAAGAATGGGGCAGCGTAAAGGAGCGCAAACACCTTCAAACCGAAATGTCCCGCGCCGCCCGCATTGCCCGGCAAAAGGGCTATCCTTTGTGGCTGGGTGAATTCGGCGCGCTTGAAACCGCCCCGACGCAGAGCCGCATTCAGTGGGTCAAAGCGGTCCGCCAGGCCAGTGAAAACGCGGGCATTGGCTGGTGTGCCTATGATTATGCCACCGAGTTCGGGGCTTATGACCAGATAAAAAAACGCTGGATAGAGCCCATGCGTGATGCACTTTTGGGGTCAAAACATCTGGCCCTGCGCCGCAATGCCGATTAAGGTTCTGGCGAACATCACGCTTTACGGAGTTTCCCATGCGCCGCCTGTTTATTGTATTTGGATTATTTTCACTTGTCGCCGCCTGCGCCTCAACGCCTGAGGCGGGTTCAGCCCTGATCACCAAGACCAGCCCTTATGGCGTTGCCCAAACCATGGACCGGCTGGAAAAAGTGGTCAAAGCCAAGGGCGCGCACGTTTTTGCCCGCGTCAATCATGCGGCCGGGGCCAAAAAAATTGGCGCGACGCTGGCCGACGAAGAGGTGTTGATCTTTGGCAATCCCAAACTGGGCACCCCGCTTATGCAGGCCGACCCGCGCATTGGTCTGGACCTGCCGGTCAAAGTCCTTGTCTGGGATGATCACGGCACAACCAAAATAGCCTTTCTTGACCCGGCGAAACTGGCCACATGGTATGGCATTGACGCCACCAACCCGACCCTGGTCAAAATACGCGGCGTTCTGGAAATGCTGACCAAGGAAACAA
>JALWSB010000079.1 GCA_027080345.1 Robiginitomaculum sp. | reverse complement strand
GTCAGGGCGTAAAAAGAATAATGCGGCAGACCCAGACCAATGGCGGCACGCAAATCCTTTTCCCACTGCGCCGGGCTTTGTCCGGGAAGGTCATAAATAAAATCGGCGCTGACATTATCCAGATGCGTGCGGGCGGCGGCTATGGCATCCCGCGCCGCTGCGCCGCTGTGATCGCGTCCCAAAAACGCCAAATGCGCTTCATCAAAAGACTGCACACCGATGGAAAGCCGGGTCAGACCCGCTTCTTTCCACGCTTTAATATTAGCGTCAAAGCAATCAAGCGGGTTGGCTTCAAGGGAAATTTCCACATTGTCTTCAAAGCCAAAAAGCCTTGCGGCCTGCTCAATAATGGCATCCATGTGCCGCATATCCAGCAAAGACGGTGTGCCACCGCCAAAGGAGAGGCTGTGCAAGGGGCGCGGATCGTCCATACGCGCCGCCCACCCGGCCATGGCACGCACAATGGCCCCGGCCAGCGCCGCATGATCGCCGCCCCGATCGCGGTAAATATTAAAATCGCAATAGGGGCACAGGCGGCGGCAATAAGGCCAGTGCACATAAAGTGCCAAAGGCGGGGTTTTAGCCATGCGGCGGTCCCCATTGCGCCAAAAGGCGGGCGAAGGCGTTGGCCCTATGGCTGATGGCGTGTTTTTTGTCCGGGTCCATCTCGCCAAAGCTTGTCTCATAACCGTCTGCCTGAAAAACCGGGTCATAGCCAAAACCGTTTTGCCCCCGTGGAGGCCAGATGAAACGCCCCTCAACAGTGCCTTCATAAATGTGCGTTTTTTGGCCCGGAATGGCCAATGCCAGCGCGCAGACAAAGCGCGCCGTGCGGTCTTGCGCATCAATGGCCTGTAATTTTTCCTCAATGATGCGCATGGCCAGCGCAAAGTCCCCGTCCGGCCCGGCCCAGCGGGCCGAATAAATACCCGGATCGCCCCCCAGGGCATCTACCTCAAGCCCCGAATCATCAGCCAGCGCGGCCTGCCCGCAGGCGCGCATGACGTGTTCGGCCTTTTGCCGGGCGTTTTGCGCAAAACTTGTCCCGGTTTCTGCCGGCGCGCTAATGCCAAAAGCTGATGCGCTGGGTGTGCGCACCCCCAAAGGGGCAAACAGCGCCGCCACCTCGCGGATTTTTCCAGCATTATGGCTGGCCAGCACCAAAGTCTCAGGCAGGGGGTGTTTCATGGTTTTTCGCTCTTTTGCTCGCAACGCTATGTGCGCCCCGCTGACGGGAAGAATCAACCCATTGCAAAATTTATTATGTCAGTATATCTTGATTGAAATTCGATATGTGTTTATCGATAAACAGTTGTTTGCTATGTCTGGCCTTGCCGGATGAAGGATCTATCCATGAAGACCCTTGGCCGCAAATCCTTTGCGTCATTTTTGTTTGTTACGTTGAATGTTATGCGCTGGCTGCTTTGGGCTGTGCTCGGGCTTTTGGTTCTGGTTGGCATTCCTGCTTATATAATAGACAGTAAAATTGATCTTGAATGGGTCTCACCCCCGCCGCCTGGTGTGGTTTTATGGCCGAGCCTTATTCTGGCGGTGATTGCTATATTGGTTGCCCTGCTTGTGATCAGCCGCCTGCGGCTTATTTTTCATACATTGATCAATGGCGATCCGTTTGTGCCTGAAAATGCGGTACATTTACGTGTGGTCTGGGTAACGCTGGCTGTATGGGAAGTGTTGCGCATGGTTTTTTCCAGCGGTACATTTTTGGCTTTAAGTGCGTCAGGGCAGGATCCGCACGCGGCGGGCCTGCGCGGCGAACTGAATATTAATGCCGGTTTGTGGCTTGCGGTTGCGGTATTGATCGTTCTGGCCGAAGTTTTTCGTGAAGGCGCGCGTTTGCGCGCCGAACACAAGCTGACAATCTAGGAGCCAGCATGGCAATACGGGTGACATTGGACCGGGTTTTACTGGAAAGGCGCATGTCTTTGACCGAGCTGTGCGACCGGGTCGGGGTGACCATGGCCAATCTGTCCATATTGAAAACCGGCAAGGCCAAGGCGGTGCGGTTTTCGACCCTCGATGCATTGTGCCGCGAATTAAACTGCCAGCCCGGCGAAATTCTCTCCTATATAGAAGAAGCGGACGAGCAGGCCGCCGCGCAATAGTATTAATCCGCATCGACCGTATAATTTAAGGCCAGCCGCCCGCCATCGGGATAAATGCACTGGCCAGTAATATAGCTGGCCTCATCACTGGCCAGAAACCGCACCACTTTGGCAATTTCATCCGGATCGGCAATGCGGCCACAGGGCGTGCGTGACATAATTTTACGCTTGGCCTCGGGATTGTCCGCCACCGCTTTTAACACATCGGTATTGACGCTGCCTGGCCCCACCGCATTAACGCGAATGCCATAAGGGGCCAGCCCCAAAGCCATCGCTTTGGTGAGCTGATTCAAGCCCCCTTTGGTGGTTACATAGGCCAGCTGGTCAGGGATCGCCATGACCGCATTGACCGAAGACATGTTGACAATGGCGTAAGAGGGCGCGGCATCCGCCTCTTCGTCTTTTTCTTGCTCAATTTGAGCAACAATTTGCTTTGCCGCCTCGCGGGCCACCAGAAATGCGCCGCGTAAATTAACCCCCAGAACCTTGTCAAAATCGTCGGTGGAAAGGGTGAGGATCGTCCCCGCCTGAACAATACCGGCATTATTGACCAGAACATCGAGGCGGCCAAAAACCGAACGGGTCTGGGCAAACAGATTATGTACATCCAGCGGGTCGGAAACATCGCAATCAACAAAAAGCGCCCGGCCCTCATCGGCGCCAAGGTCGGCGGCAGCTCGCAAACCCGCCTCGGTATCGGTATCGGCCAGCACAATTTTGCATTTTTCATCGGCAAAGCGCCGCGCGCAGGCCAAGCCAATACCATTGGCCGCGCCGGTAATCATCACCACTCTTTCCTGGGGCATTATCAATCTTTCCTTTTTAACACAAACAGGCCGGAAGGCATCTTGTGCCGTTCCGACCTGTTCTGGTGCAATTATTCAAGGCCGCAGCCTTTAATTCTTTCGCCCTGCTAACGCTGTCGCAAGGCCTCTATCTCTTCTTTTAGTCGTAATTTTTGTTTTTTCAGGTCCGAGATAAGCAATGGATCGTGGGCGGGGTGCAATAATTCCTTCTCAATTTTTTCTTCCAAAAATGTGTGTTTATTACCCAGTTCGCGAATGCGCGCATCCACAGCCATCGGCTCCTCCATTGTTGATCGGCGCAGTATGCCACGAAAAGGCCGCGCCGTCACGTCACAAGATGTCACAGGATGAATGAATAAAAAATAAAGCGCCGCGCTCTTGACCAAAACCGCCATAAAGCGCGACAATGGGCCTATGAAAATCGCGTCGTTTTATGGGTATAATAATGGCATTTAATGGCGATGAGGCCATACACACGCGGCTGGCCTTGCTGATTGAAGAACACCGGGATCTGGATACGGCCATTACCGCCCTGATAGAGGCGGGCAATCGGGATCAGCTGAAAGTGGCGCGCCTGAAAAAACGCAAACTTTTGCTCAAAGACGAAATCCTGTGTCTGGAAAACCAGCTCACCCCCGATATTATTGCCTGAAAGCGCTCTTCAGCGCGGCGGCATACGCGCCGCCGCATCCAGGCGGATAACCTCACCATTGATATAATCATTTTCGATCAACGCCCCCGCAAACGCGCCATATTCTTCGGGTTTGCCAAAGCGTGCCGGGAATTGCACGTGTGCCAAAAGCGAGCCTTTGACCTCTTCGGGCAAGCCGTCATAAATCGGCGTTTCAAAAAATCCCGGTAAAACGGTCAAACAGCGAATGCCTTCGCGGGCCAGATCGCGGGCAATGGGCAGGGTCATGCTGACAATGCCGCCTTTTGACGCCGCATACGCCACCTGGCCGATCTGCCCGTCCTGCGCGGCCACTGAACCGGTATTGATAATCACGCCGCGGCCGCTATCCCCGTCCGGGTCCAGCGTCATCATGCCCGCCGCCGCTTTCGCGGCGCACATGAAAGAACCTATCAAATTAATCCCGATAACGCGAGAAAAATCAGCAATGGCATGGGCATTGATATCCCCGGTTTTGCGGTTGCGCCCGGCGGTTTTTGCGGCCCAGCCAATACCGGCGCAATTAATCATAATGCGTTCCTGGCCATGTGCTTCGCGGGCCAGGGCAAAGCCAGCATCGACGCTTTGTTCGTCGGCGACATTGACGGGCGCAAAGCGGCCACCGATCTCTTTGGCGACCGCTTCGCCGCGCTCTGCATTAAGATCAAAAAGCGTAACTTTGGCCCCTTTGGCTGCCAGATGGCGGGCTGTGGCTTCGCCAAGACCAGAGGCCCCGCCGGTTACAATTGCACTTGTTTGTGAGTTGATTTTCATAAAAACGCCTTTTCTTTGCCGTATTTTTCATTCTATTCTGAATGGGTCAAGGAGGCATGGTAACGCAATGAACGAAGACGCCAAGCAGGTCATCACACATGACAGCAGTCTTAACCCGCCCGGCCTGCCGCTGGTGCTGGAAACCCGCCGCCAGAAAATGCCCCGGGGCTTTTGGCCAAAGTTTTGGGCAACGCTTGGTAAAATACCGTTTTCCGAAGAGCTGGCCTCGGCCTGGTATTGCGCCGCCGACCGCCAGACACCGGGGCGTGTGCGCGGGGTTTTGTTTGCGGCCCTGGCTTATTTTGTTCTACCCACAGACATGATTCCCGATTTTATTGCCGGTTTGGGGTTTACGGATGATGCCACCGTTCTGGCCACGGCTATTGGTATTGTTGGTGCGCACATCAAACCGCACCATATGCGTGCCGCGCAACAGCTTTTACGGCGGCACTAGGGTCCTGACCCTAACCTGCCATAAGGTGTTTTTACGTTTACGCCGACAAAGGATATTATGATGCCCGTCAATTTTGCCTTGGCCCTGCATGGCGGTGCCGGTCCCATCCGCAATAGCGATACCAGCCGCGAAGAGGCGCATATGGGCGCTCTGGTTGACGAGGGTTATGCCCTGCTTGATGGCGGTGCATCGGCGCTGGATGTGGTTGTGCATATGATTCAAGGCATGGAGACGGCAGGATTTTATATTGCCGGCAAGGGGGCGGCCCCCAATCGCGATGGTGATTATGAGCTTGATGCCTCTATTATGGACGGGACGCACCGGTGCGCCGGGGCGGTGTGTGCCTTGCAAGGGTTTGTCTCGCCGATTGCGGCGGCGCGGGCGGTCATGGAGCATACACCGCATGTTCTTCTGGCGGGCGCGGGAGCGGCGCAATTTTGCGCGGCGCAAGGCCTTGAAACAATAGATGATCCGGCGGGTTATTACACACCGGCGGCGCAATCGGGCGCCGACACGGACGCGCTGGCGCACGGCACGGTGGGCTGTGTTGTGCTGGACCGGGAGGGACATTTGTGCGCCGGGACATCGACGGGCGGGGTATTGAACAAAATGCCCGGCCGGGTTGGTGACAGCCCGCTTATTGGCGCGGGCACATGGGCCGATGAACGGGTGGCGGTGTCATGCACCGGACAGGGCGAGTTTTTTATCCGCGCGGCGGTGGCTGCCGATATTTCCGCGCGCATGGCCTATGCCGGGCAAAGTATTGATGCGGCGGGGGCCGGGGCGCTGGCGGATATGCAAAAACAAGGCGGTGATGGCGGGCTGATTGCCGTCGATGCCAAAGGCAATATCACCTTGCCGTATATTTCCCACGGCATGCGCCGGGCGGCGCGCACCAGCGCCGGATGGCGCGAAGTGGCGGTATTTCGGTAATTTCGTTAATCAGGTATTAAGCCCGATCGGCTGGAATGGGAAAGGAGGATATCCATGCGTTATTTTGCCCTGCCTGCCCTTTTATTTCTTTTGGCTTTGCCCGCCGCCGCCGCGCCCGGTCCAAAACTGCACCAGACCAATAAGGATTGGTCGGTCTTCAGCCAAACCACCGATGACGGGCTGATGTGCTATGTGCGCTCGACCGCCAAGGATAAATCCCCCCATGCGGTTGATCATGGCGATGTGATGTTTTTTGTCACCCGCTGGAAATCTGACCCTAAAGCCGCCCAGCCCAGCCTGATGGTGGGCTATACCATGAAAAAGGCACCGCCGCCGCGCGCCCGTGTCGGCACCACCAAAATCACCATGTTTTCCGATGGCACGGAGGCGTTTATCGAAGAGGCGGCGGACGAGAAAAAATTGATCAATGCCATGCGTAAAGGCGCGCGTTTGCGTGTTTCCGCCATGTCGACGCGCGGCACAGCCACCGCTTATGAATTTTCGCTCTCGGGCATTACTGCCGCGCTTAAAAAAGCTGAACAGCTTTGCCGCTAGGCCAAAGGGTGGACCTGCGCCCACGTTTTGCCAAAGGCCGGCAAACACGATAAGCACCGCTCATGGATGCGCAAACCCCACAGATAAACCTTGCCGGGCTTGACCGGGCGCAGTTACGCGATTGCGTGGTGGCGCTGGGCGTGCCGGAACGTCAGGCGCGTATGCGCACCAACCAGATCTGGCGCTGGATTTACCAGTCCGGTGTGACTGACTATGCGGCCATGACCGACATTGCCAAGCCGTTACGTCAAACCCTTGAAAAGGTGCACCCACTGACCCGCCCGGAACTTGTGGACAAACAGGTCTCCAAAGACGGCACGCGCAAATATCTGGTGCGTTTTGCGCCGGGGATAGAGGCGGAAAGCGTATTTATTCCCGGTGTCGGGCGCTCTGGCGCTTTATGTGTGTCCAGCCAGGTTGGCTGTACGCTGAACTGCACCTTTTGCCATACCGGGCGCCAGGC
>JALWSB010000078.1 GCA_027080345.1 Robiginitomaculum sp. | reverse complement strand
CGCGATTCATTGCTGTCGCCGCCAAGACGGGTGCCAACAAGGCCGCCAAGCGCGCCATAGCGCTCTTTTGTTATGCCATATTCGGCCGATAGTTTATGCGCGCCAAAATAGCGCCCCAAACCCACCGCCTGAAACTGGCCCTTTTGGCTTTGTGACTGGCGCAGCGAAAACGACCAGCGCCCCGGTTGCCAGTTGAAATTACGCCAACTGCCACCAGAAACCAAAGACGCGCTGGCGCCATTCCAATTGCTATCCGAAAGTGTTGCCAGACCGGCGCTGCCACCGGATCCGCGCGAAATATAGCCTTGCCCGAAGGACAGGCTGGCGCGGCCAAATTGCATATTGACCTCATAATCGACATCATTGCGCAGGCGTTCAGCGGCCCAGTCATAGGGCGTGTTGATATTATCATTGGCGCGCATCCGCACTTGCGTAAAGCCGGCATTGGTGACGCGTTCGCTGGTTGTCGCATAACCTTGGCGGTTTTCAAGCGATGCCCCCAAAAGCGGCGTATGACTGGCCCGGCCCGCATCGACCAAAAACCCGCGATTGTATTTATCGTGAATCAGCAAATTGTTAAACGCCTTTGAAGCACTGACCCAATCGCCAAAAGCGCCGCCCGCCGGGGCAAAAAGCGTGCGCGTATCCAGCGGTTTAAGCGAATCGCCAAATGATGTGGTGGTTGTGCCCACAGGCTTGAAGGCCCGCTCAAGATTAAGAAGACCGGCCCCGAACACAGCGTCATGACCGGGATCCCCCAGATCGTCTGCGGTATCAATCAGCAAAGACACCGCTTCGGCCGGCGTCAGGGTTGGAAAAGCATGCAGGACAAGGGCCAGCGCCCCGGCAACCTGCGGCGATGAAAATGACGTGCCGGAGCCAACAAAAAAGACATCATCAAGGCCAAGCGAAACCACATCGGCACCGGCGGCCACCAGGAAAAAGTCCTTGGCCGCATCCCCCGCCTGATTGGAAAAATCAGACAAGGTACTGCCGTCAAGATCAATAGAGCCAACCGCCAGTGCCAGCCCCAGACTGGTCGGGTCGGCGGCAAAATTCGCCGGGGCATCGGGCACCAAAGAGCCGTCATTACCAGACGATGCCACAATAATAACACCGGCCTGGGCGGCGCGGCGCTGGGCGGCGCGGGTTGACGGGCTGATCTCCGGCCCACCGCCAATCGACATGTTAATAATACGCGCCCCGTGCGCTACGGCATAATCAATGGCCTGGGCAACATTGGGGCCGGAAAACGTGCACCCGTCCTTGTCGGCGCAACTGCCCGGATCGTCCGCGCGGATGGACAGGACCGTGGCTTCAAAGGCGATGCCGTGAACATTATTGCCATCCTTGTTGGCACCAATCACCCCGGCAACGAATGTACCATGACCGTCTGCATCATTAGCATCATTGCGGCTGGCGAAAATATCCGTTGTATCGGGACTGAGGCGACCAACCAGCTCTTTATTGTCAACGTCAACGCCGGTGTCGATTACCGCCACAACAATGCCGCTGCCGGTGGCACCGGTGACATAGGCGCTGGATGTTTTGACCACGCCAAGGCCGGGATTGTTATTATATTCTGTGGTTTCAAAACTCGCCGCATTGCCCCCCGGCGGTGTCGGCGGCGGCGGCGTTGACGGC
>JALWSB010000077.1 GCA_027080345.1 Robiginitomaculum sp. | reverse complement strand
CATTCAAATGGTTTAATTTCATGCCTTCAGGATGTGCCGAATGGAAGACAGGCAACGCAGCAAAGGCCAAATGCCTTTGCAAGGCTGGCTTCGGGCAAGCGGCGCATCCTAAAGGCACCCGAAGGGCGCGGGATCTTTTTCGCCTGAATGCGTCAAAAGACCTTGAAAACCTTTTGGTTTCCTGCGTTCTTTTTCCTGTTCACGCAAAAAACCTCGCCTCGTGAAATCAATCATCTGAATGAGTCTGGACCCTAAGAGAAGCGAAAATCGATGGTGTGCCTTTGGCAAAAAAACTGCGGTCCCGACGCAAGGCCCCGACAATATAATCATAGACCGCACGCACACGCGGGTTCTTGCGCAAATCCTGGTGCGCCACGACCCATAAATCTTCTGAGACCTCGCATTGAGGCAAAACGCGCTCCATTGGGGTATTCTCCGCCATGCAAATGGGTAAAAGCCCAATGCCATGACCGGCCTGAACCGCCTGTACATGGGCGGTCATGGAGTTACTTTTATACCCTGTTTGCCGGGTGTCCGGGGTGTCCAATTCATCAGGCCAGAATGCGGTGCCATTATCAAACTGCAACATAACGCAATGGTGTTCAGCCATGTCAGTAAGATTCAGGGGGCGGCCATGGCGCTGTATATAATCAGACGCGGCGTATAACCCCATACCGACAGTCAGAACCTTGCGCCCGATCAGGCTGTTTTGCGGTCCCGGTCCCATCCAGCGCAAGGCAATATCGGCTTCGTGCTGTGCCAGATTGACCGCATGGGTGTTGACGTCGGTTTCAATCAGTATGGTTGGGTTTTCATCACAAAACGTCCGCATGGCATGGGGCAACCAATCCGCTATACCTTCAGAGGAAGAGATTTTCACGCTGCCTGTCATGGCTTGCGCAGCGCTGGTGCGGGCGATGGCAGCGGCCTCCTCATTCATACGTCGCACGCGGCCAAGAATGGCCTGCCCCAGCTCTGTCGGGACAAGCTGGTTGCCCGATTTTGTTAAAAGCGGCGCACCAAATTGTTCTTCGAGCGCATGAATGCGCCGCCCGGTGGTTGGCTGGCTAAGGCCCAGGCGCTTGCCCGCAGCCGTCAGGCTGCCGGTCTCGGCTACCGCAAGCAGGATGGGAAGGTCACTCCAGTTTTGCATACATAATTGAATGGCTATTCTCCACGAATAGTCAATGCTTTTAATAGTTATTTGTCATATAATAAATTTGTTCGAAGGGTTATGCATTCACTGATGAATGGCCGGTATACATAAAAAAGCTGCAAAAATAAACATTGTTCACTTTTCAAACATTATTTACTTCCTTATGTTGAAGCTGGTTGATCGATGAGGAGATAAAACCATGAAACTTAAAAACGGATTGGGCGCATTGGCGGCCCTGACATTGGTGGGCACGTTAGGTATACCGGCGGCACACGCACAAAACGCCGATACAGCCCCGATGTTTGCGGTGCAAACGGCGGCGGATAGCAATATTCGTGGCGGCTATAATGCCTATGGGCATAAAGAGTGGAAAAAATCCGCTTTCTTTAATAAAAAGGGCGCGGCCAAGGGCAATAAGAAATCCCGCCGCTCTATTGCGTATTCCAACCTTTGTGCGGCGCTGGCCCAGCAAGGCAAGCTGGATGAGGCGCTGGCCGCCTGTAACGCAGCGGTTGAGATGGCGCCGGCAAACTGGCGGGCGCTGAATAATCGCGGTGCGGTTAATTTATTGTCAGGCAATGAAGCGGCGGCGCATGCTGATTTTGCGGCGGCCCTGCCGCTGGCCAAGGGCGCGGCGGAAGTGACGCATAATGCAGCGCTTGATAGCAGCACAAAGCTGGCCCGTTCATAAACCCCGATACCTGTGACGGGCAGGGCAGCAACTTCCCCCGCACGCCTTGATTGCTTTTGATATTATATCAAAGCCCCGTCTTTGCCCCGCGTCTGACAGATCAGGCGCGGGGCATTTTTATGGTTATTGTTATACAATAACGGCATTCACATTGACGTGGCGGCGCAGCATAAGCAAGGCAAGGCCATCAAAAAACAGGCTGATGCCGACATAAAGGCCGACAATCCAAAAACTTGTTCCCGGCCAGCCCGCCATGATGAACAAGGACAGGGCAAAGGACAGGATGGCATTAAACAGCATCCACACCCAGCCGCGCGCGGGGCGCATTTCAAAGGCGATGCCAGCATTGGCAAAACCGTCAAACATAAAATATATCGCCAGCATCAAGCCAAGGGCTGCGGCTCCGGCTATGGGGTTAACCAGAATAAGAAGCCCGGTTACAATCAGCACAAAAGGTTTCAGCCAGCGCAACCAGCCATCCCCGCCAAAGCCTTTCCAGGCAAGATAAAAGGCGGCAAACCCGGCCAGCATCATCAACCAGCCAACAAAGGCTGCGGTCAGCAGGCTCATCAGTTGCGGCAAAGCAACGCCAAGCCCACCCAGAATAATCAACACAATGGCGCTGATCAGGGCGTAACGGCGAAAATCCTTGCCAAAGTCAAAATCTTTACTTGTCTTTGTCATTGTCATCTCCATAAATTTGTCTGCACCGGATATGGGGCTGTGGCGGCTTTTTGCCAGAGGGGCGGATACTATGTCGCACCCCATTTTACCGTTGCCCTCTTGAGGGGAGATGACAAAATCCCCATAAAAATACCAAGATTGTTATTTTTGAAGGAATGAACTTATGAATGATTTTCACCGCAAACTGGACGCGTTCGGAAAAAAATTACAGGAAAAACGCGAAGCCTATGAGCATGTCCACGGCAAAATTCCCGGTGGTGGCCCGGCGGCGCGCCTGAAGCAATTGCAACAGGCCGAGGCCGATTTGGCGGCGCGTGCCATTGGCCTTGATAAAAAAAGCTGGGAGGCCGCGAAATTCGTCCTTGAGGCAGAACGTAAGGCCCTCAAGGATGATTTTTCCACCTGGGTGGCCCTGATTGATGCCCAATATGATGGGCAGATTTAAGCCAAACCCCCGCACCTGATCGTATCAGATGCGGGGCTTTGATCAGACCAGCCAGTCCGGCGCCTGAAACGGCAGATCAAGGTCGTGGGCGACGGCTTTGTGGGTGATGTGACCGCTGGCTACATTGAGGCCAAGGGCAAACCCCGGATCGGCATTCAGGGCATCGTGGACGCCCTTGTTCGCCAGCCGTTTGATATAAGGCAGGGTTGATTTGACCAGCGCAAAGGTCGATGTGCGGGCCACCGCGCCGGGCATGTTGGCAACGCAATAATGCACCACGCCATCAACAATAAAGGTCGGGTTGTCATGGGTGGTCGGATGGGAGGTTTCAAAACAGCCGCCCTGGTCAATGGCAATATCGACCAGCACTGCGCCGGGTTTCATGGTTTTGACCATCTCGCGGGTGACCAGTTTTGGTGCCGCCGCGCCGGGGACCAGCACCGCACCGATAATCAGATCGGCATCCAGACAGGCGGCGGCGACGGCCCGCTTGGTCGAATACATGGTTTTCAACCGGCCACCATAAATCATGTCCAATTCGTTCAAACGCTCGTCGGAAATGTCAAAAATGGTGACATCGGCGCGCATACCCATGGCCATTTGCGCCGCATTCATGCCCGACACACCGCCGCCCAGTACAACGACCTTGGCCGGGGCTACCCCCGGTACGCCGCCGAGCAAAATCCCGCGCCCGCCTTTTTCACGCTCCAGCGCGGATGCCCCGACATGCACAGACATGCGCCCGGCCACTTCGCTCATCGGCTGTAAAAGCGGCAGACCGCCGTGGGGCCCGACAATGGTTTCATAGGCAATGGCGGTGCAGCCAGAGGCCATCAGCCCCTCGGCCTGGGGTTTGTCCGCGGCCAGATGCAAATAAGTGAACAGAATTTGGTCGGCGCGCAGGCGTTTATATTCGACCTCTTGCGGTTCCTTGACCTTGATAATCATCTGCGCCGCATCAAAAACCGCCTGTGCATTATCGGCTATGGCGCACCCGGCGGTGCGGTAATCCGCATCGGTAAAGCCGACGCCCGCCCCGGCATTGGTTTCCACCAGAACCTCGTGTCCGTCATGGATGAGTTCCGCCGCCCCGTCAGGGGTCAGGCTGACCCGATATTCATGTGTTTTGATTTCCTTTGGAATGCCAATGCGCATGGCTCCGCTCCTGTCAGGTGATAAATGAGGGTGGGAAAATAATCGAAAATTTATGAAATGTCCTTGCAAATATCGTTTTAATTGTAAAATATACTGAATAATCTGTCGTAAAATATATAGAAATTGAAAGAAACAACCATAATGAAAATGGATACAATTGATTATGCCATTTTGCGCCATTTGCAAAAGGAAGGGCGGATCAGCAATGCCGATCTGGCCGAGCGGGTGGGGCTGTCGGCATCTGCCTGCCACCGGCGTATGCGGGCGATGGAACGGGCGGGCATTATTGCGGAATATGTGGCGATTTTGAATGAGCAGGCCTTTGGGGGCAATTCCTCGGTTTTTGTCCAGGTGACGTTGGATAACCAGCGCACGGAAAATCTCGACCAGTTCGAGGCGGCGGTCCGTAACAGCCCGGAGGTGATGGAATGTTTTCTCATGACGGGGGAGGCGGATTATCTTTTGCGGGTGCTGGTGCGCGATGCAGCTGATTACGAGCGGGTGCATCACAAGGTGTTGACGCGTTTGCCCGGTGTGGTGCGTGTGGTCTCCAATTTTGCCATTCGCCGGGTGTTTCGCCGCACGGCTTTGCCGCTGGAACAAAGCTGATCAACCGGCCCATTATGGCTTGGCAAAGCGGGCGAAGGCGCGCACCACTTCATCATAAACATGGCTCTTCCATTTTATGACTTTTTGCGGGGTTTTTTCCAGTTTAATCCAGCACCATTCATCAAACTCAACGGGTTTGTGCGCATTAAGATCAATGGCGCTGTCCGGGCCGCTAAAGCGCATGGCGAACCATTTTTGTTTTTGCCCCTGCCAGTGGCGGCGCTTGCGTGGGGCGGCCTTGACATCATCGGGGTAATCATAGGTCAGCCAGCCCTTGATTTTACCAATTTTGCGCACCTGTTTGCGTTTGATCCCGGTTTCTTCACAAAGCTCGCGATAGGCGGCGGCGAGGGGCTTTTCGCCTTGGTCAATGCCGCCCTGGGGAAATTGCCAGCAGCGTTCACCGGTTTCCCCGGCGCGGCGACACAACAGCACTTTGCCCTTTTTGTTGAATACCACAATGGCGGCATTGGGCCGGTATTTATCCAGCCGGGGGGCTTTGGGTTTTGTCGATTTTTGTTTAGTGGCCATGTTTGGCAGGTTTACGGATATGCGTGTTGCTGGCGACTTTTGCGTTTGCGTGCGCGGGCGTTTCGATCTGCACAGCGCCGAGGCGGGCGTTAATGATCGCCGAAGCAGGCACCAGAGTATAGCCATTGCTTTTCAACGTGCCGGTCCATTCGGTGAGCCGGTCCATGGTCACAGGCCAGGAAAAGGCGGACCCCAATGCGGTGCCATTTTGCAGGGCCAGGGCTTCGATGTGCAAAAGCTGGTTATCAATGGCTTCGGCGGACGGTTCGGCATCAATAATCCGGTCAGCAATGACCCACCGGACCCGTTCCGCATCGGCGACATTGCGCAAAGACGAACGCTTTGTTTCACCGTCATAAATAAAATCCACACCACGGCGGCGCAATTGCCGCATCACGGGTGACAGGGCGCTTTCCGAGGCGGTGAATTTTGACCCCATATAATTGGTTACGGCAAAATAGCCGGTGGCACGGCTTAACAACCATTCCAGTCGCCGGGTGTTTTCTGCGGCGCTGGCCGAGGCCAGCAAGGTTTGCGGCCCGGGGTCATTGTGCGGATAATCAAATGGTTCCATCGGCAATTCAATCATCACCTCATGCCCGGCGGCGCGCGCCCGGTCGATCCAGCTTTGCAAATTCTTGGTATAGGGAACGAAAGACAGGGTGATGGCCGGGGGCAGGTTTTCAATGGCCTTCAAGGTGGTTTCTTTTTTAAGCCCGAGGCCGCCAACGGTAACGGCGATGGCTGGTTTGCCCCGCTGCACATGGGCGGCGCGCGCATAGGCCTGCGCCGGGCGCTGGCCGCTGGCGCTGATTATCGGTAAAAGCCCGCCGGGGCCGGGGGCCGTCAGCCCGGCAATTGGCGCACGCGCCAGGGCATTCGGGTTATGCGTTTTTTGCGCCATTTGCGCATGTTTGTGACCGCTATTGTGTGTCTTGCCATGCGCCGCCGTGGCGGGCGCGTCCGGGTCATGCACGCCGGGCAGGCTGGGAAGGGTCTCTTGCCCGTGTGTGCCTTGCGCGGCCCCATGGACCGGGTCATCGGCGCGTAAGGCCAGGGTGATGTGCGTATTCTCGACAGTGCTGGGGATAGCCACCATTTTCAGCGGGCGATCCACTGGCGGCTTGCCAAAAAGCGCCACCGCCAAAAGCGTGCCGCCAACAAGCAGGCCCAGCGCCGCCGCGCCGACAATATGCCCGTTCAAACGCCCGAAAAAAGCAGGGACTTTAAAGGCGGGAAGCCGGGCCTGAAAAGCTGCCATGGCCATGGGGGTCTCCAAAACGTGACTCTATAGCTCAAGGCGATAGCAAGGCTTCGGTTAAGAAAGCGGTAACACACCGCTAAAACCCAGCCCCCACGCGCATACCGTCCCCGCGCCCCCTGGCGCGCGGGTTGAAAAAGAAGTGGGAAGATGCGGGAGATGGGTAACCGCGTCTATTTTAAGTTCAAGCGATTATCCATCGCCCGCATTCGGTATTTTCTTCAAGCCATTTATTGAGGAAAACTGTCCCGCAATAAACCGCTCACGCCACCGCTCAGAGCGCCGCGTTGTGCGCTCCTGCTAGGTAACCGGCCCCTGACCACCTTATCGGACGCCTCCGGCAACGCCTTCCCTTGG
>JALWSB010000076.1 GCA_027080345.1 Robiginitomaculum sp. | reverse complement strand
CCTCGATCATGAACTCAACCAAGGCATCGCGCATCACCGGATCATCCATTACCGGCGCGCCATCGCGCTGTAATTTTCGCGCCAGATCAATTACCGCAAAGGCGTCCAGCGGCAACAGGACATAGCCGCCCGCCTGACCGCCATGCACGCCGCGCTCATATTCCAGGGTCTTCATGGCCACCTGCCAGCCTTCGCCTTCCTTGCCCATCAGGCCATCGGCGGGAATGCGCGCATCGGTAAAAAAGGTCTGGGTGAAACCGTATTCGCCGGTCAGCTTGCGAATGGGGCGGGTTTCCACGCCCGGAATTTTCATCGGTGCCAGAAAAAAGCTAAGCCCCGCATATTTATTGGGCGCGTCAGGGTTGGTACGCGCCAACAGGATCATGTATTTTGCGTAATTGCCCTGAGTGGTCCAGATTTTGGAACCGTTCAGCACATATTCGTCGCCATCGCGCACGGCGCGCAATTGCGCATTGCCAAGGTCCGAGCCGTTATCCGGTTCGGAAAAGCCCTGACACCAGATATCTTCGGCGGACAAAATGCCCTTAATGTGTTTTTTGCAATGAGCCTCGGTACCGATATCCATCAGCAATGGCCCGGTCCAATTCAGGCCGATGGCGTTCAGCATGATGGGAGCATGATGGCGGCGCATGGCATCGGTGGCCGCATCCTGGAAGGCCTGATCCAGCCCACCGCCGCCATATTCACTGGGCCAGGCAGCGCCCAGATAACCGGCCTCATAAACCTTGTTTTGCCAGTCCCGCAAAAAATCAAACTGTTGATCGGTGCCGACCTCCATAAAGGTCAGCGGCAGCATAAAGCCCGGATCTGGATTGACATTGGCGGCGAACCACGCGTCCGCCTCTTTGGCAAATTCGTCAAGTTCTTGCGGATTAACCTTGCCCATCAAAACCCCATCGTGTTTCATCGTTCTATGATCTCATTCGCGAGACTAAACATATTTATGGCAAATGGAATTATTTTGATCAAACAAATCCAGAAAATGAGACAGATCCCATGAGCGCCGAGCGCGATAGTATCCGCATTGGTGGGGCCAGTGGCTATTGGGGCGAAAGCGCCATGGCCACGCCACAGTTTTTGCGCGAAGGCGGGCTGGACTATATCGTCTATGATTATCTGGCCGAGATCACCATGTCGATCATGGCCAGGGCCAAAGCCAAAAGCCCCGATGGCGGCTATGCCACAGATTTTGTCTCTGCGGTTATCAAACCCAATTTACCGGATATCGCCAGCGCCGGGGTGAAGATCATTTCCAATGCCGGGGGCATTAACCCCGCCGCCTGCGGCGCGACGGTGCGCAACCTGATTGCCAAAGCCGGACTGGACCTGAAAGTGGCGGTGATTACCGGCGATGATCTGATGGCGCAAAAAGACGCCATTACGGCCCGCGCTCCGGATGAAATGTTCACCAATGATGCCTTTCCGGACCCGGACAAAATCGCCAGCATTAATGCGTATCTGGGGGCCTTTCCCATTGCGGCGGCGCTGGATGCCGGGGCCGATATTGTCATTACCGGGCGCTGCGTCGATAGCGCGGTGACGCTGGGGGCCTGTATCCATGCCTTTGGCTGGAAGGCAACCGATTATGACCTGTTGGCCAGTGGCTCCCTTGCCGGGCACATTCTGGAATGCGGGCCACAAGCCACCGGGGGCAATTTCACCGATTGGGATCAGGTGCCAGACATTGCCACTATCGGCTATCCCATTGCCAGGATTACGCCTGATGGCGCATTCCAAGTCACCAAGGCCAAAGGCACGGGCGGTCTGGTCAGTGTGGGCACGGTGTCCGAGCAATTGGTCTACGAGATCGGCGATCCGCAGGCCTATATGCTGCCTGATGTGGTGTGTGATTTTTCGGGCGTGAGGGTGCATCAGGAAAGCGCGAACTGCGTCTCGGTCTCTCCCGCCAAAGGCTATGCGCCGCCGGACACCTATAAAACCTCACTGACCTGGGCCGATGGTTTTCGCGCCGGTCTGATGATGAGTTATTATGGCTTTGATGCCGATAAAAAAGCCCGTGCCATGGCCAAGGCCGCCTTTGCGCGCACCAATGCCATTTTACGCAAATTCAACCTGGGTGATTTTACCCAAACCAGTGTCGAAGTGATCGGGGCAGAAAGCCAGTTTGGCGATTATGCCGCCGTGGATGCGCCCCGCGAAGTGGTGCTGAAAATCGCCGCGCGGCACCCGGATGCCATGGGGGTTGGCCTGCTGCTTAAAGAAAGCGTGGGGCTGGGTCTGGCCTCACCGCCGGGGCTTAGCGGCTTTGCCGGGGGGCGGCCCAAGCCATCGCCGGTGGTGCGCCTGTTCTCCTATCTCACCCCCAAGGCGGATATCAGCATCCAGATTGATATCGATGGGCAGGTGCAGCGCTTTGCCGACAAAACAGATACCGCCTTTGATCCGGCCAGCATCCATCGCCCCGCCCCGCCAGTCCTGCCCGTAAGCAATGACGAGATGACCGAAGTGCCGCTGATCAAGCTGGCCTTTGGGCGCTCCGGCGATAAGGGTGACAAGGCCAATATTGGCATTATTGCCCGCGAGGCGGCCTTTATGCCCTATATCTGGGCGGCGCTGGACGAAGATGCCGTGGCGGCACGCTTTGCGCACTTTATCGAGGTCAAGAATAAAACGGCGGCCGTGCAACGCTTTTTTATGCCGGGCCTGCCGGGGATCAATTTTCTGATTGATCATGTGCTGGGCGGCGGCGGCATGGCCTCGATCCGTAATGACCCACAGGGCAAGGGCTATGCGCAAATTCTGTTGGCCCATCCCGTTTCCATTCCTCACACTTTGGTAAAGACGCTGACATGACGGTTTTTCGTTCCACCATTGATACCCAATCCGAAGCTTTTAAACAGAACCATGCCGACATGACGGCTTTGGTGGACAAGCTGTGCGAGCTAAACGCCCGCGCACCTGCCCGTTCGGCCAAGCGCAAAGAACGTTTTGCGGCGCGGGGGCAATTGCTGCCGCGTGAGCGTTTGGCCCGCCTGCTGGATCCGGGCATGCCCTATTTCGAGGTGGGTAATATTGCCGGTTATCTGGTAGACACACCAGAGGAAGAAAAATCCATCCCCGGCTCGACCATCATGGCCGGGATCGGCTTCATCAATGGCGTGCGCTGCGCCATTGTTACCGATGACAGCGGTATCAAGGCCGGCTCGATGACCACGGCGGGGGGCTATCGTCTGCGCCGGGCGCAAGAGATCGCCTTGCAACAAAACCTGCCCTTCATCCATCTGGTGGAAAGCGCGGGCGGCGATCTTCTGAACTATACTGTCGAGGGATTTATCGCCGGCGGGGCGCTGTTTGGCAATCTGGCGCGGCTCAGCAAAGCTGGCCTGCCGGTCATTTCGGTGCTGCATGGCTCGTCCACGGCGGGCGGGGCCTATATGCCCGGGCTGTCGGATTATGTGATTGCGGTGAAGGGGCGCGGCAAGGCGTTTTTGGCCGGGCCGCCACTATTGAAAGCCGCCACCGGCGAGATCGCCACCGAAGAGGAGCTGGGCGGCGCGATGATGCACGCCAGTGTTTCAGGCCTTGCCGAATATCTGGCCGAGGATGATGGCGAAGGGGTGTTGCTGGCCCGCGAAGTGGTGTCGCGCCTTGGCTGGAATGATCGCTGTGCGTCCTTGCCTGCGCACGATTTTGCTGAACCACTATATGATGCGGATGAAATTTTGGGCATTGTGCCGATGGATTATCGCAAGCCCTATGATGTGCGCGAAGTAATCGCGCGCCTTGTGGATGGCTCGGACTTTACCGATTTTAAGCCGCGATACGGCGTCTCCACCGTGTGTGTGCAGGCCAATGTTTATGGCCTGCCGTGCGGCATTATTGGCAATAATGGCCCAATTGACCCGGACGGGGCGACCAAGGCCGCCCAGTTTATCCAGCTTTGCGATCAGGCCGATATCCCTCTGGTATTTTTGCAAAATACCACCGGCTATCTGGTCGGCAAAACCTATGAACAGGCCGGCATGATCAAGCACGGATCCAAAATGATCCAGGCAATGACCAATACCAGCGTGCCGCGCATAACCTTCATGATCGGGGCCAGCTATGGCGCCGGCAATTACGGCATGTGCGGGCGCGGGTTCGATCCGGATTTCTGTGTCACCTGGCCCAATGCCTCCATGGGGGTTATGGGCGGCGAGCAGGCCGCCCAGGTGATGTCCATCGTTGCCGAAGCCGGGGCCGCCAAGGCCGGTGTACCCTTTGATGCAGACCAGATGGCCGAGCATGGCAAAATGCTGGCCCATCATTTTAATAGCCAATCCGGGGCGTTTTACACCTCGGGCCATTGTCTGGATGATGGCATGATCGACCCGCGCCAGACCCGCCAGAGCCTTGGCTTTTTCCTCGCCACCGTCTGGGAGGCCCGCCACCGCGACGTCAAACCCAACAGTTTTGGCATTGCACGGTTGTAGGGGGCGGACATGAGCACACAAATGAACAGCATTTTGATTGCCAATCGCGGCGAAATTGCCTGCCGGATCATCCGCAGCGCCAAGGCGCTGGGCCTGCGCACCATCGCGGTTTATTCCGATGCTGATGTGGATGCCCCCCATGTTCGCGCCGCCGATGAAGCGGTCCGGCTGGGCCCGGCCCCGGCGGCGCAATCCTATCTGGATAGTGCACGGGTGCTGGCCGCCGCGACCGATACCGGCGCAGATATGATCCACCCGGGCTATGGGTTTTTGTCTGAAAATGCGGCCTTTGCCACGGCTTGCGAGAAAGCGGGTCTGATTTTTGTCGGCCCTTCGGCAAAAGCGATTGAGCTGATGGGCGACAAGGCCAAGGCCAAGTGCGCCATGATCAAAGCCGGTATTGCCTGCATTCCCGGCTATCAGAGCAAAGCGCAAGACGATGAGGCCCTGATCAAAGCGGCCAAAGACATTGGCTATCCCATTATGATCAAGGCCGCCGCCGGAGGCGGGGGGCGCGGCATGCGTCTGGTCAATCAGGAAAGCGAGCTGAAAGCCGCCCTTGGCACGGCACGCAACGAAGCGGAAAATGCCTTTGGCGAAGGGGCGCTGATCCTGGAACGTGCGCTTGTAAAGGCCCGCCATATCGAGGTGCAAATCCTTGCCGATGGCCATGACAATACCGTGCATTTGGGTACCCGCGATTGTTCGGTGCAGCGCCGCCACCAAAAAATCATCGAAGAGGCGCCAGCCCCCGGCCTGACGCCCGAACTTTCCGAGGCCATGGGCGCGGTGGCGGTCAAGGCGGCGCAGGACATTGACTATGTGGGTGCGGGCACGATTGAGTTTTTGCTGGACGAGACAGACACGTTTTATTTTCTGGAGATGAATACCCGTTTGCAGGTGGAACACCCGGTCACCGAAATGGTCACCGGTCTGGATTTGGTGGCCCTGCAAATCCGCATTGCCCAGGGCGAGGCCCTGAGTTTCATGCAAGACGATATAAAGATGAGCGGTCATGCCATTGAGGCACGGCTTTATGCCGAAGATCCGGCACAGGACTTTCTGCCTTCCAGTGGCAAAATTTCCCTGTGGCGACCGATGCGGGGCGGCGGCATTCGCGTCGATAGCGGTGTGAAAACGGGCAGCGAGATTACACCTTTTTATGATCCGCTGATGGCCAAAATCATTACCCATGGCAAAACCCGCGAAGACGCCCGGCAAAAGCTGGTCCGGGCTTTGGCGGGCACCCATATTTTTGGTCCCGCCACCAATAAGGGCTTTTTGATCCGGGCGCTGGAAACTCCAGATTTTGTGCAAGGCTGCGCCGATACTGGCTTTATAGAAACCCATTTTGACAAGGATGCGCTGGCCCCGGCTCACTTAAGCTTTGCCGAAGCGGCCATGGCGGCGGTGCTGTTGTTTGATCGCGCCCGCAGCCGAGCACAAGAGGCGGCCATTTCCATGACGCCCGCCCTTCACAACTGGGCCAGCGCCACGCCAATTTCCACGCCATATTCCTTTGCTCAAAACGAAGAGACGCTGGACCTGTTTCTGACCCCCAAAGGACCGGATGCCTATGTAGTGCGCGGCCCGGATGAGGCAAGAACCAATATCCGTGTGCTGGCTATTCGCGGGCATAAAGCCGTGTTGGAAATTGATGGGCATCAGGTAAAACTGGCCTTTCATCAGCCAAATGACGATCAGGCTGGCGCACGCATTTCAGTGTCGATCAAGGGCCGCGAATTTCATGCCCAAAACCGCTGTGCCGTGGCCGCCTCATCGCAAAAGACGGTGGACAGCGGATCTGTGATCGCCCCCATGCATGGCCTGCTTGGCAAGGTGCTCGTCAAACCCGGGGATACGGTGCGCAAAGGCGCGCCGCTGGCCATATTGGAAGCCATGAAAATGCAACACGAATTATGCGCCGGCATAAATGGCACCATCAAAGCCGTTCATGCCCAGCCAGGCACCCAAATCGCCGCCCATACGGTATTGATCGAAATCGCCGCCGCGGCTGAAAAATAAGATAAGGCGTTGTGCGGTTATTCTTTCATCCTTCGACAGGCTCTGGATGAGGGAAAGTGTTTTCCGTGTCTGTCATTACCCGGTTTATCCGGGTAATCCAGTATGATGTTAAGGCCACTCTGGATTGCCAGGACAAGCCCGGCAATGACAGGTGGGGGGACGATACAAATAGGATACCCCACCAGCACCAGTGTGGGACAAGGTTTTGCTATCCCCGCCCCGAAAACCATGGCACCGGCATAGGGACAATCTCTTTCCTCTTCCGGATGGGAGAGAAATAAGATGAGGGATCATGGCCTTAAAGAAAGTATCCAGCCTTTGCTTCACAACCCCTCACCCCGGCCCTCTCCCCCAGGAGAGGGAGCTCCGCCGAGGATAGCAAACCCGAGGGTCAAAAAGGGTCATCTCTTACC
>JALWSB010000075.1 GCA_027080345.1 Robiginitomaculum sp. | reverse complement strand
CGCCATATCAGGGGTGATAGCCTGAACGTCCGGGCCACTGTGCAGGCGGGTGCCGTGAACGATGATAACATCGGTCCAGATATCGCCATTGGATGCCGTTTGCGCCAAAGCCGGCGCAGCAGCAAGGACCAGCGCAGCCGCGCCGGCATAATATATTATTTTCATGTGAAATCCTCTTATGCGCCGCCTGAAAGGCAGGCGCTGCAACGTAAAATGAGTTATGCGAAAAAGAGGATAGCGGGCGGCCCCCGGGCGCTAAGTCCATCGCGGCCATGCCCCTTGGGCAGGCTGTCATTGCGGTAAGAACGGGGAAGATAAACACTACGCGCCAAACGTACCGGTACCTGCACCGCGTCCGGCAATAGCGAGGCAATACCATGGCCATGCATGAAACAGCCCTGACACGGACAGGCCGGGGTCTGCTTGAGGGGGCGCAAATCGTCATTGCCGCTTAAATCGGCAAGGCGTTCCAAAGAGGCCCGCGCTTCGGCGCTTAACGGGGCGCGGGCAAAACCGCTGCATAAAATGCGCGTTAATGGCCCGCCTTGTGCCACCAGACGCGCCTGCGCCAGCGGCCAAAAAGAAGCCCCCAATACCAGCACCAGCGCCAAAGCGGCAAAGGCGCCATGGCGGCGGCGGGTCGGGCGCGAACGGGACAAAGACACAGTCATGAGTGCGGTTACAGCACACCCCCACCTACCGGTAAAGTGGCAGATTGCCACAGGCAGGCGGGGCGCAATGTTTTTCAGGATTTGCGCGCCTGCCTGACCACCCAAAGAAAGACCATAAACGCCACAATTTCCAGCATGGCGGCGGCAAAAAACGCCGCGCCGGGAAAGTAAACCGGCGCAGTGGGCGCGGTAAAAAAACCAAAAATCTGCGTCATGAACAACGGCGCAAAAATCGCCGTCACGCTCATCAGGCTGGCCACACCGCCTTGCAGCTCCCCTTGCGCGTTTTTGGGCGCACGATCCGACATAATGCCCATGATCGCCGGATAGGTCAGCCCGGCAATCGAGCCAACGACAATAAAGCCCAGAACAAAAATACCACTGGGGGCAAAGGCATAGCCCAAATAACCACCAATACCGCCGATAAAGCCGATACTGGCCGCACGCACCGTGCCCAGACGTTTGATCGCCGTGCCGACAAGCCCGCCTTGCACCACCGCCATCATCACCCCGGCAACCCCCAGGGACAAGCCAACCTCACGCGCGCCCCACTGGAACTTTTCCATCGCCGCATAGGTCCAGGTGCTGACCAGCGCCATGTGCGCAAACTGGTGAATGAATAACACCGCCGCCAGACCCAGTATGAGCGTATGGCCGCCAAGTTTACCCAGCGCGCCAACCGGATTGGCCCGCGCCCAGTCAAAGGCCCGGCGATCATTTTGCGCCAGCGTTTCGGGCAAAAAGAAAAAGCCCATGGTAAAATTGGCAAAGGCCAAAGCCGCCGCCCCGTAAAACGGCGCCCGCGCGCCAATCTCGCCCAAAAAGCCGCCCAGCACCGGCCCCAGGATAAAGCCAACCCCAAACATCGCCCCGATCATGCCAAAGCCCTTGGCCTTGTCCTTGCCCGCCGATGTGTCGGCAATAAGCGCATTCGCGGTGGCAAATGTCGCCCCGGCCATGCCCGAAATAATCCGCGCCGCAAACAGCCAAGCAA
>JALWSB010000074.1 GCA_027080345.1 Robiginitomaculum sp. | reverse complement strand
CACCACCAAAGGCCGCTTGTTACGCTTATGGGGCACAGACACCACCACAACCTGATCAGAGCGAATAATGCGCCCGTCACTGCCCTGCATACGCAATGACAGCTCGACCGCCCCGGTCGGCAGGGCCTCGTTAAGAACGATTGTCCAATCGCCGTTGGCGCTGGCTTTGGTGGTGGCAATGGCGCTGCCATTGGCCACAAGTGTAATACTGGAACCGGGGTCAGCGCGCCCGGCAATTACCGCCGTGCCGCGCACATCAACACGCACAATATCAAAGCTGGCCCCGGTGCTGATGCTGGCTTTATTCTGGCCCGTGGTCACAGATACAGGCGGCGGCGGTGGCGGCGCTGGTTCAGGGCTTTTACGGGTAAAATAAATAACGGCAATGGCGACCAAAACCGTTATAATTGCCGCAATAATAAATCCGCGCATGGCTGACATATTCAGCTGTTCTCCGTTGGCAAATCGCGCCATATTGCGTTAAGCCGCATATATATTCTATGCATATCCTATACCAGAACAAAATGTATGTCGAAAATAAGGTCACACCATGTCAAACCAGAAGTCTGTCTGTGTCTTTTGTGGTTCCCGGAATGGGAATAACCCCGCTTTTGCCCAATTGGCGGATGATTTTGGTGCACTTTTGGCACAACAGGGCCTGCGTCTGGTTTACGGCGGCGGCGCGGTTGGCCTGATGGGCATTACCGCCCGGGCCGTGCGGCGCGGCGGCGGTGATGTGCTCGGCATATTGCCCGGCTTTCTGGCCACACAGGAGATCGCTTTTGACGATTGCGAGTTGCAGATCGTCGATACCCTGCACGAGCGAAAGGCCCGCATGGCCAGCGCCAGCGATGGCTTTGTGGTGCTGCCCGGCGGCATTGGTACGATGGAGGAGGTGGTGGAGGTTCTAAGCTGGGCCAATCTTGAGCTGTTTCCCATGAAAACCGTGTTTTTGGATCAGGATGGGTATTGGGGTCCGTTTTTCGCGCTGCTTGAGCATTCCATTGCCGAAGGATTTACTTCGGCCAGCATGCGCGATCTGGCCCTGCACGCCACAGACCCGCAAGAGGCTTTACGCCTTCTGGCTTTATGAACGCAAACGGTCCAGCGCGCCTTGTAAAATGTAGGCGGCGGCCATTTTATCAATAACCTGCTTGCGCTTGTCTCGCCGGGTGTCAGCGGCCAGCAAGGTGCGCTCGACCGCCGCCGAGGACAGCCGTTCATCCCAAAAACAAAGCGGCACATCGCGTACCGCCAGAAGGTTGCGGGCAAAGGCCTGAACGCTTTGCACACGTGGCCCGGCACTGCCATCCATATTCAGGGGCAGGCCCAGAATAATACCAACGCAGGCGCGGTCGTCATAAAGCGCAAAAATCTGCTTTGCATCTGCGGTAAATTTTGTCCGGCGCACGGTTTCCAGCGGTGTGGCGGCAATGCGCGCCCCATCCGAGACGGCAATGCCAACGGTCTTTGTGCCCGGATCCAGCCCCAGCAGGACGCCCGTTTCGGGCACAGAAAAAATATCATCCACAATCATCGGGTGCTGCGCGCCGGGGCTTGGGTGTTACACGCCTCAATGACGGCGGGCGGACGGCGATAGAAAAACGCAGCCCGGCGTATCTTTTTGGCCTGTTTGAAGGCCGCAAAGCCCTGTGAATCCGTGCGCATGACTTCGTAGTGCGGGCGGTCTTTTTTGGGCAGATCGGCGGCTATACGCAGGGAGATTATGGGATCGCGGCGTGCCGGATCGCCAATCACCCCACCATTAATGGCGCGGTCACCGCGGTTCAGTTTTTGCACAAATTGCATGCCATCAATCACCCGGCCAAAAATCGTCAGATTACGATCAAGATAGCGCGTCCCCGGTCCCAAAACGATATAAAATTCGGTATCGCCGCTATCGGGGTCTTCATCGCGGGCCATGGCCATGGCACCAACACAATGCATCAGCCAGGCACGCCCGGCTTTTTGATCGCGGGCGGCGGCAAAGCCGCGCACATGCCCCGCTTGCGGCGCATAAAGGTCTGGCGATCCGGTGGGCAGAAAATCAAGCCCTTCGGCGGCGCGGTCATTTTCATTTTTCAAGGCTGGCCAGTGCGCCGCATCGCCTTTATTGCGCCCGCCCTGGGCCACAAACCCATCGATAACGCGGTAAAACGAAAGACCGTCATAAAAATGTGCCGCCGCCAGTGCCCGCATGCGGGCCACATGGTTTGGGGCAAATTGCAGATTTAATTCGACAATCACATCGCCGTAAGTTGTTGTGATAACAAGAAGGTTTTGCGGCTCTATGGAGCGCCAGCCCGGATTGTCCGCATAGCCGCGACAACCAAAAAGCATCATTACCAAAAACACAAATCCAATGAACCCGGTGCGCATGAAAAGCCCTTTATTCAACAAAAGCATCAACCTCAATTTCAACCATCATATCGGGGGCGATCAGGCTGGCCACCTGAACCATGGTACAGGCGGGTGGGTTGTGCGCAAATGCGGCGGCATGGGCGCGGCCAATGGCCTCCCAACGCGTAATGTCAGTGACATAAAGGCGTGTACGCACCACATCACCCATAGCCGCATTAACCGCGCCAAGGGCGGTCTCTATCAGGCTCAGACAGCGGGCGGTCTGGGCATAAGGATCGCCGGGCGCATAGGTTGAACCGTCTTCGGCAATCGGCGCCGTCCCCGTCACCCAGACGTGCGGGCCTTTGCGCAAGGCCCGGCAATAGCCAACCTGTTCCTCCCAGGGCGCACCGGAAAAATAACGTCGCGCCTCAGCCATCGGTTTTCCCCAAAAGATCGAGTGCCGCCGCGCTCATGGCGTCCACCGCCGTGGTGATGGTGCGCTCAGGGTCCGGGGCAAAAAACGGCGAATGCAAAGAGGGCAGGGTTTGCCCGTTTTTCTTTGCCGCCGCGTAAACCGCCGGATTAACCGCCCCGGCCCAGAACAAAAAGCCGGGGATTTTGTCATCGGTGCGGCCATATTGGGCAAAGTCCTCGCCGCCCATAACCGGTGGCGTTTCAATGACATTATCGCTGCCGACTTCCTCTTTAATGGCATGGATAACCCGTTTGACCAAAGCGGGATTGTTATAGGTTGACGGGGTATAATCCTGTTCGACCTCCACGACAGGCAGGCGATCTTCGGGGATGCCAAAGGCAAGGGCCTGATGTTTGGCAATGCGGCGGATGCCATCGAGCAGTTTTTTACGCACGCCGTCGGAATAGGAGCGCACGGTCAGTTGCAAATGGGCGTGATCAGAAATGATATTGTGTTTGGTTCCTGCATGAAAAGAGCCAACGGTGACCACAGCGGGTTTTTGCGGATCTATTTCGCGCGCCACAAGGGTTTGCAAGGCGGTAACAATATAAGAGGCCAGAACGATCGGGTCTTTGGTGGTGTGTGGATAAGCCCCGTGACCGCCAACGCCGCGCACTTCTATATCAACACTGTCCACATTGGCCAGGGCATAACCAGAAGTATAGCCAATGGTGCCGGCGGGCATATTGGCATTGTCATGAAAGGCAAGATTGAAATCGGGTTTGGGAAAGCGGCTGAAAAGACCGTCATCAAGCATCGCCCTGGCCCCAAGGCCCAGTTCTTCGGCCGGTTGACCAATGAGCACAAGCGTGCCCGACCATTGGTCTTTCAGGGCGGCCATGCGGCGCGCCACACCGACCAAAGAGGTCATGTGTATGTCATGGCCACAAGCGTGCATGACAGGGAGATTCTTTATGCCTTTCCAGTTTTGCCCGATCGCGGTTGAGGCATAGGCTTTGCCGGTTTGTTCCTTGACCGGCAGGGCATCCATGTCGGTGCGGATCATCAATGTTGGTCCGCTGCCATTGCGCATCACCGCCACAATGCCCGTACGGCCAATGCCGGTGGTGACGTCAAAGCCCACACTTTGAAGTTCTGCGGCCAGCCGTTTGGCGGTTTGCACCTCTTCAAAGCTGAGCTCAGGGTTTTCATGAAAATGGGTGTAGAGCGCTTGCAGGTACGGATAATCGCTGTCTATGGCCTTGCGCAAAGGCGTTTGCGCCTGGCTCGTATTCGTTATCAGCAAAAGCGCTGCCAAAGTGGCCGACGCGATGACCATCAATTTTGAAAATAAGGTTTGCATGAGATTCCCCTCTCTTGGAAGGGGTAGTGTAGCGCCAAACCGGGGGCGTTGGAATGTTTTTAATGGAAACAGCAAAATAGGGGTAATTTTTTACCTTTTCCTTTTAGGGTCTTCCAAAGAATAAAACGGGGAACAGTATTTATGTCCTATGATAAAAATCAGGAACAGCTGATCGAAGATCTGGAAACGCTGGCGCAAAGCCGCAATGACGGACGCAAAACCCGCCAGATCATGGCGGTTATTGTCTGTGGGTTAACCATGCTGTTGACACCGCCAGCCTTTCCGCTGCTGTGGCTGGCGGCGGTGCAGATCGCCCTGATCATTGATGCTCGCGCTTCCAAAATCGCCGGGTCGATCAGGACAAATGGTTTTCCATTATCCCTTGCTTATTGGCTAACCGTGGCCAGCGTCGCCCTGTCGGCCATTACATTTTCCATTTTCAGCCCCGTTTTGTGGCAAATCGGCGGTGAAGGCGGGAAACTGTTGGCCACTTTGATGCTGAGCGGTGCATTGGTGCAAATCAGCCTCTATCACTCCCGGTCACGGCTCGTGTATTTTGTGTCTGCCATGCCATTTTTTGTCGCTTTTGCTTTTCTGCCTTTATACGCCCATTTTGTCAGTCATACGATCACAAGCGGTGAAATGTTTGCGGTTTTTGGTGGGCTGGCCTTGTTTATACTCAGCGGGGCAAAGGCCTATGGATGGGTCAAATCCTTGTTTGATGCCCATAAAACAGCCAAGGAAAAAGCGGAAAATTCCAATGCCCAGCTTAGCGCGATCAACAGCGCCCTTGACCAGCACGCCATGGTTTCGATCAGTGATGAAAAGGGTACGCTTTACGAGGTCAATGATCTGTTTTGCGAGAAATCACAATATAGCCGTGAAGAGCTTGTCGGGAACAGCATTACCATGCTGGATTCCGATCTGCATGACGCAGCTTTTTTCAAAGAGATGCAAGACACAATCAGTGCCGGGCGGGTCTGGAACGGGCAGATACAAAATAAAGCTAAGGATGGCAGTACCTATTGGGCCGATGTCACTATCTCCCCGATCAAGGACGCGAACGGTAAAATCACCTCGTGTGTTTCCATCCGCCGGGATATCACAAAACTGCAAAACGCCATTGCTGATGCGGAACGCGCCAATCAAAGCAAATCCGAGTTTCTGGCAATGATGAGCCACGAGCTGCGCACGCCGATGAATGCCGTTCTGGGCATGGCCGAATTGCTCAAAGGCACAAATCTTGATGATCAGCAACGCGAATATATCACCGCCCTGACCGATGGCGGCGAAATGCTGATGACGGTTCTTAATGATATTCTCGATCTTTCAAAGATCGAGGCGGGCAAGATGCAGATCGAGACGCTTGATGTGGATGTGCGCCATGCGGTGCGCCGTCTGGAACGTTTGTGGGCCCCCAATGCAAAAGACAAGGGATTGAACTTTGTTTGTCACATAGATGACGATGTTCCATCGGTTATTCGCGGTGATATTACCCGTATCCGCCAGGTGATTTACAACCTTCTGTCAAATGCAATGAAATTTACGGAAGAGGGTGAAGTGCGGCTGGAGGTCAGCACGCATGGGGATGTCGAGGACAAGGCCAAAATCCGCTTTGCTGTCACCGATACCGGGACCGGCATTGCCCCCGAAGCGCTGGGGCGTTTGTTTAGCTCATTTGAACAAGCGGATAACTCCATCACCCGTAAATTTGGTGGTACGGGTCTTGGTCTGGCCATCTCCAAACGCTTGGCCAATATGATGAATGGCGACATTGCTGTCACGTCGGAACTGGGCGTGGGCACGACCTTTGTTTTTGAGATTGATGCGACGATTGTATCGCGCGAAAGTTTGCGTAAAGAAGAAGGCAAGGCCGCCGTAAAAGCCAAGAAAACAACAGCGAAAAAACGCCGCCTGCGCATTCTTGCCGCCGAAGACAATGCGCTTAACCAGCGGGTTTTGAAGGCCTTCTTAAAACCGTTCGAGCACGAAATTATTATTGCCGAGGACGGGGTGCAGGCGCTGGAATTTCTGAGCGCTGAAGCGTTTGATCTGGTGCTGATGGATGTGCAAATGCCCCGCATGGATGGTAAAACCGCAACCCGGAACTTACGCGCCAATGCGGGTCCCAACCAGCATGTGCCGGTTGTTGCCATGACGGCCAATGCCATGGAGGGGGATCGTCAGGATTGTCTGGATGCAGGCATGGATGACTATGTCGCCAAACCGATCGATCCACGTGCGCTGTTCGCCGCTATCGCCCGCGCCGGGGCCAAAAAAGCGCCGGATGCCAAAGACGAAACAAAAGCCGTGCAAAAAGTGTCTTAAGGTAAAGTCCCTCTTTTTCGAGGCTCTAGCAATGTTTATACTTATGCCTGCGCGCCAAAGCGGATGCTCCATTCGGCCACCTGTTCATCTTCGATTTTGGTAAAAAGAACCGGCGGCGGGGTAAAGGCCAGGCCGTGGGGCAAAGCATCCATCAGCGTGCTGGCCGTCCCTTCGGGCCAGCGGCGGTTTTCACCCGGTACGCCCATGGCATCAAGAATGGTTTTGGCTGCTGCGGGAATTACCGGCTGGGCGATAATGGCGCTGATCACCACCAGATTAAGCGCCGTGCGTACAATCAATGCCGCTTTTTGCGGATCGGTTTTAATTACTGTCCATGGTGCCGCTTCGGCCAGATATTCATTGCCCGCCGCCCAGATGGCGCGGGTTTCGCTCATGGCTTTGCGAAACTCCATGGCCTCATAATAGCCGGTCAGGGCGGCAAGGCGCGTATCCAGATCGGTAAACAGTTTTTCTTCCAATGGTCCCGGTGCGCCGCCGTCTGG
>JALWSB010000073.1 GCA_027080345.1 Robiginitomaculum sp. | reverse complement strand
GGACAATAACGCCCGTATAGAGGCCGAAGTGCGCGAAGCGGCGCTGGCATTAACAACCCGCTTTCCGCTTTATGAGGATTTACACTGATGCGATGCCCCTTTTGCTCCAGCGAAGACACGCAAGTTAAAGACTCGCGTCCGGCAGAGGAAGGGGCCACCATTCGCCGCCGTCGCCAGTGCAATGCCTGCGGCCAGCGCTTTACAACTTTCGAACGGGTGCAATTGCGTGATCTGACGGTGATCAAGCGCTCTGGCCGCCGGGTGTTGTTTGACCGGGAAAAGCTGCTGCGTTCGGTCATTGTTGCCATGCAAAAGCGCCCCATGGAGCGCGAGCAGATCGAACAACTGGTCTCGTCTATTGTGCGCCGGGTTGAAAGCGAGGGCGATCTTGATGTGCGCTCAGACCGTCTTGGCGAAATGGTGATGGAGGCGCTGGCCAACATCGATCCGATCGCTTATGTGCGCTATGCCTCTGTTTACAAGGATTTTAACGAGGCGCGGGATTTTGCCCGGTTTATTGCCGACGAAAAACTTGATAAATGATGTCGGCCTACCCCCTTGTTTCTCTTAAACTGGCGACCTCCCTTGATGGAAAAATCGCCCTTGCCAATGGCCAGAGCCAGTGGATCACCGGATCAGAGGCGCGCGCCCAAGGCCATAAGCTGCGTGCTGAACATGATGCCATTTTGGTCGGTTCAGGTACCGTATTGGCCGATGATCCGACACTCACCGTGCGCCTGCCAGGCTATGCCGGACCGCAGCCGGTGCGCATAATTGCTGATGCGCGGTTGCGCACGCCGAATGATGGCAAGCTGGCGCACAGCCTTGATGTCGCACCCGTGTGGATTTTTACCGCGCCTGAAGCACCCGGTGATCGGAAAAATGAACTAAAAAAACAAGGCTTTGATGTCGTTTCTGTACCAGAAGGCGGTAATGGTGGTGTTGATATTTGCGCTGTGCTGTCGGCATTGGCAAGGCGCGGTATAAAGCGCCTTCTGGTCGAAGGGGGCGGGGTGTTGGCGGCGTCTTTGATCCGCGCTGGCCGTGTTGACCGGTTGGAATGGTTTCGTGCGCCGGTTATTCTGGGCGCCGATGCATTGCCGTGTGTGGCCGCTCTGGCGTTGCGTGATTTAGCCGCCGCGTCGCGTTTTACGCGCGTCGAGGTTCGCCAACTGGGCGATGATTTATGGGAGCGCCTGCACAGGCGGAAGACCTGATGTTTACAGGATTGGTCAGTGCCATAGGGCGCATTGCAAGCGTTGAGGGCGATAAAAGTCGCCGCCTTGTGGTTGACAGCCCCTATGATGCGGACACGATCCTTGTTGGCGCATCAATTGCCCATAACGGGGTATGCCTGACGGTGACGCAAGTGGAAAAACACGGCGCGGGTAGCCGCTGGTCCGTTGATGTGGTTGGTGAGACACTCGCCAAGACCACAATACCGCACTGGCAGGCGGGGCAGGGCGTTAATCTGGAACGCTCTTTGACGCTGGGCGACGAACTTGGTGGTCACATGGTTTACGGGCATGTGGACACGGCAGTCCGCTTTATTGGTGTGCAGGGGCAAGGTGAGGCGGCGCATCATGTATTTGCAATCGATGAAGAGTATTTGCCATTCATTGCCGTCAAAGGCTCGGTGGCGCTGGACGGGGTATCACTGACTGTGGCCAGCGTATCGCAAAACCAGTTTGGCGTGGCCCTGGTGCCGCATACGCTGACGGTGACGACACTGGGGCAATTACAGCCGGACATGCAGGTTAATCTGGAAGTTGATATCATGGCGCGCTATGCAGCCAGATTAACGCATATGCGCATGCCCGGAGCGACGTAATGGCCGATAGCCCGCTTTCCCCCATCGAAGATATTATTGAAGATGCGCGCAATGGGCGCATGTATATTCTGGTCGATGCGGAAGATCGTGAAAACGAGGGTGATCTGATCATCCCGGCGCAATTTGCCACCCCCGATGCGATTAATTTTATGGCCCGAAACGGGCGGGGGCTGATTTGTCTGGCCCTGCCTTCGGCGCGGGCGCGGGCGCTGGGTCTGCGGTTGATGTCGGCGGAAAACCGTTCGCGGCATAAAACCGCGTTTACGGTTTCCATCGAGGCCTGCGAGGGCATTACAACCGGTATTTCCGCCCATGATCGGGCGCACACGGTGGCGGTGGCCATCGATCCGGCGCGCGGCGCTGCTGACATTGTTTCGCCGGGGCATGTGTTTCCGCTGGTGGCGCGGGACGGCGGGGTTTTGGTGCGCGCCGGTCATACCGAAGCGGCGGTGGATATTTCCCGCATGGCCGGGCTGAATGCCGGCGGGGTGATTTGCGAGATTATGAAGGATGACGGGACCATGGCGCGGTTGCCCGATCTTGTTGCTTTCGCTCAATTGCATGGCCTGAAAATTGGCACCATTGCCGATCTCATTGCCTATCGCCACAAGCATGACCGGTTTGTTGAACAAGTAGTCAAAACCCCGTTTAAAAGCCGCTGGGGTGGGCCTTTTGATCTTTATATCTATCGTAATACTATTGATAATGCCGAGCATGTGGCGCTGGTCAAAGGCACTATAACCGGCGCAGAGACTGTTCTGGTGCGTATGCATAAAACGGCGTTTTTACCTGATATTGCCGGCCAGGTCGGGGCGCGCTCTGATCTGGTTGAACAGGCCATAAAGCACATCAGCGCGGCCAAGGGGCCGGGGGTGATTGTGTTCATACGTGAAACCGATAACGCCGCTTTATCGCGCTCTTTGATGCAATCGGCTGATGCAGACAAAGCAAAAGACCAGCAAAACAGGCGCTTGCGTGAATATGGGGTGGGGGCGCAAATTCTCTCCGACCTTGGTGTCAGCGCTATGACCTTGCTCTCGAACACCCCGCAAACGGTTGTCGGCCTTGATGGTTATGGCCTGACCATAACCGACACCCTGCCCATGAAAGGCCAAAAATCATGACGGGAAGCCCTGCAACCGTATTTATTGCCGAAGCGCGTTTTTATGCCGATCTGGCCGATGAATTATATAAAGGCGCGGTGGCCGCGCTTGAAAACGCGAACGTCGCGCATCAGCGGGTTGAAGTGGCCGGAGCGCTGGAATTACCTGCCGCCATCGGTTTCGCCGCCCGTACCGGTTTGTTTGATGGCTTTATCGCCCTTGGCTGCGTTATTCGCGGGGAAACCACACATTATGATGAGGTGTGCCGCGAAACGGCGCGCGGACTGATGGATTTATCACTCAATCCGGGTCTGTGCATTGGTAATGGGGTTTTGAGCGTAGAGAATAAAGAACAGGCTTGGGTGCGCGCATCCATTACAGATAAAAACAAGGGTGGCTTTGCTGCCCATGCCTGTTTAACCATGATGGCCTTGCGCAAGGATTTGGCGCTTTTAGAGAAAGCAGGCACGAACACATGAGTAATGAGCAAAAAACCGGGCCTGCGATTGAGCGGCAAAGGCGTGATGGGCGCTTGCGTGCCATACAGGCGCTTTACCAGATGGATATTGGCGGCATTGGTGCGCGTTCTGTTATTGAGGAATTTCTTGAAACCCGGTTCGAACATGAAGAAGATGCTGATACGGCGCAAAAAACCGCGCGGGCGCTTTTTTGTACACTCGTGAATGGCAGCGTCGATAATCAGGAGCAAATTGATGCCTCCATTCGCGAGAATCTGGCTAAAGACTGGCGCCTTAGCCGACTTGATGCGACTTTGCGGGCCTTGCTGCGTGCAGCCGTTTTTGAGCTTCTTTATTGCCCTAAAACCCCGCTAAAAGTAATTTTGAATGAATATATTGATTTGGCACACGCGTTTTTCTCCGGTCCGGAACCGGCTTTTGTCAATGCGCTGTTGGAAACCATTGGCAAAGCGCGCGGCGATGGCGCACACTCTGAAGCCTGATGACAAAGAGCGGCGAATTTTCCTTTATCGCCAAACTGGCCCGTGATCTGGCGGCCCCCGGGGCAAGTTTGTCCCTTGGGGATGATGGCGCTGTGATCACGCAAAAGGACATGCACGGCAAGGGCGCGCTTGTTGCGGTGGCGGATATGGCGCAAGCCGGGGTTCACGCTTTGAGCGATGTCAGCGCCGCTGATCTGGCCCGCAAGGCCCTGCGTATGAACCTTTCCGATCTGGCGGCCATGGGGGCTGTGCCTGCCTATTATTTGCAAACCATAAGCTGGCCACATGACCATGATGCGGCGGCGCAAGATGATCTGGTGCGCGGGTTGGCGCAGGATCAAAAGGCTTTTGGCATTGCGCTGATCGGCGGCGATACGATTGCCGGGCCGGGGCCGCTGTGCGTCTCCATTACCGCGCTTGGCTGGGCCAATGAAGGCATTACCCGGCGGCACGGTATGCAGGTCGGCGATGATGTCTGGCTCAGTGGCACAACAGGCGACGGGTTTTTGGGCCTGCAGGTCGCGGAAGGGCAATTGGATTTTTTACCGGCGGATGCCCAGGCGGTTTTGGCGCGGCATTATCATTTTCCGGAACCACGCGTGCGCCTTGGCCCGCTATTGGCCCCGCATGTCAACGCCATGATCGATATCTCTGACGGTGTGTTGGCGGATGCGGGACATTTGTGCGCCGATGCGGATTCGGGTCTGGTTTTGTGTCCTGACGCCATGCCCCTCTCGGATGCGGCGCGGCTGTGGGTGCAGGGACAAGAAGACGAATATGCGGCGCGGCTTTCTTTGATGGGCGGCGGCGATGATTATGAGCTTTTGTTTACGGCACCAGTTGAAAAAAGGAAAACAATCAAACAGTTGGCGTGTGATGCGCAAACCCCTGTGACGCGCATTGGCACGGCGTGCGAGGGCGTGGGCCTGTTCATACGCGATGCGGCGGGGCAGGTTGTGGGTGTGAATGCGGCCGGGTTTACGCATTTTTGATCACTCTTTGGTAAACTTCTGACCAAAGCAGGAGATTACCCATGAAACGCATTTTAACCTTCACCCTGGCCATGGCCTTGTGTACGCCGGTTTTGGCCTCTGAAGGGGCAAAAAAGGAACATGGGAAATCGGAAGGGGCCTCTAACCGTATCAAGGCCAATTGGCGGGTCAATAACAGCGATGTGATCCCCCTGCCTCCGGCGCCGGAAGAGGGCAATTCATCGCACTCAGCCATGATCCCGACGCTTGTTGTGCCGATTACCAGAGATGGGCATTTGGTCAATTATGTCTTTTTATCCATTCGGCTGGTTTTGGCCAATAATGTTGATGCCTGGAAAGTGCGTGCCAAAACGCATTTCATGCGCGATGCCCTGGTAAAACAGGCGCACCAGCACCCGTTTCACTTTAGTGAGGGAACGCAGGACGTGGATATGAGCGCAAGCGAAGACTTTGTCCGCCAGGCAATTGCACCCTGGGTGCCAAAAGATGATATTGAAAAAATCAATTTTCTAAGCGTTGATGTGTTGCACGGTTAACCGCCACTCAGGCAACATTCAAAGACTTGTCATCCGAGGCATTGGCCGTCACTTTATTACGGCCACTCTTCTTGGATGAATAAAGTGCAATATCTGCCCGCTCTATAAATTCCTCGACCTGTTCATCCGAATCATAATTCGTCACCCCAAGCGAGATTGTAATGGTTCCCAAATCTTCATTTGTTGATTTGCGGACCAGTTTTTTCGATTCCACAACGGCGCGCACATTGTCGGCAATATCAAAGGAGGTATTGACGTCCGTGTCGGGCATGAGAACAGCAAATTCTTCACCGCCATAGCGCGCCACAATGTGATTGCGCGGTGCGTGACGTTTCAGACTGCTGGCGACAAAGCGAATAATCTGATCGCCGGTCTGATGCCCCCAAGTATCATTAAAACGTTTGAAATTATCAATATCACACAGAACAAGGCTCAAATCCTCGCCGCTTTCAATGGCGTGCTCGCGCATACGGCGCAGGCATTCATCAAAGCGTCTGCGGTTGGCGATTCCAGTCAGTGAATCGGTCATGGCCTCTTCACGAACCTCTTCAAGGTTATTACGCAATACAGTTACTTCATTGGTTGTTTTGTTGAGCCGTTCTTCCAGTTCATGCGTATGGGCCTGCATTTTTGCGGTGGCTTCGATAAGGTTGTCGATCAGCTTTTTATAAGAAGCGGCATCGCCCGGCTCATTAAGCAGACCGGATGCACCGGAAAGGGTTTTTTCATATTCAGCGGTATTGTGCTCGGCGGCGGCGAGCATTTTCAAGACCGCTTTCATCTCCCGGCCCATCTTGGCGCCGGTGTTCAAGGCCTTGTCCGTAAGGTCCAGGCCTTTCAGATGCTTGTAATAAAGGTCATCACAAACCGGCTGGTCAATTTGACCATCATCGATTTGTTGCTGCATCTCCTTGATAAGCGCCGTGTTCTGGACGTTCAAAAATTCATAGAATAAATGATAATTTTCCGGTGTCGCTTCTAAACCATACTGGTCGATCATCGCCAGCACATCGGCAGATGTGGCTTTCTGGCTGGTCTGTTTCTGTGTCGATTTGGAGGTTGGCATGAGCGTTTATCCTGCAAGCACGTACATATTGCGTTCAACATATCGCTCAATTGCCAACAGAGAGTAAATTTATCGGGAGATTTAACCCGTATTTGCCCTGTTTTTTTGCATACTTCCCCTCAAGGTTGCGATTTAAGCGGGCGCTTGCTGTTTCAGGGCGTTGTCTGGGTGCCGTGTGACGAATCGGCGACTATTCAGACTTGAAGAAGTCAGGGATATGCGCCCCAAAGCCTGCTTTATTGCTTTGCGCCGCCGGTTTTTGTTTCTTTCTGGCTGGTTTTTTAGCCTGTTCTTGTTTTTGAGGCGTATGTTCCTTACGAGGCGCGGCGGGGGGGCGCTCGGTTGGGCGCGGCGTTTCAAGGGCTGGTGCGCTTTCTTCTTTGACTTTTGGTGCGCGGCCTCTGACCGGGCGGCGTTTGCGTACCGGGCGCGCGGATTTCTTGTCTTCCTGTGCCTGGGGTTCAGGGG
>JALWSB010000072.1 GCA_027080345.1 Robiginitomaculum sp. | reverse complement strand
GCGATTTTACTGGCGGAAAAATAAGGGTCGCATACCAGCCCGGTTTTTTTGGTAATTTTTGGCTCATGGCCTTGCGCCACCAGCCGCTTGCATACGTCCGCCGTGCGCCGATCCTGCCAGACGATGGCATTATGGATCGGTTCGCCGGTTTTGCGGTCCCAGATAATGGTGGTTTCGCGCTGGTTGGTAATGCCGCAGGCGGCAATGGATACGCCTTTGCCTTTTGCCTCGGCGACAACGCTGGCAACCACATCGGTGACACTTTGCCAGATTGCCTCCGGGTCATGTTCTACCCAGCCCGGATTGGGATAAATTTGCGCAAATTCGCGCTGTGCCAAAGCCAAAACATGCCCGTGCGTGTCGAACACAATCGCCCGGCTGGACGTGGTGCCCTGATCAATAGCCAAAATGGCGGTTTTATTATCCATGGTTAAAGCCCTTTTTTTTCAGACTCTAACAGATCAGAGGCTGACAGGAAGAAAAAAATCGGCCAAGAGAGCGCATGGATAATGACATGAAAGATATTCTGATTATTGGCGGCGGCATTAACGGCGCCGGCATTGCCCGTGATGCCGCCGGGCGCGGCCTGTCGGTGGTGTTATGCGAGCAAGGCGATCTGGCCGGGGCGACATCGTCGGCCAGCACAAAAATGGTGCATGGGGGCCTGCGCTATCTGGAATATTACGAATTTGCTCTGGTGCGCGAGGCGTTGGCCGAACGCGAACGCCTGTTGCATATCGCCCCGCATCTGGTCACCCCTTTGCGCCTGATCCTGCCCCATAATGCCGATATGCGGCCCGCATTGATGATCCGTACGGGCCTGTGGCTCTATGATCATATTGGCGGTAAATCATCCCTGCCCCGATCGACAGGTTTGCGGCTTGGTCATTGCCAGGAGGCGCAAAGCCTGGCGCATCCCAAAGGCCGCGCCTTTGCCTATTCAGATGCCCGCACCGATGATGCGCGCATGGTTGTCGCCAATGCGCTGGATGCGCGCGAACACGGGGCGCAAATCTTTACGCGCACCAAAGTTACCGCCTGCACCCGTAATGACGCATATTGGTCTGTAAAAACCAAAACCACAGATGGAAAAACCAAAACCTGGCGCGCACGGGCGCTGATCAATGCCGCCGGCCCGTGGGTGGACGCGATGGATGATTGCACCGGGGCCAAGGCCGTATCGCACATGCGGCTGGTCAAGGGCAGCCATATTATTGTGCCAAAGCTGTTTGACGGTCCGCGCGGGTTTTTATTCCAGAATAATGACCGACGGGTGCTTTTTGCCCTGCCGTATCAGGGCGATTTTACCTTGTTTGGCACCACCGATACGCCCTTTACCGGCAACCCCTATGACGCCAAACTGGATGATAACGAGCGCACCTATCTTCTGGATGCGCTGAACCGGTTTTTTGCCGCCACAACCACCAAAAATGATATTGTCTGGTCGTATTCAGGGGTGCGGGCGCTGTTTGGTGATGAGGAGATGGACGCATCAAAACTGTCGCGTGAATACCATCTGGACATTTCCGGCGACCATGAAGGCGCGCCGGTGCTGACCGTGCTTGGCGGTAAAATCACCACATTTCGCGCGCTGGCGGAAAAGGCCACGGACAAAATCGCCCACCGCCTTGGCAAACATGCGCCGCACTGGACCGGCACCACCCCCCTGCCCGGTGGTGATTTCGATAACGGGCTGGACGCTTTTGATGCGGATATGGCCAAACGCTATCCGTTTTTGGAAGATGCCCTGCGTAGCCGTCTGGTTCATGCCTATGGCACGCGGCTGGAGACGGTCCTTGGCCGCGCCAAAAACCTTGAGGATCTGGGCGCGCACTATGGCGGCGGGCTTTATCAGGCCGAGCTGGATTATCTCAAAACGTACGAATGGGCACGCACCGCGCAAGACGTCCTGTGGCGCCGCACCAAGCTGGGCCTGTTTTTAAGCGCGGCAGAACGCAAAGCATTGGAAAACGCGTTTTAGACTCAAAACATATTCAGTTCCAGACGCGCCACGTCGGACATGCGCGAGGGATCCCAGGGCGGATCGAACGTCAGGTTGACCTTTACATTGCGTACACCTTCGACCGAAAGCGCGGCATTTTCCACCCAGATGGGCATTTCACCGGCCACCGGACAGCCCGGCGCGGTCAGGGTCATGTCGATATCGACATCGCGATCATCGCTGACGTCAACTTTATAGATCAGGCCCAGCTCGTAAATATCCACCGGGATTTCCGGATCGAACACGCTTTTGAAGGCGGCGATCAGATCATTGGTCAGCCGCTCCAGCTCTTCTTTGGGCAAAGCCGACTGTTGTTCTTCAACGTCGGCCTTTGCGGCCGGAGCAGAAACATCAATGGTATCGCGCTGTTTGGTATCCACTTAATTCTCCCTCGCGTCATGCCGATGAAAATCGGCATCCAGCCTTTGGTTGCCGCAATTGGATATTTCACTGAACTGGATTCCGGCTTGCGCCGGAATGACGACTGTGTTGCCTATCATGATAAAAACTCCCGGGCCTTTCCAAAGGCCTGTAAAAACAAATCCACATCTTCGTCCGTATTATAAGCAGCAAAACTGGCGCGGCATGTCGAGGTAGCCTCAAAGCGGTGCATAAGCGGTTCGGCGCAATGGTGCCCGGCGCGCACTGCCACCCCATAGCGGTCCATTAATTGCGCCAGATCGTGGGCATGCATGCCTGCCACATCAAACGACACAATCGCCCCCTTGCCCTCTGCGGTGCCCAGTATCCGCACATCATTATAACGCATCAGACCGCGCGCCGTACGCACCGCCAACGCGTTCTCGTGTTCAGCGGCGGCCAGCCGGTCCAGCCCCATCATCCATTCAAGCGCAATGCCAAGGCCAATCGCCGGGATGATTGGCGGTGTGCCGGCCTCGAAGCGGTGCGGTGGCAAGCCATACGTCACCTTGTCCTTGGCCACACTTTCGATCATTTCGCCGCCGCCCTGATAGGGGCGCAAATTGGCCAGCCGGTCGGCCTTGCCGTAAAGCACGCCAATACCGGTCGGGCCATAAAGTTTGTGGCCGGTCATGGCGTAAAAATCCACATCCAGCGCCCGCACATCCACCGGCATATGCACGGCGGCTTGCGAGCCATCCAGCAAGATCGGCACGCCGTGTTCGTGGGCGATATCGATCAGTTCTTTTGCCGCCGTTATGGTGCCGGTCACGTTCGACATATGGGTCAGGCTGACAAATCGTGTTTTGGGGCCGAAGCTATCGCGATAGCTCTGCATATCCAAAGCGCCATCATCCTGTACGCCCACCCATTTCAAGACCACGCCTTTGCGTTCGCGCAAAAAATGCCAGGGCACAATATTGGAATGATGTTCCAGTTCAGAGAGGATAATTTCATCCCCGGCCTGTAAATCCGCACCGATGCCTGAAGCCACCAGATTGATACTTTCCGTGGTCCCGGAGGTAAAAATAATTTCATCCCGATCAGCCGCATTCAAAAAGCGGGCGGTGGTATCCCGCGCCGCCTCAAAAGCGGCGGTCGTTTCATTGGCCAGCGTATGCAGGCCCCGATGCACATTGGCGTAAGCGGTGCGCATCTGTTCGGCCATGCCGTCGATAACGCACGCCGGTTTTTGCGCCGAGGCGCCGCTATCGAGATAGACCAGAGGCCTATCATTGACGCTGCGCGCAAGAATTGGAAATTCGCTGCGCACCGCATAGGCATCAAAACGGGCCGGGGCTTGCAAAAATGACGCGCTCATAAAGCCCCCTCCAGCCATAATTCAATTGGCTCCATCAGTGCGCCGCGCACAATATCGTCGTTCAAATCATCAAAACTTGCCGATAAAAATGCCTTGATTAACAATGCTTTGGCCTGCGCCTCATCAAGGCCGCGCTGGCGCATATAAAAAAGCGCGCCCGCATCCAGCGCCCCCGTTGTATTGCCGTGGGCGCACGCCACATCATCGGCGTAAATCTCCAGCTCCGGTTTGGCGTTTACACTGGCCCCGGCGTTCAGCAAAAGCGCATCATGGGCCATAACCGCATCGGTGTGCTGGCCCTCACGGCCGACAAAGAATTTGCCTTGAAAGACGCCTTTCGCGCGGTCCTTGACCACCCCGCGTACTAATTGGCGAGTGATGCAGTTCTCCACCTCATGATCGACATGACTGGTCTGGTCGCAATGGCGGTTTTCGTCCAGCATATAGGCGCCGTTCAGGCGAGCGCGGGCATTTTCGCCCGTATAGGACAGCCGCGTTTCCAGCCGCGCCAGACGCGCGCCAAAACCAAGCACGTATTGATCAAACTGCGCGTCCTGCCCAAGCGCCACCCGCGCACTGACGATCTGCACCGCTTCGGCGCTGCCGTGCTGGTAAACCAGCCGGGTCAGTACCGCATTTGCGTCAAGATCATAGGCAATCGCCGTATTGGCAAAACCATTTTCAAGCGCATGATATTCGGTGATGGTGCACGCGCCACCCTTTGCCAACACCACATTAACATAACATGCGCCCGCGCCGTTAAAGCGAAAGACCAGCGGCGTGTCCATGCCAGCCTCGATAAAGAGCGTGTAATGCACTGGTGCGCCCTTGCCCGCCAACGCCGCCATGGGCATGATATTCTCTTGCGCTGGGGCTTTGCCCGCCACAAGCCGCAGGCCCGCAGGTAAATCCGGTAGTGTATCCAGCTTGCCCCCCTCAAAGCAAAACCGAATGGCGTTTTTGGGCAAAGCGGGCGCGGCGATGCTGCCATCAGGTGCGCTTTGCTCTACCGGGGGTTTGGCCAGCGCCGCGCGCACATCGGTCCATTTCCAGGCTTCCATGCGCCGGTGTGGCAGGGCCTCTTGTGGTGGCAAATGTGTGATTGTGCTCACGCGGCGCTCTCCGCATATTTGTCATAACCTTCGGCTTCGAGGGTCAGCGCCAGTTCCGGCCCGCCGGTCTCGACGATTTTCCCGCCCGCCATGACATGCACCACATCGGGTTTGATATAATCCAAAAGACGCTGGTAATGGGTGATCACCAACAGTGAGCGATCGGCGCTGCGCAGGGCATTAACCCCTTGCGCGACGACCTTTAGCGCATCAATATCCAGCCCGGAATCGGTCTCGTCGAGAATGGCAAAGCGCGGTTCCAATACCGCCATTTGCAAAATCTCCATGCGTTTTTTCTCGCCGCCGGAAAAGCCCACATTAAGCGGTCTTTTAAGCATCTCCGCCTTGACCTTCAAAAGCGCCGCTTTTTCACGCGCCAGTTTCAAAAATTCCGGGGCGGAGAGATCATCTTGCCCCCGCCGTTTACGTTGCGCATTCAAGGCCGCGCGTAAAAACGTCATGGCTGGCACGCCGGGAATTTCCACCGGGTATTGAAACGACAAGAATATGCCTTTGGCGGCGCGTTCCTCTGGCTCCATGGCCAGCAAATCCTCGCCAAGATACGACACACGGCCGCTTTTCACCTCATAGCCATCGCGCCCGGTCAGCACATTGGCCAGCGTCGATTTACCGGTGCCGTTCGGCCCCATAATTGCGTGCACTTCCCCCGCGGGAACATGCAAAGAGAGGTCTTTGAGGATAGTGCCCTGCACACCTTCAACACCGACGGTAAGATTTTTTATATCAATCATGGTCGTCCATTTCCTGCGTCATTCCGGGATGCGCCGGTATGACGGTCTTGGTTTTGTCATCAATATCAATCATTGTTCTTCACCATCACTTTGCTCCCCTGCTTGCGGGGGAGCTGTCCCGTGCGCAGCGCGGGGCTGAGGGGGCCAGCAGTGGCAAGCCCCCTCCGATTGCCTTCGGCAACCACCTCCCCCGCAAGCGGAGGAGGAAAATATGCTTGCGCGTCCTCATGCTGAGCCTGTCGAAGCATGACCGGCGCAGTGCATAAGCACCCTTCGACAGGCTCAGGGTGAGGTCCAGTGTGGTCGACAAGGGCATGGTATCCATTATTCTTCACCATCAAAATAATCGGCGGCGCCCTGACCCTGCCAGCCCAAATGGCGAAACTTGGCGTTTTGCGGCGAACCGCCTTGGGGGATCCCCGCAGACGCCACGAATTTGTTCGAATCCGGATAGACCACCACAGAGGCTTCGCCATTGGTCGAAAACGCCAGATATTTCAGATCGCCTTCGCCGGTATTGATCAGCTGGTGCGCCACTTCGGCCCCACCAGGAGGCGCGCCCAATACGTCACCGGCTTTGACCTTGTATGTGTCCTCGCCAAAACGGTAATCCGCCTCGCCCTCAATAATGAACATCATTTCATCATCTATCAGATGTGCATGATGCGGAAAAGCGCGCTTGCCCGGCGGCACAATGGTCAACATACAACCAAGGTTTTTCGCCCCCAGTGCTGGCCCGATACGCCCCAGTTTGGCGGCGAACTTGCCCCCATTGCCAAAGTCCATCATCTCGACATCGTTTATGTTCAGAACAGGTTTTGTTTTATCGGTCATTGCTTCCCCACTTTCGTCACCCCGGCGCAGGCCGGAGTCCATTTTGATGCTGTTTTGGATACCGGCCTGCGCCGGTATGACGTCTTTACAGTCATCACCCGACACTCCCCTCTAAACTCACTTTCACCAGCGCTTGCGCCTCGACGGCGAATTCCATGGGTAGTTTTTGCAACACATCACGGGCGAAGCCGTTGACCAGCAAAGCCGTGGCCTCCTCCGCATCGAGGCCGCGCTGGCGGCAATAAAAGAGTTGTTCTTCGGAAAGTTTGGTGGTGGTCGCTTCGTGTTCCAATTGCGCATCGGGGGTTTTAACCTCGATGTACGGCACGGTGTGCGCGCCGCATTGATTGCCGACCAGCAGGCTGTCGCACTGGGTAAAATTACGCGCGCCGGTGGCTTTTTGGTGCACGCTCACCAGCCCCCGATAGGTGTTATTCGAGCGCCCGGCCGATATGCCCTTGGAGATAATGCGCGAGCGGGTGTTCTTGCCCAGATGGATCATCTTGGTGCCGGTGTCGGCC
>JALWSB010000071.1 GCA_027080345.1 Robiginitomaculum sp. | reverse complement strand
GCACAATCTGGTCAATGCCTTGCGCGCCGAATGGGCGGGCGGTGAGCCATTGATTTTTATTGCCTCAAGTGAGGCGATAAAAGACGAAGACATACGGGCCGCATGGAAACAAGCGCAGGCGCAAAAAATTGTCGCGCCGGAAAAGGTTGAAACACAGGTTTTTGCCTATACCGACTTTGGTGAGCCGGGAAAAATTGTCTGGCGCAATCACATTGACGATATGGATATAGACCAGATTCGTTTTGCCAATAATGTCATGGTCAATTTCAAACACACAGATTTTAAAAAAGGACAGGTTCTGGTTGGTTTTCTCATTGGAGACGGGTTTTTGTCGCAACCTGCGGACAAACCGGGGCTTTGGAGTCTTGCTGACAATGCGTTTGTTGCCGGTGGACTGGAGGCGCATACCATAGACGAGCTGAGCCGCCTGGCGGCCGGGCATACTCTTGGCCTTGGCTCTTCCATTTCAGAAAACACGATCTCCATCGGCGGGCCTACAACACCTGAAGACCTCGATTTCGAAACGCAGGTGCTTGTGGCTTATTTAACCCATGCGGCCTGGCGCGAAGCGCCGTTGGCATCATTTTACAAATCTCTCGACACCGCTTATCAAATGCGTGATGCTACACCTGACAGTGTCAGCTCGTGGCAAAGCGCGCGCCTCATTCACAATAATGACAATCGCTGGGGATGGCCGGAAAAAGCGCAAATGAAAGCCTTGAAAATCAGTGATGCACGGGCCTGGTTTGGCGAAATTATCGCCCATGCCTCGATTGAAATATCAGTTGTTGGTGATGCTGACAAGGATCAGGTTTTTGCCGCCTTGGCCAAAACGTTTGGCACCTTGCCTGTGCGCGAAGCCAAGCCGCGCTCCAAAAATACGTACAGGCCTGTGACGTTTCCCACCGGCCACGGCCCCGCGCCCCTCACGCATAAAGGCAAAGCCAATTTGGGTAATGCGCAAGTGTACTGGCCAACAACAGATAACAGTGATGCGCGTCTGTCTCGCACAGCGGTGCTGGCACGCGCTGTTATCGACCTAAAGCTGACAGAGCGCGTGCGTGAAAAAGAGGGCGGAGCCTATTCTCCTTCTGCATTTGACTCCATGTCCAGCGCCCTGAAGGGTTATGGCTATATGGGCGTTAATATGAATGTCGAGCCGGAAAAAATCGATCATTTTTTTGATGTGGCTGATGATATTGTTGCCGACCTTGCCAATGGCAAAATCACACAAGATGAGCTGTTGCGCGCCCGTAAACCCATATTGGAAATGCTCGAGAAAAAAAGGCAAGGCAACACCTATTGGTATGGCTTGCTGAGCAGCTTGCAATCAGACCCACAAACCCTGGCCAACGCCCGCAGCGAGCGCCATGATTATGAAACACTGGGTGTTTCTGATATCCAAAGCTTTGCCAAAACCTACCTGCAACCAGATCGTGCCTACCGTATTTCCATCGTTCCGCAAGATAAAAAGGGGCCGTGAGCCTTGTATCTTCCGATTGGTCAAACCGGCATTGGCGCGCCGGGATAATCATAACCGTTTTGGCCATTTTGCGCGTATCGGGTAAAAAATATTAAACTCTTTCTTCTATCGATCGGGGCATGACGCAAACACACGATCAATACCAAACTTATCCGGGCGTTATACTGCGTTTGCACCTCCGGCCCGCGCCATGACCCAAAAGCCTTCCTCTTTGAGCGCGGCGGCGCATCATTATATCAACTGGTGCCGCCAGGACATGCTGCCACTTTGGCGGGTGCGCGGGGTTGATAAAAAGTACGGTGGTTTTTATGAGCAGCTCCACTTTGATGGCAGCCCGGATACAGGCGCCATGCGCCGTGTTCGTGTCGCCGCACGGCAGATTTACGCCTTTGCCCACGCCAGCATGCTGGGCTGGGGTGATAGTGCCGGGCTGGTCGAATGGGGCGTGGATTACCTTGCCAGCTCGGTGATGCGGGCAGATGGTGAGCCAGGCTTTCCCCACATGCTGGATGAGCGCGGCCGTATAATCGATACGCGCCGCGATCTTTACGATCATGCTTTTCATATTCTGGCCTTCAGTTGGGCCTGCCGGGCCACAGGTGATGCGCAAATGCTCAGCCTGGCAAAAGAGACGCTGGCCTTTGTCGAAGAGAGCATGCAGGCCCCGAATGGCGGCTGGTATGAGGGAGATCCGGCCGGCCTGCCCCGGCGGCAAAACCCACACATGCACATGCTTGAAGCCTTGCTGGCGCTTTATGAAGCCAGTCAGGACCGGGCCTTTTTACGCCGCGCCGATGAAGTGATTACCCTGTGTGCAGAGCGGTTTTTTGACCCTGAGGTGGGTCTGTTGCTTGAAGATTTTACAGATGACCTTACCCCGGTACGACCGGCACGGGTTGAACCTGGACACATGGCGGAATGGTGCTGGTTGTTGCATATTCGCGCCCGGCTGGACGAACAAACCCCTATTAATCTGGCGGCAAAAATGGGCCACGGCGCTGATGGTTTTGGCGATCGGGCCGCCGGGTTTTTGTGTGATGCCTATGATACCAATGGCACCTTGCTGGCCCCCACCCGCCGCCTGTGGGGGCAAACCGAGTGGCTAAAGTCCTTGCTGGTGCGCATTGATGAAAAAGATGCTGGAAATGCGCCCCGCGCCGCCGCTTTGATTGAGCGTCTTTTTGAGAGCTATTTTGCGGTGGATGTGCCGGGCCTGTGGATGGATCAGTTTGATGCCGCAGGCGCGCCAATGGCAAAACGTGTTCCGGCCAGTATAGTCTACCACCTGATCAGTGCTGGTGCGCAAGTGAACCAAACAAGAAAAGATGTGGAAACGTAATTATGACAAACCGCCCCGTTATTGTGCCCGTAATTATGTCTGGCGGTGCCGGTACGCGGCTCTGGCCGCTCTCTACGGCGCAAAAACCCAAACAGTTTCACGCCCTGACCGGCGCGTTGACCTTGTTGCAGCAAACCGTTTTACGCTGTGCGCAAGCCCGTGGGTTTGCGGCCCCGATTGTGGTTTGCGCCCGCCGCCATGCCCAGGAGGTGGAGCGGCAATGCACTGCCGTCAATACGGTGCCTGCGCTGATTATTACCGAGCCTTGCCCGCGCAATACCGCCCCGTGCGCGGTTACTGCCGCGCAAGCGGTGGCGACGCAGCACGGCAAGGATGCTTGCGTTCTTCTTTTGGCCGCTGATCACTATATTGCTGACACGGCGGCTTTTTTAGAGAAGGTGGAGGCGGGACTAAAAAGCGCCCAAAATGGCCACATCGTTACCTTTGGAGCTCGTGTCACCGGTCCGGCAACCGGGTATGGCTATATCCGCAAAGGCGCTGCGTTGAATGATCAGGCCTTCGCTGTGCGCGCCTTTGTTGAAAAACCAGATGCCAAAACCGCCGCAGCCTATATGCGGGCGGGAGACTATGTCTGGAATGCGGGGATCTTTTTGTTCAGGGCGGATGTTATGCGCGATGAGATGCAAAAGTTTCGGCCCGATATTCTTGAGGCGGCAACACAGGCCTGGAGCGCGGCGGCCAAACAAGGCCCGTGTGCGCATCTCAATGAAAAGGCGTTTGCCGCCTGTCCGTCAGATTCTGTTGATTATGCGATCATGGAAAAAACCGATTGTGCCGCCATGCTTCCCCTTGATGCCGGGTGGAGTGATGTCGGGACCTGGCCGGCGATTTATGATCTTGACGAAAAAGATCAGGACGGTAATGCGTGCCATGGGCGGGTAACGGCGCTGGAGACAAAAGACTGTTTGTTCTATGCGCAAGACGGTGAAAACGGGCCGCAAATCGCCGCCTTGGGTGTTGACAATCTGATTGTTGTTTCAACCAAAGAGGCCGTCTTGGTCCTTCCTAAAGACCGCGCTGACGAGATAAAGGCCCTGTTGGAGAGTATGGCAAACCCGTCACCCTGACCCTTGCCCGGCTTTTGAAAACACGTCATAGAAAGACGCCCTGAACAATTAAGGGCATATGGAGATTTTGCATGCGGGTAACGGTGATTGGCAGCGGCTATGTGGGGTTGGTATCCGGGGCATGCTTTGCCGATTTTGGACACCATGTGACGTGTGTGGATACGGATGCGTCAAAGATAGAGCGCCTGAAAAATGGGGAAATTCCCATCTTTGAGCCGGGTCTTGGCCATTTGGTGGAAAGCAATGTCAAAGAAGGGCGGCTGACCTTCACCACCGCATTAAAAGAAGCCGGGGCGGCCGCCGAAGCGATTTTTATTGCCGTTGGCACGCCGGCGCGGCGCGGTGACGGATTCGCTGATCTGGATTATGTCTATCAGGCCGCCCGCGACATTGCGGCGGTCATTGACGGGTTTACCGTTATTGTCAACAAATCAACGGTCCCTGTTGGTACCGGCGATGAAGTGGAGACAATCATGCGCGCCGCCAACCCGGATGCGGATTTTGCGGTTGTCTCCAATCCGGAATTTTTACGCGAAGGGGCCGCGATCAGTGATTTCAAGCACCCGGACCGGATCGTCATCGGCACGGATGATGCGCGCGCAGAGGCGGTGATGAAAGAGCTGTATCGGCCCTTGTTTTTAAACGAAACGCCGATTGTTTTTACCACGCGGCGCTCGTCTGAACTGATCAAATATGCCGCCAATGCGTTTTTGGCGACAAAAATCACTTTCATCAATGAGATGGCCGATCTTTGCGAGAAGGCAGGGGCCAATGTGCAGGCCGTCGCGCGCGGTATCGGGCTTGATAAAAGAATTGGTGCCAAATTTTTGCATGCCGGCCCCGGCTATGGGGGGTCATGTTTTCCAAAAGATACGCTGGCGCTGGTCAGGACGGCGCATGAGGCTGGTGCGCCGGCAACAATCGTTGAAGCGGTTGTCGCGGCCAACACAAAACGCAAATCAAGCATGGCCGATAAAGTACTCAGCGCCGCCAAAGGGAGTGTTGAGGGTAAAACAATTGCTGTACTGGGGGTCTCTTTTAAACCCAATACGGATGATATGCGCGACGCCCCGGCGCTGGATATCATTTCCAGCCTGCAAAAAAAGGGCGCCAAGGTGCGCGCGTATGATCCCGAAGCCATGGATGAAGCGAAGCCGCTCCTGCCTGGCGTAAACTGGTGCGAAGACGCCTATGATTGCGCAAAAAACGCCTCCGTTTTGGTCATCATTACTGAATGGGATCAGTTTCGCGCCCTTGATTTGAACGCTTTGGGCAACGCCATGGCGGATAAAACCATTGTTGATTTACGCAATATCTATGACCCGGCGGAAGTGCGTGCGCTTGGCTTTGACTATACCAGCATAGGCCGGGCATAAGGCGCACAAATGGAAGCTGAGATGCGCATTTTGATTACGGGCAGTGCCGGTTTTATCGGCTTTTCTCTGGCCCGGCGCTTGCTGGAAAACGGCCATGCCGTCGAAGGCCTTGATGCCATGACCCCCTATTACGACCCGGCATTAAAGCAAGCCCGGCTTGATATTTTGCGATCCTATCCAAAATTTACCTTTACCGAAATGAATATTGAGAACCGGCAAAAGGTTGAGGATCTCTTTGCTAAAGTGCGCCCCACCCATGTTGTCCATCTGGCGGGGCAGGTCGGGGTTCGCTACAGCCTTTCGCATCCAGGTGACTATGTTGCAGCCAATATTGTTGGCTCTTTTCATATTATCGAAGCGGCCAGACAAACCGGCGTTGCGCATTTGCTGATGGCCTCGACCAGTTCGGCCTACGGTGCCAATACCCGCTTCCCGGCAAAAGAAAAAGATCATGCCGACCATCCATTGACCATTTATGCCGCCTCGAAGCGCGCATCAGAACTTATCGCCCATTCCTATTCTGATCTTTACCGCCTGCCCGTCACCATGATGCGGTTTTTTACTGTCTATGGCCCTTGGGGGCGGCCCGATATGGCCCCCATGTTGTTTTTGGACGCTTTGTTGCATAACCGGCCGATAGATGTGTTCAATCATGGCAAAATGACCCGCGATTTTACCTATATTGATGATTTGACCCTGAGCCTTGAAAAACTGATGGGCAATGCGCCCATTGCCGGTGCGCCTGTGGGGGATTTCGATTCGCTCAGTCCCGTAGCCCCGCACCGCGTCGTTAATATCGGCAATGCAGATCCTATAGAGCTGATGGATTTCATTGTGGCCATAGAGAACACAACCGGTAAAAAATTTCAGGTGAATATGCGCGACATGCAGCCCGGCGATATGGTCAACACCTGCGCCGATACGCGTCTGTTGCAAGCCCTGACACACTATAAGCCAACAACCCGCGTAGAAGATGGCGTTGCCGAACTGACTTCCTGGTACCGGGATTTTTACGCGCTCTAGGCAGCCCCCTTTATCCATAATCTTTTTAATGTTTTTCGTGATTTTGGCATGCCCCTGTCATTAATGCGAATGCGTTGCATTTTTATATTGACTGATTGTTTATACTCTGTAGAAAGTCGTTATTGATAATCATTCGCAATTAAATGTGCCGTCATCAGAGGGACCTGATCATGACCACACCCCCCCAAAAATCACACTACCGCCTGCTGATGGGTAGCGCCCTTATTACCTTGAGCACCCTGTTTGCCCTGCCCGCTCATGCGCAAACGCCGCCGCCGGATATGGCGCAGATGTGGGCGCTGATCCAAAAACAACAGGCGCAAATCAGCGCCTTGCAGGACGCATTGGCCAAGACGGAGGCGCAAAAAAACACGCCTGAAAATCCGCCTTTGATAAAAACCCCTGCCGCGCCCGCCCCGGCGCTGGAAACGGTCCTGCACCGCCTTGACCAGCAGGATAAAAAAATAGAAGCGACCAGTGGCCTGCTCGAAGAGTCCTTACAAAACAACGGTATGGGTAGCGCGGGCTGGTGGAATGATACGACCTTGGGCGGTTATGGGGAAATGCATTATAATGGCGGCAAAAAGGATGAGATCGATTTTCATCGCTTTGTGCTGTTTGCCGGGCACCGGTTTAATGACTGGATCCGGTTTTCCTCAGAGCTGGAGGTTGAGCACGTCATTGCCAGTTCTGATTCTGGTGATGCGGGCGAGGTTGAGGTCGAACAGGCGTTTGTTGAAATGGACCTGACCAAGGGGGCGGGCTTGCGCTTTGGGCAAACCGACACGCACCGCTTAAAAGCGGGGCTGTTTTTGGTCCCTGTCGGCATACTCAATGGAACCCACGAGCCGCCGACATTTTATGGTGTCGAGCGTAACGGGGTGGAAAAAAATATTATTCCTTCGACCTGGTGGGAAGGCGGCGCAGACCTGAACGGCACGTTTGGCAACGGGTTTTCCTATGATCTGGCGGTGCATTCAGGGCTTGACGTTGATACGAATTTTAAAATCCGCGGCGGGCGGCAGGAAGTCTCTGAAGCCAGTGCCAAAAACGGTGCCATCACCGCGCGCTTGCGCTGGCGCGGTGTGCCCGGCGTTTCTTTGGGCGTGACCGGTCAATATCAGGGCGATGTCACGCAAGGGCGGCAAAACATCGCCGCCACCTTGCTCGAGGGCCATGCGGTTATCGAGAAAAACGGCTTTGGCCTGCGCGCACTTTATGCGCGCTGGAATCTTGACAATGCGCCCGGCGTGGTCGCTTTGGGTCGCAATAAACAATATGGTTGGTATATCGAGCCATCCTATAAATTTTCTACCAAAGCCGGTACATTCGGCGTCTTTGGCCGCTATGAGGAATGGGATACGCAGGCGGCGCTGAACAATGCCGACACCACTTTTGCCGTGACCACATTCGGCCTTAACTATTGGGTGCACCCGGATGTTGTGTTCAAGGTTGATTATCAGCTTGATAACCCCCCAGCAGGCATAGCCGATGATGACCGTATTAATCTCGGCGTTGGTTATCAGTTTTAAGGGCATGATTATGATGATGAACAGGGCGGGGCATATCCCATATATGGTGGTGGCAATGGCGCTGGTCCTGTTTGTCTTTTCCACCAGCGTACAGGCAGAAGAGGCCCCGGCCCCGGCCTTTTTGGCCGAAGCGTTTAATGGCGCCATACCGGCCCCGTCGGTTTTGTGGCTGACCCCGGACATTAAAATCGGTGCCAAAAAAATACTTGGTCATACCGTACCCGGCCTGCGCCTGCGCTATTGGCAGGACGATGACAAAACCGCCTGGATCCTCAACGAAGTGGGCAAGGAAGAGCCCATTACGGCCGGTTTTGTCATAGAAAACCAGGCTATCACCGCCGCCCGGGTGCTGGTCTATCGTGAAAGTCGGGGCTGGGAAATTCGCTATCCCTATTTTCGTGATCAGTTTATCAACGCGCGCCTTGATGACGATTTCAAACTTGACCGCGCCATTGACGGTATTTCCGGGGCCACCCTGTCGGTGCGCGCCATGCAAAAAATGGCCCGCTTTGCCCTTTATCTCGACCAACAGGCGCATGCAGCACAATGACACGGCAAAAAACATCACAAGCGCGCCGTCCCTTGCAGGCGTTTTTACGCCGCTGGCACCGGCGCCTGGGCATTGCCAGCGCTCTCTTTGTGCTGGTTCTGGCGCTAACCGGCATCACCCTTAACCACGATGTGGCGCTGCATCTTGACCAACGCACTTTGTCCGGGCCGCTGATCAGCGCGCTTTACGGGCCAAAGCTGCAAACCTCGCCCCGGGCGGTCAAGGCGGGGGGGCACCAGTTTATCTGGCTGGATGGCCGTCTTTTTTTTGATGGGCGGGACACCGGTCAGCATCTGGCGGATTTGCGGGGCGCTGTGGTCCATGGTTCTGAAATCATCGGTGCAGGAGAAAATACGCTATTATTGTTTACCCGTGATGGCACCCTTATTGAGGCCCTTGATGCGGTCAGCCTGCCCGGTCCCATTGCGCAAATCGGGCAAAATCCGGCAGGTGACCTGGTCATAAAAAGCGGAGCCGATAATTATCGCGCCGCTGCCGCCCTGCTTGCCTGGACAAAAAGCAATTCAGGCGCAATTTCCTGGTCTTCTTTACAAAAAGATATTCCCCAAGACGCTCTTAAAAAAGCCCTCAAGGTTTATCGGGGCAAGGGGGTGAGTGCGCACCGGGTTTTGGCTGACATCCATAGTGGCCGTATTCTTGGCCGCTTTGGGCCGTGGCTTATGGACGGGGTGGCGCTGGTTTTTATTATTCTGGCCGCGTCCGGTTTGTTTATTTGGCTAAGGCGGCGCAAAAACGGCCAGCGGGGCCGGGGGTGATTTTAAAGAAAATCCGGAAAGTTTACCCGTATCTGATCGCCATCTTTTTTGGTAATCAACGCCCCGGCAGTTGGAAAATGCGCCAAAACCTGCTGATGCTTTGAGATGGGCATAATCGCCAGTGCGGTGGACAGGGCATCGGCCAAAACGGCGCTGGGGGCCATAACGCTGACACTGGCGACCGGGTTTGGTTGATCCGTGCCGTGTGGATTGATCAAATGGGTAAAGCGCCCCGCCGCATCAAATTGCGTGCCCGCTCCCGCCGAGGTCGCCAGGGCGCGGCCCTGCACGGGAACGACCCCCAAAAGACGCCAGGGCGCATCCGCCTGCGCCAGCCCGATGCGCCAGAACTGGCCCGAAGGGCGCGGCCCCAAGGCCCGGTATTCGCCAAAATTAACCAGCGCGTGTTTCAGGCCATATGTGGCCAACACCCGATGCGCCGCGTCGGTAATATACCCTTGCGCAATACCGTTAAGTGACAAGGCCATACCGCTTTGGGCAAACGCTATATGGGTCTTGGAAATATCAACCTTGTCAAACCCGACCTGCGCCAGTATGCGGGCCAAAGCCGCTTTGGGTGGCCCGGCCGGATCGGCATTTTGCGCGGCGAAATGATCCGCATAAAGTCTGAAAAGCGGTTGAATACTGGGGTCAAAAACCCCGCCGGTCAGGCGATGCATTTTTTTTGCAAATACAAGAATGTCGTGCATGTCCCTCGACACAGGCGAAAGATGGCCATGGGTATTCAGGCGCACAAGGTCCGAATCGGGACGCATGAGACTGAAGATATTCTCCAATACCGTAACGCGGGTCAACACCGCCGCCAAAGCCGCTTTGGCCCGGCGCGGGTTTTGATGGTGCAGCACCAGCCGCGCCTCGGCTCCCAGCATGCGCCCCTCCCAAATGAGAGGTGCTGCAGCATTTTTCGCCCGCGCCGCAGAAGCCCCCAGCATGGCAAGGCCTGTGGCCGCGCTTAAATTTATAAAGCGGCGGCGATTGATTTTTTTAGCGAAAGGTGAGGCGCACTCTGTCACATTGATATCCAAGCCGGGTAAGACATATCTCTCATTTACATGAGAATGCGTCTCATTTCTATATTTAATTGCAGGTGGCCTGTCCGTGTGGCAGGGGTTTATTTTTCGCCCATCGCCCGCAGCGGCTCATAACAATGACAATCTATGGTGTGATCATTGACCATGCCGACTGCCTGCATGAAAGCGTAGACGATTACTGGCCCGCAAAACTTGAAACCCCGGCGCTTCAGATCCTTGGCGATTTGTTCTGAAAGGCCTGTTTTTGCCGGAACGTCAGCTATGGTTTTCCAGCTGTTCTGGATCGGCTTGCCATCAACAAACCCCCACAGATAATTGCTAAAACTTTCGCCGTGGGCTTGCATATCCAAAAACAGCTTTGCCCCGTCTATCGCCGCTTGGCATTTGGCGCGGCTGCGGATAATACCCGCATCGCCCAAAAGCCGTTCCATATCGGCATCCCCATAAGCGGCGACTTTTTGCGGGTCGAACCCGTCAAAGGCGCGGCGGATATTGTCGCGCTTGCGCAAGATTGTGATCCACGACAACCCCGCCTGCATGCCATCCAGCACCAGTTTTTCCCAAAGTGCGCGGCTGTCATATTCCGGCACGCCCCATTCCTCGTCATGGTAAGCGCAATAAAGCGCGTCCGTGGGTGGCACCCAGTCACACCGGTTTTTTTCCCCGCTCATTGTTTTGCCTCTTCACACATTGTGAGCACAACATGTTGCCCGCCGGCCATGCACGCCTCTTTTGCCACCTCTAGCCGATCTGTGCGGATCAGGGCTAAAGCTGCCTTACCGCAAGAAGAACGCACATCACCGAGCCGCGCCGGGCCGGCCATAATGGGCGTGCCAAAGTCGGGGGCGGCGCCCTTGAACCGCGCGCGCATTATACGTTTACGAATAGTGCCGCGCCGTTTCATCCGGCTGACCACTTCCTGGCCGATATAACAGCCCTTTTTAAACGCCACACCGTTTTGCACATCCATATTGACGTCACTGGGGAAGACCTCTTCAACGCCAAAGTCCGCCCCCTGATCAGGTATGCCAGCGCCTATGCGCCGGGCCTCATAAACCTTGTCGTTCTGCGCCAAGGTCTTTGGCGGCATAATCAGCCGCAAGCCCAAAGCCTCATTTCGTGGATCGGTAAACGAAAAAGCGCCCTTGGGCAGATTTGCGCCCGTATCAGCCAAAGCCACCATCGCCGTATCGTCCACACTTTCCAGCGTCACAGCGGCGCGCAGGCGAAACATGCGCAAACGGCGCAAAAGATCGGCAGCCCCATCCGCAAGCACATCCAGAAAATAGCCCCCTTGCGGGGCGTTAATGACAAAAAATGTGTGCGCGATTTTGCCTTGCGGGCTGAGCAGCGCCGCATAAATGGCGGTTGTGTGCGCCAGCCTGGCCATATCATTGGTGATCAGACCTTGTAAAAACGTTTGCGCTTCGGGGCCATCAATGTGCACAAGCGCGCGGGGTCGGGGGGGTGCGTAAATATTCATATGGGTTATATTCGCCTTCACGCAGGCGAGAGGCAAGACCGGCGCGCACAAAAGGGACGACAAATAATGCCCAAAACCTATGACCTTCTGATCACCGGCGGCACTGTTGTTAACCAAAACGGGATCGGGCCAGCGGATGTCGGTGTGCGCGATGGCCGCATTGTCGCCATTGGCGATTTGGTGCGCGCCGATGCCGGTCAGACAATCAACGCCTCCGGGCTGCATGTTCTGCCCGGCGTTATCGATACGCAAGTGCATTTTCGCGAACCGGGCCTTGCCCATAAGGAGGATTTGCAAACCGGGTCGCGCGCCGCCGTTCTGGGCGGTGTTGTTGGCGTTTTTGAAATGCCCAACACCAACCCGACCACCTCGAGCCCCGCCGCTTTGCAAGAAAAACTGGATCTGGCGGCCGGGCGCATGCATTGCGATTATGCGTTTTACGCCGGGGCGACCAATGAAAACAGCGCCCTTTTGCCTGAGCTTGAACGCACGCCTGGCTGCGCCGGGATCAAGGTGTTTATGGGCGCCTCGACCGGCTCACTTTTGGTGGCTGATGATGCGGGGTTGTCGAAGGTTTTATCGGTTATCAACCGCCGCGCCGCTTTTCATTGCGAGGACGAAGAGCGCCTGAATACCCGCAAATCTCTGGCCCGTGCCGGTGACCCCGCGTCACACCCGGATGTACGCGATGCAAAAGCGGCTTTGATGGCGACAAAAAGATTGATCGCTTTGGCCAGACATTACGGCAAAAGGGTGCATGTCCTGCACGTTTCCACCGCCGATGAAATGGCGTTTTTGCGCGATCATAAAGACATCGCAACCATAGAGGTGACACCGCAGCATCTGACGTTAACGGCCCCGCAATGTTACGAGGAAATGGGCACGCGGGCGCAAATGAACCCGCCGGTGCGTGGCAATAATCACCGCACCGGTCTTTGGACGGCGCTGCAAACCGGCCTTGTTGATGTGATCGGCACGGACCACGCGCCGCACACATTGGCGGAAAAAGAAAAGCCTTACCCCGCCTCGCCATCGGGCATGCCCGGCGTGCAAACCCTGGTGCCGATCATGCTGGACCACGTCAACAAAGGTCGCCTTAGCCTGCAGCGCTTTGTTGATCTGACATCGGAAGGGCCAAAACGGGTATTTGGTCTGGCCACAAAAGGACGGCTGGCGGTCGGCTATGATGCGGATATCACCATTGTCGACATGCGGGCCAAACACACGATTAGCGACGCGCAAAGCGCCTCAAAATCTGGCTGGACGCCGTATGCCGGGCGCACCGTTACCGGCTGGCCGATCAGCACCATTGTGCGCGGGCAAATTGTCATGCGCGATGATGAATTGGTCACATCGGGGCGCGGCGCCCCCATCGGTTTTGAAGAAACGCTTTGCGCGGCGGGCAAAACCGGCTAAACAGGCAAAAGGGGCAGGTTAATCCTGACAGGAGAACACTATGAAAAAGATTATTATTACGTCATCATTTATTGCTGCCCTGGCGATTGCCGGGAACGCATTGGCCTCGGCTGATGAAGATTTGCATGCCATGTGCATGAAGGATAGCGCCAATAGCGCGCAAGACTGCACCTGCACCATTGATTTGGTAAAAACCCGTATGGGCGACCATGATTACAAGATGTTGCATGCGCTGGCGACCAGCACCAGCGATGAAGAGCGCGCGGCAAAGGTTGCCGCCGCCGGGGGCACAATGGAAGAGGCGCAAGGTATTGGCGAGAAATTCCAGGCCCTGGCCGGCGACATTGAAAGCCAGTGCCACGTCAAAGTGCAAACCGGAAATGAGGACAGCGCCGGTTAAACCGGCGTTTGTTTCGTAAAGGCATAACGACCTGGATGCGCACGCATCCGGGCCGTTTACGTCCCCCCATCCTGCAAATTTAGTTAACGTCGCCTTCACGCATGGAAAATTCGCCGCGCCGCACCCGTGTCGGCAGGCCTGTGGCCATTTGCGCCACAATATCCTCGCCATAAATATCAATAAGATCGGCAAAAGCGGCGAATATTGCTGATGTGGCAATTTGTTCCGGCGCACAGCCGCGCACCAGCGCCATGTCCCAGGCATTCTGGATTAACGATAAAGCCTGATCTTTTTGTTCGTTTTCCCCAAGCGCACCCGCGCCGTCACTGATCGTGCCCATAAGAGCCTTCCCCTGTTCTTCTCACTCACCATTTCGGGCGATTTTTCGCCTCTATGAAGACAGGCTACATCAATGAAGATAAGGATCTGCTAACGCGGATGATAAAAAATGCCCCTGGCGGCTTTTTCTTTCTTTTTGCGCCTCAACCTGGGGGTTGCAGACGGGATAATAGGCCCGCTGGGTGCGATAGCCATAATTAAAGGCCGCCGTCAGGCGGTCCATCAACCAGGGGTCCGGGTTTTCCAGCTTTAATAATTCCACCATGCGTTGGCGCCAATACTGGCTTTGTCGCCCATCGCACACCATGGTTAAATAATGCATTGACCCAAGGGTCTCGGCCAATTGTTCAAGGGTTCGGGCGGTATTGGGCGGTCGTAAAACTGTTTTTGGGGGTGGTGCGGCAAAAGCAGGAAAGGCCAGACTGCCCGCCAGCATCGTCACGGCCATAATGCGCATCAAAACCCGGACCATGCCCCACCCTATCTATAAATATAAACGGTCCGCACATTGGTGAAAGCCCAGACAAACGCCACCAGCCAGCCAATAAAGGTCCAGCCCAGAAGAAAGTTAAGAAGAAAAATGGCACCGGCATTATGATGGCCACGAATAAGCGCAATCAGCCAAGGCATAAAATAGAGCAATAGGGGAATAAGCGCGAATTCCATCGCACACCTCCAAATCTATTGCCCCGCAGCAACCCCCTTAATATAGGGACCAAACCACCTCGCGTAAAGGTGAATAGCGGGTGATCTGCATTTCTGCTCTAATAAAGCCTCTGTGCAAACGTAAAAGGGTTTGAAAATGCGTTATGTTATCTTCGCACTGGCTACTGGCCTGTTTATGGCCTTGTTGATTTGCCTGCCGGCGCAAGGGGCGGGAAAACAAACCACGCCAGGTTGGCCGAAAACCGATTTGTCGCGCAGCAGTGTTGATCTATCAACCATTATGAGTGGCGGGCCACCCAAGGACGGCATCCCCTCCATCGACAACCCCAAATTTATTCCGGTCGGCACGTCGGACCTGCCGGGCAATGAGCCGGTCATCGCCCTTGAGGTCAATGGTGTCGCGCGCGCTTACCCTTTGCGCATTTTGACCTGGCACGAAATTGTCAATGACGAAATTGGCGGCGTGCCGGTGATTGTCACCTATTGCCCCTTGTGCAATTCCGCCATTGTTTTTGACCGGCGTTTCAAAGGCATGAAGGGGGCCACAACCTTTGGCACATCGGGCATGTTGCGCAATTCAAACATGATTATGTATGACCGGGGCAGCGAAACCTGGTGGCAGCAGTTTACCGGTACCGGTATTGTCGGCAAGTTCAATAAAACGCAATTAAAGAAAATACCGGCGCGGCTGGAATCTTTCGATAGTTTCAAAGCCCGCTTTCCAAAGGCCGAAATTCTGGTGCCCAACAATCCCAAAATGCGCTCTTATGGCAAAAACCCCTATGCCAGTTATGACAGCGCCAAAAAGCCGTTTCTTTATCGCGGTGATCTGCCCAAAAACGTGCCGCCGATGATGCGCGTTATTGTGGTCGATGATACGGCCTATTCATTCCCCCTGATCGCTGAGAAAAAGACCTTTGAAGAGGGTGATTTGCGCATCAGCTTTTCTGGCGAACACGCCTCGGCGCTTGATAAATCGCGCATTAAAAACGGCCAGGCCATCCCCAGCGTTGTGGTGCAAAAACGCGGCGCAGACGGCACCTGGCACGATACGCCGTATGACGTCACCTTCGCGTTTGTCTTTCACGCGTTCAAACCAAAGGCGAAGTTTCGCATGGAATAATTATTGCGCCGTCCAGCCCCCGTCAACGCTCAAAAGCGCGCCATTAACCGACGCCCCGGCGTCGGAAACAAGATATAATAACAGGCCACCAAGCTGGTCATAGGTAACGAATTTTTTCGTTGGCTGGGCGGCCAGTATAACGTCCGTGACCACCGCCTTCTCGCTAATGCCGCGGGCGCGCGCGGTGTCGGTAATCTGATTTTCCACAAGCGGGGTTTTGACATAGCCCGGGCAAATGGCATTACAGGTGATACCGCTTTGCGCCACCTCCAACGCCACCGTTTTGGTCAGGCCCGCCAGGCCATGTTTGGCCGCCACATAGGCCGCTTTATAGGGCGATGCGACCAGCGCATGGGCCGAGGCCATATTAACAATACGCCCAAACCCCGCCGCCTTCATTAACGGCAAAGCGGCGCGAATAACATGAAAAGCAGAACTGAGATTAATCGCCAAAATGGCATCCCATTTGTCCACCGGAAAATCCTCAACCGGCGAGACGTGCTGGATACCCGCATTGGGGATGGCGATATCAAGACGGCCAAAGGCCGCGTGGGTGGCACCAACCAGCGCGGCAATCTCACCCGGCCGCGTCATATCAGCGGCGCCATAACGCGCCGTAACACCATATTCGCCTTCAATTTTTGCAACCATGGCGGCGATATCATCTGCGTCGCCAAAACCGTTCAACATGATATTGGCCCCGGCCTTGGCCAGCACATGGGCCAGCGCCAGCCCAATGCCGCTGGTCGAGCCGGTGATCAGGGCCGCTTTTCCCAAAAGAGGTTTGTTCATCGGCTCAGGCGGCTTTTTTCATCGGTTGCGGGCGGGTAAAAAGAGGTCGCTCCGGCGTGGACCCGGCCGCATCATAAGCATAGCCGCCAAGGGTAAAATCTTTCAAGGCCTCTGGTTCATCAACCCTGTTTTGGATAATCCACCGGGCCATTAAGCCGCGCGCCGGTTTAGCAAAAACCGCCAATGTGCGCGCCTGCCCGTCTTTGATTTCCTTGAAAACCGGGCTGATAATGGTGGCGTTCAGGGCCGTCTTGTCGACGCTTTTGAAATATTCGTTCGAGGCCAGATTAAGAAGCACCGGGGTTGTTGTTTTGGCAAGCTGGCGGGCCAGTGCCTTGGCAATGCGCGGGCCCCAAAAATCATAAAGATCCTCGCCGCGCGGTGTATGTAGTTTGCGCCCCATTTCCAGCCGGTAGGGCTGCATCATATCCAGTGGCCGCAACACCCCGTAAAGTCCCGAAAGAATGCGTAAATGGCTTTGCGCAAATGCCATATCATCAGCGCTTAAACTTTGCGCATCCAGCCCCCGATAGACATCACCGGCAAAGGTCAAAACCGCTGGGCTGCCCAGATCAGGATTGTCAAAATCCAGAGCGGCAAAGCGCTCATAGGTCAGTTCCGCCAATTGGTCCGACAGCTTCATCATTTGCTTGATATGCGCGCGGCTGAGTGTTTTGGTTGCCGCGCCCAAAATGCGCGCATCGTCCAGGCATTCCGGGCGGGTGGCTTTCAACCCCGAAGGCAGGGGCCGGGCGGCAAGTTTTTTTGCCGGGGAAATGACGGTGAGCATAGTGTCCTCTTTAGAAAGGTTATAAGATTGACTCTAGTGCCGCGCCAAAAAAAGTCAAAGCATCACCCGCGGGTTCATAATGCCCACCGGATCGAGCGCTGATTTTACCGCCCGCATCATGGCAATTTCGGGCGCAGTTTTATATTTTTGCAAGGCATCAATTCTCGCCACGCCAATGCCGTGCTCGGCCGAAAACGAGCCGCGTAAATCCAGTACACACTCAAAAACGGCCTCTGTGATGGCGTCGGCGCGCTCTTTAAAAGCGTTAAGCTCAGCCCCCTTGGGTGACAGGACATTAAAATGCACATTGCCATCACCAATATGACCAAAGGCAAATACCCGGCATCCCGGTACTATTTTTTGTACTGCCGCAGAAGCTTCCTCTATAAAATTGTCAATGGCGCTGATCGGGACGGCGATATCGTGTTTGATGGAAACACCCTCACCTTTTTGCGCCGCAGAAAGCGATTCGCGCAAGCGAAAGAAGCTCTCTCTTTGGGTTTGTGATTGGGCCAATGCGGCATCGCTGATCAGCCCGTCTTCCAAGGCCTTGCCAAGCGCACTTTCCATAACCTGCCGCCCGCCGGATGCCTGGGCAAAGCTCAGCTCCATAAGAACGTGCCAGGGCGATGGGCCCGCCAGCGGCGCACGATTGCCCGGTATATTACGCAGCGCACAGTCAATGCCGATTTGCGGTACCAGTTCAAACGTGCTGACCGCATCGCCGCATTTTTGCGTCATAAATTCTAACAGCGTTATCGCTGCGTGCGGCGAGGGCAGTGCGCACCAGGCGGTTTCGCGCGCCGCTGGTTTGGCAAAAAGTTTCAAGCTGGCCGCCGTAATCACCCCCAGCGTACCCTCGCCGCCAATAAAAAGCTGTTTTAGATCATAGCCTCTATTGTCTTTACGCAAAGCCGACAAGCCATCCCAAACCTGTCCTTGCGCATTGACCGCCTCCAGCCCCAGGCACAAGGCGCGGGCATTGCCATAGCGTACGACCTCCATACCCCCGGCATTGGTCGATAAAATCCCGCCAATAGTGGCCGAACCTTCACTGGCCAGGGAAAGCGGAAACAAAAACCCGGCCTCATCTGCGGCGGCGCGCACGGCGGCCAGGGTGGCCCCGGCCTCGGCAATCAGGCTGGCATTGCCTTCATCAATCGCCCGTATGGCGTTCATGCGCCGGGTGGACAGTAAAATCTCGCCCATGGGAATTTGCCCGCCGACCAGCCCCGTATTGCCCCCTTGCGGTGTGATGCCGATAGTATGCGCGGCGCAATATTGGATGATTTTTTCCGTTTGTGCGGCGGATTCGGGCATGATGACAAGCGGCGTCTGCCCAACCCAGCGGTCGCGCCATTCATGCAAAAACGGCGCGGTGTCCTGCGCATCCTCATACCAGCCCTTGGGGCCAAGCATGGTTTTCAAAGCCTCGATATGGGCGTGCTTTATCATTGTTTTTTCCAACCAGCGCCAGTGGTATCAGACACGCGACCGGCGCGCAAAACAAGTGGTTCTGTGCCGGTCAGATCAAGCACTGTAGAGCCGCGCGCCTCATGGCACGGACCGCCGTCAACAATGTGGGCGGCGCTGGCGCTGATATCCTTGTCAATCTGCGCTGTGGAGATGGGCGGCGGCTGGCCGCTTTTGTTGGCTGACGGGGCCGCCAAAGCCGCTCCGAAGCGGGCAATTAAATCGCACGTCTGCGCTTGCGCCGGCACCCGCAAACCAATGCTGTTCCCCCCGGCAAGAAGCGCCGGGGCAATTGGCGCGCCGGGCTTTACCGGCACAACAAGGGTCAATGGCCCCGGCCAGTAAGCCCGTGCCAGCGCCATGGAGCGCGCATTAAAGAGGCCATAAGTTTGCGCCATGGCAAGGTCAGAGACCAGAAGGCTCAAAGGCTTGTTTGCCGGCCTTTGCTTGAGCGCATAAATCTGCGCCACCGCTTCTGTACTGGCCGCATCCGCCACCAGACCATAAACCGTCTCGGTCGGCAGGATGACCAGTTTGGCGGCGCGTAAAGCCAAAAGGGCGGCGTCCAGCGTCGATGTACGCTCTTTATTCATAAGCCCATTAGAGCGGGGGCGCAGGCAAGGTTCAACCGTTCCCGGTGCGGGTGGCTGCAATCTGCACAATAACCTTGACCGGATTTTTGACGTATTCGGCCTTGGCATCGGCGTTTTTACCAATACCAAAGGTCAGCCGGTCGAGCATCAAGCCGCCGCTGGCGCTGGCCGTGTCGCCATCAATAGTTAATGTAAAAACCAAGGTGGCGGGCGCAGAAACGCCGCGCAAAGAAAGCGTGCCATTGGCGTTATACGTGTGCGGCCCGTTTTCTTGCACATCCTTGCTTTCAAAAACCGCCATACGGTTGTGGTCCACATCAAACCAGTCTGCTTGCGGCAGCGGCGTGTCATATGTCGCTTCGCCGGTCTTGGCCGAGGCCAGATCAATTCGCGCCAGAATATGCGCCGCAGAAAGGTTCTGTGGATCAAACGAAATGGCCGCATCCCAGGCCTTGAAATGTCCTGTCACTTGCCGCCTTACATGGGTGAAGGTAAAGCTGAGATCGCTCTTTTGTTTATCCACCTGCCAATTGCCACTCATTTGGGTGGGCGCGGTAAGCAACGCCGGACGGGCCGCACTGGTGCGCGCCCCGAAATACGCGATCAACACAAAAGCAAGAAGAGCCCCGCCAATAACCAAAGCTCCGCCGCGCGTTTTGCGGCTTGGCGGCGTGGTGCCACCAAGAGAGGGCAGCATCCGCGCCATTTCATTGTCCTTTTGTATATATTGATGTTTCAGCGCCGCCCCCACATGCAAAACCAAAAGCGCAATAAGGCCATACCCCATCAATTCGTGCGCTTCGTGGAAACTGCCGACAATGGCTTTTTTCTGTTCCATCGCCATGGACGCGAGAAACCAGATATGCGGCCAGTTAAACAGCATTAAAAACTGTGTCGGCACGCTCTTGGGCGAACTGGAGACCATCATCCAGCCGCTTAAAGGCATGGCGATAATCAAAATATAAAACAGGCCATGAACGCTATGGCTGGCCGCTTTTTCCCATGTTTTCATACTATCCGGCAAAGGCGGCGGCGGGTTAAGAAGACGCAAGCCAAGCCGCGCAAATGACAAAAACAGGACCATCAGACCAAAGCTTTTATGCATCTGGTAGACCGTTACCTTGATCACCTTGGGCGCGTCATCCATAAAAAGGCCGACCGGGATCAGGGATATTATCAATATGGCGATCAACCAGTGCAGAATAATCGCCAGCCGGTTATAGCGTTCCTGGGTTTGCATGGTGTGCCTTATTCCTCGTCTTTGCGAAATTCTGCTTCGATTATAACGTCGACATCATCACCAACATAAGGCACAAATGTGCTCATGCCAAAATCAGAGCGTTTGACCGTAGTCCGGGCCGAAAACCCCAAAGCCGGGACACCGGCCATCGGATGGCTTTTATAAACCCCGTTCAATGTGACATCCAGTGTCACTGGTTTGGTCACCCCCAGCAAGGTCAGATCACCCGTCACCGTGCCTTTATTGGGGCCGGTAAGGGTGATAGAGGTGGACTTAAACGTAATGGTTTTAAACGTGCCGCCATTGAACCATTTTTCATCACTGCCCAGAACCGCATCAAAATCTTCTTCTTCCGGGGCGGGAAATTCCGTGTGGATTGACATCGGATCAATGCTGACGGCCAGGGTGCTGTTTTGCGGGTTTTTCGCATCGAAATTCAGATCCACATCGAAGCGGGTAAAACGCGCCGGATAATGCGACAGGCCAAAATGGCTAACCCGCCAGACTATGCTGGCATGACGTTTGTCCATCTGATAATGCCCGCTGGGCATGCCCTCAAGGTCTATTTTTGCGGTCTCGGCCGGCGCGGCACCGCCCAGAACCAGCGCGCCAATCAAGGCCATAATCAGATGCTTCATAATACTCTCCTTGGATTAAAAGGGGTTCAGTTTTTCAAGAATTCTGCTTCGATTTCGATCTCAACTTCGTCACCAACACCAAAGGCCGACCAGGCATTGGCACCAAAGTCGGAGCGGTTAAAACGCCCGTGCGCGGAAAAGCCCAGCACCTGCGCCCCGCGCAAAGGATCAAAGGCACTGCCGTTAAAATGCACATTCAATGTCACCGGTCGGGAGATGCCGCGAAAGGAAAGCGCGCCGGTAACCGTGCCCGTTTGATTTTCCGTCACCGTAATGCCGGTCGATTGGAAATGAATCTGCGGGTGGGTTTTGGCGTCAAACACCGTATTGGCAATCTTTTCATCAAAGGCGGCCCCCACCCCGGTATTGACGGACGCGGCGGTTATGCGCACATCAAGCGCGCTGTGCGCCGGGTCTTGCGGGTTAAAATCAAGGCTGGCCTGAAGCCCGTCAAAGCGGCCGGTAAAGCGCGACAGGCCCTTGGCATGACCAACCCGCCAGATCAGGCTGGCATGGTCCGGGTCAAGCCGGTAGGCCCCGCCCTTTGCGGTACTTAAGTCCGTGTCCGGAACACTCACGCACGACGCCAGGGCAAAAAAAGCGAGCAGGAGGAGAAGACGGATCATCAGCCAAACTTACGGCAAATCCGAGCGCGCGAATACCCCTTTATGGGGCCTTCACGCAAGTTTGATAAAGGCTCTGGATCAATCCAGACTTTCCATTACCTCTTCGGGGATGTCGAAATTGGCATAGACATTTTGCACATCGTCCGAATCTTCCAAAGCATCAAGCAGCTTGAGCAATGTCGGTGCCTTGTCTGCGCCCACTTCGATAATGTTTTGTGGTTTCCAGATGATATTGGCAGACTTTGGTTCCCCGAAAACGGTTTCCATTGCCTTGGCGACCTCGTTTAAATCTTCGCGGGCGCAATAGATTATGTGGGTTTCTTCATCGCTCACCACATCTTCGGCGCCGGCCTCGATGGCTGCTTCCAGCATCGCCTCTTCATCGGCGACATCAGCGCCATATTGCACTTCACCAACATGGTCGAACATAAAGGCGACCGAGCCGGTTTCGCCCAGATTACCGCCGTTTTTGGCAAACGCACTACGCACATCGGCGGCGGCGCGGTTTTTGTTGTCGGTTGAAACTTCGACAATAATGCCAATACCCGCCGGGCCAAAGCCTTCATAACGAATTTCGTCATAATCGGCCCCATCACCGCCGGTGGCCTTGTCGATGGCGCGCTGGATATTGTCTTTTGGCACTGATTGCGATTTGGCATTGGCAACGGCCAGCCGCAGGCGTGGATTGGCATCAACATCCGGGCCGCCCATTTTGGCGGCAATGGCAATTTCCTTGGAAAGTTTTGAAAACAGCTTTGAGCGCGCCTTGTCCTGACGCCCTTTGCGGTGCTGGATATTTGCCCATTTTGAGTGTCCGGCCATCCGGTTACTCCCTTTTCAAAAATCAGATTGACTAGTCTTCTAATGCCCGCACGCCCGCGCCGCAAGCGCCTGGCGTGTATGTCCTAAAGTTTAAATCCATCGGGCATCATGCCGGCCAGCGGACCAGCCATTTGCGCCATTTGCTCTTTAGCCTGGGCATCAACCTTGCGCCGCGCATCATTGATCGCGGCAAGGACCAAATCTTCCAGCAATACCGCCGCATTGGCCGCATCATCTGCTTTATCCAAAAGCGCCGGATCGAGATGCACATTGCGCGCTTCGCCCTTGCCATTCAAGGTGACGCTGACCATGCCACCCCCGGCCTCGCCGGTAATTTCCATTTGCGCCAGCGCATCCTGCGCCGCCTTTATTTTGGCCTGCATTTCCTGGGCCTGTTGCATCAGCCCGGCCAGATCTTTCATGTGGGATCTCCGTTTTGAGATGGTTTTTTGCGCACTTTGACTATTTTGGCCCCGGCAAATGCTTTTTTGACCGCCAGAACACCTGGATGCTGGTCCAGGGCATTGCGTGATTGCGCCCGCTGATCTGATTGCTGGCTGGCCAAAGACGGCGCGCCTTGCGCCCCGGCCTCAACGCTGACCAGCCAGGCCATATTGGTCAGCTCGCTTAACGTTTTGGACAGTCGGGTGGCCAGATCGTGCGGCGCGCCGCTGCCTGGCATAAAAACGATAGAGCCTTGTCGGTAACTGACCAGATGCACAAAGCGGCGCACATCGGCGGCAAGGGTCAATTCGCGCTTATGTACCAGAAAATCAGCGACAGCGTGAAGATTGTCCAGCACTACCGCCGGACGCGGGTCTTTATGTGGTGCGTAGGTCTGAGGCTCATATTGCGGATTGGTGGCGATGGCATGAAGCCCCGCTGGCCCGCCGCCCGGATTTTGCCCACCCTTTACTTCCGGTGCCGGGCCAGAGTGTTGCGCATCAGTAGATGCAGCGCCCTCTTTTGCCGCAAGTAAAGCCGCCGCCTCTTCCGGGCCGGGCAAAGTGATGGCCACGCACAGGCGCACCAGCGCCATTTCCACCGCCGCCAGCGCATCGGGGGCGCGGCGCGCCTCGTCCAGCGCCTTGAGGAGCAATTGCCAAACCCGCGAAAGCTGGCCCAAGGATTGTTCCTTTACCAAGGCTTTCATAACGTCTGCATCTTCGCCGTAATCCGCAAGCACCGCTTCATCGGCCAGCGCCTTATAGCGCGTCAACTGGTGACAGTGATCGAGAATATCGCGCAGGATAATCAAAGGATCAGCCCCGGCCTCATACTGGGCGCGTAATTCATCAATAGTTTTTGCCGCTTCGCCTTTAATAGTCAGGGCGAAAAGCTCCAGCACCCGGCTGCGATCGGCCAGCCCCAGCATGGCCCGAATATCTTCGGCGCTTTGGTCGCCCGCGCCGGACTGTACCAATGCCTGATCAAGAATGGACAAAGCATCGCGCACCGAGCCTTCGGCGGCGCGGGCAATCAACGCCAATCCATCGGCGGCAATACTGGCCCCTTCTTTTTCGCAAACCCCCTGCAAATGCGCAATCAGCGCATCACGGCCAATGCGCGCCAGATCAAAGCGCTGGCAGCGCGACAGCACCGTCACCGGCACTTTTCTGATTTCCGTGGTGGCAAAAATAAATTTGGCGTGGGGCGGCGGCTCTTCCAAAGTTTTTAAAAGCGCATTGAACGCGCCTTTGGAGAGCATATGCACTTCGTCAATAATATAAACCTTATAGCGCGCCGAAACCGGCGCATAACGCACCCCTTCGAGGATGTCGCGAATATCATTGACGCCGGTGTGCGATGCGGCATCCATTTCCAGCACATCAACATGGCGCGAGGCGGCAATGGCGGCGCAATGCTCACCCGGCGGGTCAAGCGTGATGCACGGCTTGTCAACGGTTTCGCTTTTGTAATTCAAGGCCCGCGCCAGCAGCCGCGCGGTGGTGGTTTTGCCCACCCCGCGCACCCCGGTCAGCATAAAGGCATGGGCCACGCGCCCGGCATCAAAGGCATTGGAGAGGGTGCGCACCATCGGGTCTTGCCCGATCAGATCCTCAAAGCGTTGCGGGCGGTATTTGCGCGCCAG
>JALWSB010000070.1:1077-24749 GCA_027080345.1 Robiginitomaculum sp. | reverse complement strand
CATTGTCCAAGATTCCCCACTGCTGCCTCCCGTAGGAGTCTGGGCCGTGTCTCAGTCCCAGTGTGGCTGATCATCCTCTCAGACCAGCTACAGATCGTCGCCTTGGTGAGCCTTTACCTCACCAACTAGCTAATCTGACGCGGGCCCATCCTATAGCGATAAATCTTTCCCCCTAAGGGCGTATACGGTATTAGGCCACGTTTCCATGGATTATTCCGTACTATAGGGTAGGTTCCCACGCGTTACTCACCCGTCTGCCACTCCCTTCCGAAGAAGGGCGTTCGACTTGCATGTGTTAAGCCTGCCGCCAGCGTTCGTTCTGAGCCAGGATCAAACTCTCAAATTGATTTGATCCGACATCAATATTCCAACGTCTAACCGTTGGAAATCGCAAAGCATTTCTAAATTGTTTCGGGTTACCACTTTATCTTCCCACCAGCAAAAGCCAGTAAAAAGACAAGCGATTTCGTCACAAGAAACGCCATTGTCGGCATCTCAATTGCACCCGGTAAAGGGTGCCGCCAAGGCGCCGCCGCCTGCGTTTCTCTTTCCTATTCCTCACAATGTCAAAGAGCCGAAAGCCGGGGAAAACCCCGTCTTTCTACCGTCCAAACCCCCGTGTTACGGGAGGCCCTTTCGGCGAAGAGCGCGCTGTATAGGCCCACTCAAATGCGCTGTCAAACACATTTTTCAGATTAATTTCAGCCCCGATGTCAGCACGTTATCAGAGCCGAAAAGTCCCGCCGCAAGCCGCCTTTATGAAGGCTTAACGCGAAACAATCCGAAAAAATAGCAAGGCCGGGATTATAAACGGCTGGCTTCTTTTTGCAAGGCATCAACTGCGCCACATAAAAAAACCGGCCGCCGCCCGACCGGAGAAATGGGTTTTAACTTCTTTTCATAATAGCGCAACCCCTAAAATGCGCCAAACCACACCTTATTGCAGATTTTTTTCAAAAACCCTGTTTTACATGGATTTTCCTACCGCATTTATATGCGCTGCCTGTTAACAAACACATCTGTGTCACTCCATGCTTCAAGACGATTGCTTCGCAATCCCTCGTACATGAAGGCTTTTGTTCAAATTCAGACCCCTCACCTTACACTACCTCGCCCTGAAGTGCGACCGCAGGGCGCCTCGAAGGGCCTCACCCGGCGGCGATATAGGCTTTCATGGCGTCGGCTTCAGCTTCTGTTTCGGCGATTTTGCGCTTTACCACATCACCTATGGAGATCACCCCAACCAGCGTGCCCGCCTCCATCACCGGCAAGTGCCGGATACGGCGGTTGGTCATGCATGACAAAAGTTCATCAACCGTATCGGCGCGTTTGGCGGTGATGACATTGCTCGACATGCAAGTACTGACTTGCGAATCAAGCGCCGAAGCGCCTTCGCGTGCCACCTGGCGGGTAATGTCGCGCTCGGACAGGACGCCGCATACCTTACCTTTGCCGTCAACAACCACCGTGGCCCCGATTCGCCGCTGGTCCAATGTACAGGCCGCATCGCGAATCGTTGCCGATTCTTCTATGGTGATCACTTCATTGCCTTTTTCATTCAATATGGCTTCGGCGTTCATGCGTCCCTCCTGATTTTTTCTCTCAAGACGGGAATTATCGCACAAATTGCACGTTTTCTCAAACCTGAACACAAAGTGCGGCAGAATCAGGCGGTTTTGAGCGCCGCCAACCCGCCTTCAAAACTGATGACCGGGGTATAGCCCAGTTCACGCTGTGCTTTACCGATATTAATGGTGCCCTCGCGGCGCATCATGTCGGCGGCAATACGGATCAATGGCGGGTGTGAACGCAACCCCGCCAGCCGCCAGATGGTTTCGAACGTATAAGCCAGCGCCCCGGCCAGCCAACCCGGAATGGCTTTATCAGGCGGCGTCACACCAGCCGTTTGCGTCAGGGCGGTGATAAAGGTACGCAAAGACCGCGTGCCCTCATCGGTAATGAAATAGGCTTCACCACCGCGGCCATCCTTAATGGCCAGATCAATCCCATGCACAAGATTGGTAATATGAGTGGTGCTGGTCAGCGCCCGCCCGCCATCGATCCACATAAAACGGCCCGTTTTGATCATCTCAAGGACAATCGGCAATATGGTCTTGTCGTCCGGCCCCCAAATCATCCGCGGGCGGACGCACAAGGCACGAAAATCCGCATCGCTGGCCTCCAGCACGGTTTTTTCCGCATAAGCCTTGGTGCGTGAATAGGGATAAGGCGATTTGAACGCCAAGGGCTCGGTCTCATCAATATTGCGCATATCCTGACCGTGAAAAACCGCTGCTTCGGTGCCAATATGGATAAAGGTCGGGACACCGGCCTTTTTGGCCGCATCAACAAGCTGGCGCGTGCCGTGTACATTAATACGCCAAAAATCCGGCCAGGCTCCCCATTGTTCGACCTTGGCCGCCGCGTGGATGATAACGTCCATGCCCTCCAAATGCTTAACGCCAACTGCGCCCAGGGCACAGCGCACCGGTGTCGCGCCAAGCGCCTTGATCGTCTGGTCCGCTGTTTCAGAGCGCGACATGGCGATAATCTCATGGCCTTGATCTTTGAAATAACGCGCCGCCGCGCCGCCAACAAAACCCGACGCCCCGGTTATGAATATTTTCATCGCCTCATCCCTTTAATTTTTCGGACTTATAAACCCGGCCAGCACAAGGCCCGTTAACAACCCGCCAATATGCGCCGCCCAGGCAATATTACCGCCCATGCCCGGCGCACCAAAAACCGCAAGGACAAGATTTAGACCCACCCAGGGCACAAGGCCTATCAGAACCGGCCTGGATAATATCGGTGCCAGATCAATGCGGCGGCCATAGTCGAGCCGCACCAAAACACCAATCAAGCCCATCAATCCGCCTGACGCCCCCAGCAAAACCGCGCTTTGCGCCCCGCTGACCAATAAAACACCGCTCTCAGCCAGCGCCCCGCCAAGAGCGGCCGCAAAAAACAGCACAAAAAACGATACCATTCCCCGGCCCCGGCGCTTACCCTGATCAAGCCAGCGCGCCACCGGAGAGCCAAAGGCCAAAAGGCCCAGCATATTCATGCCAAGGTGAAACCAGCCACCATGCAAGAATACATGTAAAAACAATGGCGCGAACGCGCCCAGAGGTTGCGGCAATTGCGGCCTGCCAAATTGCACAGCCCCGGCCCCGGTCACCCATACCGCCACATTATCCGGTGCCAGAATCTGAACCGCGCTGATCAGTGTAATCACCGCACACAGCCCCAAAACGGGTTTGGGGATAGTGCCAAAAAAAGGTTCAGAAGGCGAAGGCGTCATCACATTTTTCCAAAATACAGCTTCATTCATATGGAGATTGCGCACGTGAGGCAATGGCGGGAGCCACAAACGCGCTTACGCCCGTTTATGAAAAAAATCACAAAAACAAATATAGCTAACACAATATCAATACTTGTGGTTCAGGAAGGTCAAATGAAACAGATAAAGCATAGATGGCCCGCGCTTACAGCCCCCCTTCTGGGCGGAATTTCCTGCTTTGCCCTGGCGCTGGTTTTTGCCCCGCAGGTACAGGCGCAAGCGGCCAGTTCTTCGGCGGAATTCAATATTCCGTATGGCAAAAGCTATAACGATTTCAACCAGCCCTATTCGGCAGGTACCCGCGATGCCAATGGCAATCGGACAATCATTAATGGCCTGATCCAAACCGGCAATACGTCAACGCTTTCAAGCTCCTTGGGCGGTGGTTTTTTTACCGGCGCCGGTGTCAGTAGTGGTGGTTTCCTGGGCGGCAATGGAAGCACGGGCGGACTTGCCAGCGCCGGGGCCGTGGGCAATCAGCTTAATGTTGTCACCATTGGCAGCTTCAACACCGTGATCGTCGATTCGACGCAAATCAATAATGGCAATCAAACTGTCAATCTAAACGGCAATATCAGCAGCAGCACGTTGGGGGCGGCTGGCGAAACCTTACGGCAGGACGGCGATTTTCGCCTGGCGCTGCCACAGCCCGGCGCATCGCCAGTCAAACCAGATCAGGAATTAAACGGGGACTTGTCGCTCGATGAGTAAGTGTAAAACATCCACAAAGTGGCACCAAAAACCGGGGCGCCGCATGCTGGCGCTGTTAACCGCCAGTGCCTTGGGGCTTAGCGCCTGCACATCACCATTTTCCGGTGCTGATGGTCTTTATGCCAAGCCTATTGGCAATGCCACGGGCACCGCCAACCCAACGCCTTATTCGGCGGCCCTCATCTGCATGGGCCAATATGCGCGCAATAACAAATTGAACCCGCCGCGTATCGCCGTTGGCCGGATTCAGGATTATACGGGCAAGGTCGAGGTCGAGGGCGGCCGTAAAATCACCCAAGGGGCTTCCTTGATGGCGATTTCCGCTTTTGCCAAGGCCGGCTCGCGCCTTGTCGAGCGTTATGACACGTCGGTTTCGGAACTGGAACTGAAATACGCCAATAACAAGTTGATCCGCGATGGCAGCGCCAGCGATTATCGCAAAATCAAGGCCGGCTCTATTCCCGGTTCGGACTTTTATCTGGTTGGCGGCATTACAGAGCTGAATTATAATATCTCCTCTTCGGGCATTGATGCTTTTGGTGGTGATGTCGATGTTACCGATCCCAAGGGGCTTTTTAACGCCAAAGTCTTCGTTATGAATGTCGGGCTTGACCTGCGTCTTGTGAACACCAAGTCGCTTGAAATTGTTGATGTTATTTCCTACCAGAAACAAATTATAGGCCGCGAAGTCGGTGCCGGTATTTTTGCCTTCTTCAACCACCAGAACATTATTGATGTGAGCGCAGGCACCCGCGCTCTGGAGCCTATACAGCTTGCCGTACGCGCCTCTATCGAACGCGCTGTTCTCGAAATGACCGCCAATCTTTACGGCGTCAGCGGACCGGAAGTGTGCTCGTTTGATGATCCTTTAGGCAGCACAGGTCTGACCGGGAATTTCACCCCGGCCTATGACAATCAGGAGACCAACAATGGCACGACTCGCCAAAACCCCTCTCGTTGGCATGATCGTCGCGACAAATCTTTGCGGCATAGCCTTCGCGGGCGATACAACTAACGTTCAAAACGTCCAGCTTGACAATAATCCGTTTACCAGCGGTCTGAATGTTGTGGTCGGTGATGTCACGGATGTCACCGCCGCCTCAACCGCCCTTGGCAATACTGTATCCGTATTGGTTGATACCGGTGATCTTGTTGTTGATAACCAGCAAACCCTGACTGCGTCAGGCCAGGCGCAATCGGTTGTAACCGTCAATTCGGCGAATAATTCGCTTGATTCACTGGCTTCTACTTTTGGCAACAGCGCCACCATCACCACCTGCTGCGGAACAATTAACGGCGTATCGACGCAAAGCACCGCCGCCGGGACAACGATCGCTTCCACATCAGATGTCAACATCACCGATTGGGCGATTGATCCAACATCGTCGGCCAGCGCCGTTGGCAATGCGCTGGCGTACGAAACATGGGGCGGCGATCTGATCAGCGCCTGGGGCGGGCAAACCAATGATGCCGCGATTGATGCAACGGCGACAATTGACGGGCCTCTATTGGCCGATTCGGCCACCGCAACAGCAACATCGGTCGGCAATTCGGCGCAAATGGGCGGCGAGAACACCACCCTGGCAGTGGACGCCAACCAGACCAATACGGCGACCAGCGTGAGCAGCACCGCCAGCATAACCAGCGCCAATGGTGAGGATTCAATTGCCACCGCCACGGCCAGCGGCAACAATTACAGCGTTGAAAACGCCTTTGGCTTTGCCGATGTCACATCCACCCAGGACAATAACGCCACCATAACCGCGCAATCAGACCTCACCTTGACCGATTGGGAGGGCTGGAACGCCTCTTCGGCCTATGCGGTGGCCAATTCCACCATTGCCTCTAACATTGGTTCGGACCTGCAGATCGACAACACCCAGTTTAATGATGGCACGGTGACCGCCACGGCCGATTTCGCCGGTGGCAATGCTGGCGGCGTCGGTGCCAATGGCATTACCGATGTGGTGGTCAGCTCCGCCGCCTTTGGCAATGCGGTTTCAGGCTATATCTGCACCACATGCGGCGGCGGTGTGACCGCCACCAATCACCAGACCAATTCGGCCACCATTTCGGCCAGCACCACCGTGGTTTCGGGCAATGGCGGCGCCATCGTTGCCACTGCATCAGCGGTTGGCAATTCAGCCACATTCCACACAGTTGATCCTGGCGGCGACTGATCACATTCATTTTATTCTGTTGTAAGTCTATCGCCTTATGACGCAAGTGATCAGCCACCCGCTGGCGTGCCTCAATATTGTCTGTTGAAATCGTGTATACTACCGACCAGCCGGAATAACGTCATGAGAAAGGGCTTGCCCTACCCGCCAGTCGCTTCACCACAGTGTCGCGATCCATCAGGGCCAGCAACGCCCCCATGTCGGGGCCGTGTTTTTGGCCGGTCAGGGCCAGACGCAAGGGCAGGAACAGCCCACGCCCCTTGCGGCCTGTTTTTTCTTTCAGTGCGGCCGTCCAATTGTGCCAGGTGTCGGCATCAAACGGCCCTGCGGGCAAAAGCGCCGCCGCCGCCTTGATATAGTCTGCGTCCTCATCGGCAATCACCGGGGTGATTGTGCCAAACACAACCACGTCCCAATGCGCCATATCAGCAAGGATTTTGATATTGCCGTGCACCGCGTCCCAAAGGGCCGATCCGCCGCGCACACCCATGGCCTCAAGGCGCGTAGCGACCGCTGCGTATGGCGTTTCATGCAACAGCTTGCCATTCAGGGTTTCCAGTTCGGCCGGGTCAAAACGGGCCGGGGCGCGGGATATTTTTTCAAAGGCAAATTCATCGGCCAATTGCGCCAGATCCCGGCGCGCCTCGACCGGGTCAGACGTGCCTATTTTTGCCAATAATGATAAAATCGCCATGGGTTCAAACCCCATTTCGTCGCGCAAACCGGCAATAGACAGGGTGCCCAGCCGTTTTGACAGTTTGTCACCATCGGCCCCGACCAATAAAGGATGGTGGCCCATGGCCGGAGCCTTGGCCCCGATAGCCCGAAAAATCTCGATCTGCGCCGCCGAATTGGTCACATGATCTTCGCCGCGAATAATGTGCGTAATGGCAAAGTCCGCATCATCAATAACGCTGGGCAGGGTATAAAGGTAACTGCCATCGCCGCGAATCAAAATCGGATCGGAAAGCGAGGCTGTATCAATGCTTTGCGCCCCGCGAATGACATCATCCCAATGCACTGTCTCGCCGGAAAGTTTAAACCGCCAATGGGGGGTACGCCCCTCGGCCTCCAGGCGTGCGCGTTCGTCGTCTGACAAGGCCAAAGCGGCGCGGTTATAGACCGGCGTCCTGTTTTGGCTGCGTTGGATTTTGCGTTGCCGGTCCAGATCCTCCGCTGTTTCATAACAGGGATAAAGCAAACCGCGCGCCTTCAAATCCGCCGCCACCGCATCATAGCGCGCGAACCGCGCCGACTGCTTGGCGGTTTCATCATGGGTCAGGCCCAGCCAGTTCATATCGTCAAAAATGCCCTGTTCAAACGCTGCCGTCGAGCGTTCGACATCGGTATCATCAATGCGCAGCATGAATTGGCCGCCACTTTTGCGGGCGAACAACCAGTTAATCAGTGCCGGACGGATATTGCCAACATGCAATTGCCCGGTCGGGCTGGGGGCGAAACGGACCTTGACGGTCATCAAACATACTCCTCATCAAATGCTCGCGCCTTGTGCGCTGCACAGGCGCAGGCGTCAAGATGAGCGCTGGCAATGATAAGTGCTGGCAGCATTGACGCGGCCCGTGCGCAAGATACACTTCGCCCACCAAGATGCTAAAAATAAAATGGGGAAATGTCATGAAAAAATTATTGCTCAGCGCCTCCGCGCTGGTTCTGTTGAGCGCCTGCTCTGGTGAAGCCGTCAAAGGCAAGGACACACAGAGCAAAGCGCCAACCGTGGAAGACGCCAGTGCTTTCATTGACAAGGCCAGCGCCGATTTCAAGGACATGAATGAATACGCCAGTCATGTGTTCTGGATGCAGGCCAATTTTATCAATCATGACACAAATTGGCTGGCCGCACGTGTGGGCGCTGAGGCTACTGAAATGGGCGTCAAATACGCCAATGAAACCAAAAGGTTCAAGGACCTGCCGCTGAGCGGCGATCTGGCACGGCAAATGAAAATGATCAAGCTTGGCCTGACCCTGCCCGCCCCCTCGACCCCCGGCGCAGCCAAAGAGCTATCCGATATCACCACTTTCCTGGACAGCGCCTATTCCTCGGCCACCATTGAGCTGGACGGTAAAAAAGTGGCTCTGGATGATCTCGAAGTGATGATGGGGACCGAACGCGATCCCAAAAAATTACGCGAGATATGGGAGAAATGGCGCGCCGCCTCGGCCCCGCAAATGCACGATAAATATGCCCGCATGGTCGAGATTGCCAATGAGGGCGCGCGCGAGCTGGGCTTTAAGGATGTCGGTGAATTATGGCTGTCTGGCTATGACATGAAACCTGAAGCCATGGCAGCAGAGGTTGATCGTTTATGGACGCAAGTTGCCCCGCTTTACAAGCAGTTGCATTGTTATGTGCGGGCCAAACTCAACGCCCAATACGGTGATGATGTACAACCGGCAAACGGGCCGATCCGCGCCGATATTCTGGGTAATATGTGGGCGCAGACCTGGGGCAATGTTTACGAATTTGTCAAACCCGAAGGGGCCGGTATCGATTATGATCTGACCGAACTTCTTAATGAAGCGGGCTATACGCCCAAAAAGATGGTTGAGACCGGCGAAGGATTTTACACCTCTTTGGGCCTTGATCCTTTGCCTGATACCTTCTGGAAACGGTCCTTGATTACCAAGCCGCGTGACCGCACCGTGGTGTGCCATGCCTCGGCCTGGGATATTGATGGCGCGGATGATATCCGCATCAAGATGTGTACCAAGGTCAATGCCGAAGACTTCCAGACCGTGCACCATGAACTGGGCCATAACTATTATCAGCGAGCCTATAAAGCCCAGCCCGTGCTTTACCAGACCGGGGCCAATGACGGCTTTCACGAAGCCATTGGTGACTTTATCGCGCTTTCCATCACCCCGCGTTATCTGGTGCAACTTGGACTTTTGGATGAAAGCCAGATCCCCGATGCGAGCAAGGATGTGGGCCTTCTTATGGAACGGGCGCTGGACAAGGTGGCGTTTTTGCCCTTTGGCCTTTTAATGGACAAATGGCGCTGGGAGGTTTTCTCAGGCGAAGTCAAACCAGAAGATTACACCAGCGCCTGGTGGGCCTTGCGCAAACAATATCAGGGTATTGTACCGCCGGGGGACCGTCCGGCGGATGCTTTTGATCCCGGCGCAAAATACCATATTCCGGGCAACACCCCGTATTTGCGTTATTTCCTCTCGTTTATTTTGCAATTCCAGTTCCAAAAAGCAGCCTGCGAACAGGCCGGTTGGACCGGGCCGCTGCACCGTTGTTCCATTTATGGCAATAAGGAAGTGGGCAAACGCTTTAACGCCATGCTGGAAATGGGCGCGTCCAAGCCCTGGCCCGATGCGCTGGAAGCCTTCACCGGCACGCGGCAAATCGACGGCTCGGCAATTGTTGAATATTTTGCGCCGCTAATGGCTTATTTAAAAGAGCAAAACAAGGACCGCACTTGCGGCTGGTAAGTCGCTATGAGCCGCTATAATCCACGCACGGAACTGGCCACCCACGAGGTCAGCAACCAGCCCGCGCCGCTTGGCGATCTGGCGCTGTTTGCCGACCCGGCTTTGCGAGAAAGCACAGATGCGGCGTTCACCCATCTGACAGAAGGGTTTGGCCAGAAGGTGCGCGCCGCGCAAAGCGCTCATCTGGATACCTTTGGCCGGGCCGCCGGGTCTGAGAGTGCCCGCGAGCTGGGTCGCCAAGCCGATGAAAACCCGCCAAAACTGCGCGCCTTTGACCGCTATGGCCAGCGCATTGACGAGGTCGAGTTTCACCCCGCTTATCATGAGCTGATGGCGCTGGGCCTTAAAAACGGCGTGTCATCCCGCGCCTGGACCCACCCCGAAGGCGGCCATATCACCCACGGTGCATTAATGGCGCTGATGAGTTGGGCCGATGGCGGGGTGTGCTGCCCGATCTCCATGACCTATGCGGTCGGGTCGGTTCTTCGGGTGCATCAATGGACCAATGAAGAGTGGATGCCGCGCATCACCGCCGCCGATTATGATAAACGGGTCATCCCCGCCGAACAAAAAACCGCCGCCACATTTGGCATGGCGATGACCGAAAAACAGGGCGGGTCGGATTTGCGCGCCAACACCACCCGCGCCCATGCCCTTGGCGGCGACGAGGTGGAACTTACCGGGCATAAATGGTTTTGTTCGGCCCCCATGTGCGACGGATTTTTAACGCTGGCCTATGAAGACGAGGGCTTAAGTTGCTTCTTGGTGCCGCGCTGGCGGCCTGATGGCCGGCGCAACGCCATGGAAATCCAGCGCCTGAAAGACAAGATGGGCGACCGCTCGAACGCCTCGTCAGAGATTGAATACCGGGGTGCCTGGGCGCGCCGGGTCGGCGATCCGGGGCGCGGCATTGCCACCATCATCACCATGGCGCACCACACCCGCTATGACTGTATTACCGGCTCGGCCGGGGCCATGCGCAAAGCGGTAGTGATGGCCGCGCATCATGTATCGCAGCGCCGCGCCTTTCAAAAAAAGCTCATCGACCAACCCTTAATGCGCCATGTGATTGCCGATCTGGCGCTCGAATCCGAGGCCGCTTTGGCTCTGGCCATGCGCATTGGTGCCAGCTTTGATGCCGCCGCCAAGAACGCCGACGAAGCGGCCTTGTCGCGGGTGCTGACGCCGATTGCCAAATACTGGATATGCAAACGCCAGCCGGGGGTTATTTACGAAGCCATGGAATGTTTTGGCGGTGTTGGCTTTGTCGAGGAAAGCGGCATGCCACGCCTGTTCCGCGCCGCCCCGCTTAATGCCATTTGGGAAGGCTCGGGCAATGTCATCGCCCTTGATATTCAGCGCGCCCTTGGCAATGACACCGTGTGCGCCGCCTTTGCGCGCGCCATAAAGCGCATTGGCAATGATATTGAAGCCTTGAAACCCTTAACTGACTGGCTTGAGCAGAATAAAGACGCCGATCCGCGCCTGTTTGCTGAACGCGCCGCCATTGTGTTCAGCGCCGATGCCCTGCCTCAAGGACCGGTGCGCGACGCCTATATAACCCTGCGCCTGATGAGCCCCTCGCACACCTGGGGCGCCACTGCGGGCCAGGTCGATTGCGATACACTGATCGAACGGGCAACGGGCTGGGTTTGATTTACGTCTTCTCCTTGAAGACTACGTTATCGTGCGACCCTGCGCGTCATCCCGGACTTGATCCGGGATCCAGTTTAGTGAGTCACAATGGATCCCGGATCAAGTCCGGGATGACACGGTGGGTTTTACCATCAGGTCTCTTTACGCACTGGCAAAGGCCTTAATCCTCGCTCAAAACCACGTCGGGCCAATTGGCATCCCCATCATGGATAAAGCCGGGGATATCTTTCTCCCAGCGTTTTTGGATGCGCGGCGAATAATTGAGATAGAGTTTGTCATTCACAATATTCCAGCTTTTGGGGTCGCCCTTGGCCGCGGTTCCGGCCGCTGCCGCCCAGGCGCAGTGGCCACCATATTGCGGCGCATAATGTTCCGGGTCCGCCAAAAAGGTTTGTAAATGCGCCTTGGAGACAAAATTCCAGGTCGCGCCCTTATACTCAGTGCTATAATCCGCACTGCCTTTTTGTGGCTGGTGCGCATCGAAATAACTCACCGCATCATAGCCGCCAACGGCCAGATTATTCCCGCGCGCCGTATAAATTTCGTCTTTGCGGGCATAGGCCGCAGGAGAAAGAGCCAGAATAAAAAGTGAGCCGATAACAAGAGCCGCCTTGGACATACGCATCGAGAGTCTCCATAAAATGGTTTTCAGACCTCTGATAGGCACGTTTTCCCTGCCAGGCCAATCACATTCATTCAAGCAATGGTGAGAAAGCGAAAACTATCCCTCTTTACGCCACAGCAAAGACGCATCACCATAGGAATAAAAGCGGTATTGCTGCGCAATGGCGTGGACATAGGCGGCGCGCATTTCATCATGCCCGGCCAGCGCGCACACCAGCATAAAAAGCGTCGAGCGCGGCAGATGAAAATTGGTCAACAATCCATCCACAACGCGAAATTTATACCCCGGCGTTATGAAAATATCGGTATCACCGCGCCCGGCGTGCAAAATGCCGTCTTCATCGGCAATGCTTTCAAGGGTGCGCAAAGCGGTGGTTCCGGCCGCGATAATGCGCCTGCCTTGCGCCCGCGCTGCGTTCAGGGCGGCGGCGGCTTCTGCGCTGACCTCGTAATGCTCGGCGTGCATTTTATGGCCCGCCGTATCATCGGTTTTGACCGGCAAAAACGTCCCTGCCCCCACATGCAAGGTGAGGTGCACACGCGTCACGCCGCGTTTATCCAGCGCCGCAAACATGGCATCGCTAAAATGCAGGCTGGCGGTTGGTGCCGCCACCGAACCCGCATCACGGGCAAATATGGTCTGGTAATCGTGCGCATCGCGCGCATCGACGGCGCGCTTTTTAGCGATATAAGGCGGCAAGGGCATATGCCCGACCCGCGCGATGGCCTCGTCCAGCACCGGTCCGGAAAAATCAAAGGCCAGCGTTACTTCCCCGTCTTGGGATTTATCCGTAACCCGCGCATCCAGCGCCCCACCAAGACAGGCCCCATTATCATCACCAAACGCAATCACATCACCAACGCGCAACCGTTTGGCCGGACGCACAAAGGCGCGCCAGCGCGCCCCGTCCAGCCGTTTATGCAAATTCACCTCGATATGCGCCGGCCCGCCGCCGCCATGTTCGCGCGCGGGCCGCTTGCCCACCAAAGCCGCAGGCAAAACCTTGGTATCGTTAAGGACCAGAACATCACCGGGGCGCAAACATGCAGGCAGATCAGTAAACATGCGGTCGGCCAAAGGCTGGCCCGGCGCAACCTCCAACAAACGCGAGGCATCACGCGGACTGGCCGGGCGCAGGGCAATGCGCGCCTCAGGCAGGTCAAAATCAAAAAGATCAACGCGCATGATAAACGCGCCGCAAGGGCACCCTATTCATGTACCATGTTTTCAGGGTCACTATCGTCCGATGGGGAGAGGCCCAGCATTTCGCCGGCCATTTTTACCCCAAGGCCCAAAACCGTGCGGTTGGCATAGGAGAAATAGGCGGCGACCTGGTTCAATTCCAGAATTTCACCATCATCAAACCCGGCCTGACGCATGTCCAAAATGTCTTGTTCGCGCAAGGCATTGGGCGATTGGGTCAGGGTCCGCACATAGCGCAGCGCCACCTGCTCGCGCAGATTAAACACCGGTTCCAGAATATTGCTTTCCAGGGCTTTGCGTATTTTCAGCGCCATGGCGTCGTCCTTGAGCAGCTTTTTCAAGCCTTCAAAATGATGCTCGACGCAATAGCGGCAGCCATTAAGCGCGCTGACATAAACCCCCACCGTTTCCAAAAACGATTTGGTCAGGGTGTTGGCCCCGTTATGCAGCGTATTTTTATAAAGCGCCAAATGCCCTTCCAGCGTGGCCGGGCGCAAGGAATGCACGGTCAGAACATTATCAATCTGCCCCGACGGGCCGCGCAGGCGCTCGTAAAGACGGCGCAATTTGCCCGTCGATTCATCAAACAAAATCCGGTTAATCCAGCTCATGTCCCCACACCTCCTTATTTGTGCCCGTGTTATTGCACACTGGCGCTTTTAATAACCCCCGGTTCTGCCGGTGGTTCGCCCTTGGGCAAGGCATCCACCGCATCCATACCATCAATCACCTCTCCCCAGACGGTGTATTGGCGGTCAAGAAAGGTCGCATCATCAAGACAGATGAAAAATTGCGAATCAGCGCTATTCGGGTTTTGCGAGCGCGCCATGGAACACACCCCGCGCACATGCGGCGCCTCATTAAACTCCGCTTCGAGCATATTGCCCGATCCGCCCATGCCGGTGCCATCCGGGCACCCGCCCTGCGCCATAAAACCATCAATAACCCTATGAAATGTCAGGCCATTATAATAGCCCTCATTGGCCAGGCGGGTAATTTGCGCGACATGTTTCGGCGCCAAATCAGGACGCAGGCGTATGCTTACCGGCCCTGTTGACAGTTCAAATTTCAGGATTTTTTCAGCATCACTCATTGCGCATTTTCCTCGGTTTTTTGCACAGGCCAGTAAACGGCGACAGGCACCATTATATCGCAAATATCGGGCAGTTGCCCATCATCATTTCGCAGTGATTGCAGATAAGTTTTAAACGCCGGGCGCTCGGTACGCATAACGAAAACCTGCGCCCGCTCATCGGCGGCAACATCGCTGCCCAATTGCATGGCCTGAATAAGGTCGGGTGGATAAGGCGGCTCGCCCAGCTTGATGGCCTTGATCATATCCAGCCCGGCACGCACCCGGCCCCAAGAGGTATAGTTTTTCTCCAGACTTTCAGGATAACCGGTAGTGATATAAAATTGCGCATTGGCGCTATTGGGATCATCCAGCCGCGCCATCGCCGCCGCGCCGGGGCAATGCAACGGCCAGGCGCGGACCATGTGATCCGCCGTCATCGCAGCCAGAGAATCCGGCTGTGAGGCAATTTTAAAGCCATTCACGAATCCCGCATCAGCGGCGCGTTTTTCACCAACCACAACCATATGATCTGCGGGGCTGCGTTTAAAAAGAAACTCACCGGCAAGGGGTGGTGTTGTCGGGCCGGGCCGCTTGACCAGCCTGTTATCGCCAGCCTGCGCCATAAAGCCCTTTAACACCCGGTGAAAAGGCAGCCCATCGAAATAATGCGCATGGGTTAAATCACGCATGCGCTGGGCATGATTGGGGGCAAAATCCGGGGCCAGCTCTATCAAAGTCAGCCCATGGCGGGTTTTCAGGTAAATCAGGTTTTCAGGCAGCACCTCACGCCAGTCCTCCGGGGCGACACGCGGGCCGGCAAGGCCCGACAAATCAACCGGGCCAAGAGGATGAAATACATCGGGCGCATCCGCTTTTTTGGCCGTATCCGCCAAGGCACCGGCCCCGAAAAGAGTGACAGAAACAGCGCACAAAGGCACCAGAAGAAGGGATAATATATTACGCATTGTTTTTGATTTTCTCCAAAAGCAGCCGGGCCACACGCGGTGAAACAAATGAGCTTATATCACCATCGAGCCGGGCAATTTCCTTGACCAGTCGCGAGGCAATGGCCTGATGACGCGGGTCGGCCATAAGAAACGCTGTTTCTATGTCGGGATTAAGGCGCTGGTTCATCCCGGTCATTTGAAATTCATATTCAAAATCTGATACGGCACGCAAGCCCCGCACAATGACCTGCGCCCCGACTTCAGCAGCAAAATGAATGAGCAAGCCGGTCATCGGCCGAACCTCAATCACCGCACCACCCTTAAACTGGCTCGCCTCTGCGCGCATCATATCGACACGCTCTTCCATCGAGAAAAGGGGCTTTTTTGCCGCATTGCGCGCCACCCCGACAACCAGTTTATCAACCATTTTTACGGCCCGACCCAGAATATCAACATGGCCGATGGTGACCGGATCAAATGTTCCGGGATAGAGTCCGATTTTCATGGTGCAATCCTTTTATGGTGCACGCCGCAAAGCCAACAGCCCCCCGGCAACAATATATATTCCACCGCTTAAGCCATGCAACAGCTTTTGTATACGGGGATGACGTAAAACACCGCGCAACGCACCGACCCCAAGCGCCCACAAGCCATCAAGCGTAAAAGCCAAAATCAGGAATACCGTCCCCAAAACAATGTATTGCGGCAAGACCGGACGCTGCGGGTCAATAAATTGCGGGAAAAAAGCGGCATGAAACAGCATGGTTTTGGGATTGGCCAGAGCCACCCCCATACCGGTGCGAAAAAAATGCCCAAGGCCCGGCGGCGGCGCAAGATTGACCTTTGCCTCGCGCCCAAACGCAGCCAAGAGGGCCATGATACCCATAAAAACAAGATAAGCCGCCCCGGCCAGACGCAAGGCATGAAACACCCCGGACCAGACTTGTAATAATGCTGCAAACCCCAATCCGACCAGCATGATCTGCACCGCCTGTCCCAGCGTTACGCCGCCGACAACGGCCAGCCCCGCCCGGCGCCCGTAAAGCGCGCTTTGGGTGGTAATCAGTGCCACATTAGGGCCGGGAATGGCCATCAAAGCCACTGTCGCGGCAATAAAGGCCCAAAACAGGCCCGGCATGATCATCAGCCCTGATCTGCCCTGGCGGCATCATCCGGCGTATTATCATCGTCTTCATCATCACCGGTTTCGACAATACGCTGCACCGAGACCACTTTCTCATCGCCTTTAAGGCGGATAATGGTCACCCCGGCCGTGGCCCGCCCGGCAATGCGGATACCCTCGACCGGAATACGGATCAGCTGGCCACCATCGGTAACCAGCATAATACCGTCTTCGCTTTTGACCGGGAAGGACGCGGTCAGGTGCGCACCCTGCATTTTGCTCAGGCGCAAATCATGAGCGATAAGGCCTTTGCCACCGCGCCCGGATGTGCGGTATTCATAAGCCGAGGTGCGCTTGCCATAACCATTGTCGGAAATAGTAAAGACAAATTCCTCCGCCGCACCCAATGTGCCGATCCGTTCTGGCGACAGGGCCGCTTCGCTGTCATCCCCATCGTCATCGACAGGCGCATCAGCCCCCTCCGCGCTGGCATCCTCATCGCCCATGGCCCGGCGTTTGGCGCTTTCAAGACGTAAATAGGCCCGCGCTTCGGCCGGGGTAATGTCCACATGGCGCAAGATGGTCATGGAGATAACCTCATCCCCATCAGCAAGCCGGATACCGCGTACCCCGCTCGAGGTACGGCCAACAAATACCCGCACCGCATCGACAGGGAAGCGAATACATTTGCCGCTGCGCGTGGTCAGCAACACATCATCATCCGCCGAACAGGCCTCGACGCCGACAATACCATCACCTTCGTCGGGCTTCATGGCAATTTTGCCATTGCGCATGACATTGGCAAAATCCGACAATTTGTTACGGCGCACACCGCCTGAGCGGGTGGCAAACATCACATCAAGATCGCGCCAATCCGCCTCGTCCTCGGGCATAACCAGTATCGAGGTAATGGTTTCGCCCTTATCAAGCGGCAATAGATTGACCAGCGCCTTGCCCTTGGTGCGCGGGTCGCCCAGAGGCAAGCGCCAGACCTTCATCTTGTAGACCATGCCGGTTGAGGAAAAACACAAAATTGGCGCATGGGTCGAGGACACAAACACCTGCGTGACATAATCCTCGTCCTTGGTGGCCATGCCGGCGCGGCCGGTACCGCCCCGACGCTGTTCGCGGTAAGTATCGAGCGCCGTACGCTTGGCATAGCCGCCGCTGGTAATCGTCACCACCATATCCTCGCGGGCAATCAGCGATTCATCATCGATCTCCAACTCCGCATCAATAATTTCGCTGCGCCGGGGCACGGCAAACTTCTCTTTATTCTCACGCAATTCCTCGCGGATAATATCCAGCACCCGCTCGCGCGAGCGTAAAACGGCCAAAAGATCGGCAATGCTGGCGGTAATTTTACGCGCTTCATCGCCAATTTCCTCGCCGCCCAACGCCGTCAGCCGTTGCAGGCGCAAATCAAGAATGGCCTTGCTTTGCTCCAAAGTCAGGCGAATACCGCCACTGTCATCAAGCCGCGAACGCGGGTCGGCAATCAGCTCAACCAGCGGCCCCATATCCCGGGCCGGCCAGGACCGGCTCATCAGCGCCTCACGCGCCGCCGCCGGGTCTGGGGCCTTGCGGATCAGGGCAATGACCTCATCAATATTGGCCACCGCCACCGCCAACGCTACCAGAACATGGGCCCGGTCGCGCGCCTTGGAAAGGTCATAACGGGTGCGCCGGGCAATAACCTCTTCACGAAAGCGTAAAAACGCCTGCAGCATCTGGCGCAAATTCATCAATTGCGGGCGCCCCTGATTCAGCGCCAGCATGTTGACGCCAAAATTGGTCTGCAATTGTGAATAGCGATAAAGCTGGTTGAGCACCACTTCGGCATTGGCATCGCGTTTGATCTCGATGACCACGCGCATGCCGTCCCGGTCTGACTCGTCGCGCAAATCTGAAATGCCCTCAACGCGCTTGTCGCGCACCAGTTCGGCAATTTTTTCGATCATCGAGGCTTTGTTCACCTGATAGGGGATCGCCGAAACAACAATGGCTTCGCGGCCTTTTCTGACCTCTTCAATGGCGCAGCGCGCCCGCATCACCACAGAACCGCGCCCGGTGGCCAGACCACTGCGCGACCCGGCGCGCCCGACAATCAACCCGCCGGTCGGGAAATCCGGCCCGGGCACAATCGACAAAAGCGTTGCGTCATCAAGATCAGGATCATCAATAAGCGCCAACGCCGCATCGCTGATTTCCCCAAGATTGTGCGGCGGGATGTTGGTCGCCATGCCTACCGCAATGCCCCCGGCCCCATTCACCAGCATATTGGGGAACCGCGCCGGCAAAACCGATGGCTCACGTTCCGAACCATCATAGTTTTCAATAAAGCTGACCGTGTCCTTGCCGATATCGGCCATAAGGGCCTCGGCAGCGGCATCCATGCGCACTTCGGTATAGCGCATGGCCGCGGCCTTGTCGCCATCGACCGAGCCAAAATTGCCCTGCCCGTCCAACAGCGGCAAGGACATGGAAAAATCCTGCGCCAGACGCACCAGCGCATCGTAAATCGCCTGATCCCCGTGCGGGTGATATTTACCCATCACATCGCCGACAATACGGGCGCACTTGCGATAGGCCTTGTCGTGGGTATAGCCCGCCTCGTGCATGGCATAGAGAATGCGCCGGTGCACCGGTTTGAGGCCATCACGCACATCGGGGATAGCCCGACTGACGATCACGCTCATCGCATAATCAAGATAAGACGACCGCATTTCGTCAACAATCGAAACCGGCGCTATACCCTCTTCGCGCGGCGGCTCGCCGGGGGAACCGGGGGGAATGGTCTCGTCAGTTTTATCGCTCAAAACAGGCCTCTTCCATTGATCACCCAAGACTATCGACCCTGTGCACCGCACAGGCTCGAATCGGGTGAAATACCAACCGCTAATCTATCAGGATACGCACAGAACTGCACCCGTCTGCGCAGATTATTTCAGGCCCCTGCGTGCATACAAAAACCCCGGCACAGCGCACGCCATGCCGGGGTTTTCGCTTTAAAGTGGCTTAAAGCCTAGAACGATGTTCTGGCGGTAATGCCAAAGGTTCTGGGCGTACCAACAAGATAGCCAACCCGCGCCCGGCCCCCGCGTTCGCGGTCCAGCGCCAGCTTGGCGTTTTCGTCCCAAAGATTATTGACCCAAAGGGCGACTTCCCAGCGATCATTCCGCACGCCCACGCGTAAATTACCGGTCGCATAGGATGGCAGCTTGGGATTGAAAGTGAAGGTCGAAACGCTGGTATTACCAACATTGGTGAAGAGATTCACCGTACCAAAGCCGGCGGCCTGGTCACCGATTTGGGTAAAGCGCGAACCAACATATTGCACCGAACCAGACAAGAAGGCTTCTTTGTCATCGCCAAGCGGCCGGGTGAATGTGGCATTCACTGCGCCCTGGAATTTCGGCGTGGTTGGCAGACGATTACCCTTCTGGATACCGGCAACAACGCTGGTCACCCCGCCAGATGTGGAGGTAATGGTCGAACGGACTTCCGCGTCCGCGTAAGACCCGGTCACACCCAGTTCGAAATAGTCGGTCATTTTGGCCGTAAATTCGAACTCACCACCAATGCTGCGCGCTGACGGCACATTAAAGATGATCCGCGAAGAGCACGAACCGGCATCAATGGTCGCCTGCAGATTGTTGATATCAGTATAGAAGGCCGACACGTTGAAGGTGCCGCGCCCGCCAAGAATGGTGGTTTTGGCACCAGCCTCATAGTTCCAGATATTTTCGTCGCCAAAGGACGGGCGGCCGCCAAAGGTCGCCAGATCCTCAGCCGAGCACAATGGCTCGTTCAGCGGGTCATTAATACCGCCAAGACGGAAGCCCTTGGAGACTTGCGCATTCAATTGCACATTATCTGTGGCTTCATAAGAGACGATGGCCCGCGGCGAGACACCCACCGAAGAGGTTTTGGCCGGTGTGTTGAATTCAGGCGCGGCAAAAATACCATCAAAGGTCAGGGACCGCGTTTCTTCAAAGTCATACCAGCGCACGCCGCCCGTAACGTTCAACCGCTCGGTCAGATCATAACTGGCTTCGCCAAACAGGGCGACCTGACGGAAATTATAGGGAATGTTCGAGAAGAACAGCACATCTTCCGGTGCCACGGCGCCAGCGCTGGGAATGCCCGAAAGCGCGGTAAAGCCCGGCACATCAAGGGTTTGGCCATATTTGCGGGTAATTTTACTGTAAAAGCCACCAACAACCCATTGAAAAGGACCATCGGAATTAGAGGCAAAGCGCGCCTCTTCCGTCCAGACCTGCGCGTGCGTTGCGTCAAACAAAGGTGAGGAAATATCCGTCACCGCATCGGGCAAGCCAATCGTGCCGCCGGTAATACTGCCGGTCAGTTGCGTTGCATCGCGTGTGACCAGCACATCACGGTCCGTATAAGAGGTGATGGACGTGAAAGTCGCCGCATCCATTTCCTTTTCGATTTTCAAATCGATCAGCAAAAATTCATCATCAAAACCTTCTTGCAACTGAGTAAATTGCTGGCGTTTGCCAAGCGTTGCCGTCGGGCGGGTTGTGGTAAACGGATTGCCCAGAATATTAAAGACATCCTGGCGGTTAAAACCGTCTATGGAGGTGTCCTGATAAATCACCCGGGGTGTAATGGTCAGGCTTTCGTTTGGCGCAAACGAAGCGGCGATACGCACCCCGTACCGATTGCCATCATTGACATCCTTTTTGATCGTGCCACCCGGCTGCACCGCATCAATAAAGCCCGGCAGGGCATTGTAATAGCCAACAACACGCAAGGCCGCCTTGTCGTTGATCGGCATATTGACCATGCCGCGCACATCCGCCCCGGCATCACCGCCATCAATGACCTTGCCACTGACCTCAACCGTCGCCTCATAGGCTTCGGTGCTTGGCTGATTGGTGATGTAGCGCACCGTACCGGCTTCGGACCCGGATCCGAACAGCGTGCCTTGCGGTCCGCGCAGCACTTCGATGCGGTTCATGTCAAAAAAGTCGATCTCTGGCGTAAACAGCGACAAGGAGATCACCGATTCATCAAGATAAACCCCGACCTGTTCCTTCACACCCGGCTGGTCACGCACCACCTGACCCGACGACACACCGCGAATGGCCACTTGGCTTTGTCCCGGTCCCAGATTTTGCACGCTGAACCCGGCAATATTGCTGGCCGCGTCCTCAAGATTGGAGGCCCCGCGATTGCGCAACATATCCTCGGTCAGGGCATTTATGGAAAACGGCACGTCCTGCATGCTTTCCTCGCGCTTACGCGCGGTCACCGTAATGACCTCCTCAACCCGAGTCGCATCATCCGCCTGCGCCATAACAGCCGGGGCGCCCGTGGCAACAAGTGCTAAAACAGACGCGCCAAACAGAATATTCTTCCTGTAAACACCATTTTTATGGGTATAATTTTTCATTTCAATCTCCAGAAAATGCTTCATTGGCAATAGTTTTTCAAACCTTGCCGGTAAAGCAAGCGCCAATCCCCGTATTCCCCTCGTCTCCACGCAGTTTACGCCCTTGCGTTGCAAAAAAACATCACTTCCAGAGTAAAATCGCCTATTGCGGTAAAAAAACGCATTCCCAGCCCCATTATGCCGGTTTAGTTATTAAACTGTCATGGTTCGTCCGTATCGATAATTTGACACCGGTCGGTCGAAACGTCATGGAATAGTATTCCACACTCTAAATCTGCACACCTGGGCACCAAGGCGGTCGATAAACATCATGAGCAAGACGGGCACTGATATGCCACCACTGCGGGTGGCCCTGTTTTCAGGTAATTACAATTACGTTATGGATGGCCCGGCCCGCGCCTTGAACCGGCTTGTGGGACATTTGGAACAACGTAATGTCTCGGTTATGGTTTTTGCTCCCACGGCCAAAACAGCGGCGCTGGAACACACCGGCACACTGGTTTCCGTGCCATCGATTTCCCTGCCATTTCGCAGCGAATACAGGCTGGGCCTGGGCATAACCCCATCGGTCAAAGCCCAATTAAAAGATTTTCGCCCAACGCTTTTCCATCTCGCCGCCCCGGATCTTTTGGGCTATGCGGCGCTGCGCCTGGCAAAACGCTGGCAGATCCCTGTTGTCGCCTCTTTCCACACACGGTTCGATGCCTATGGGCGTTATTATGGCGGGGCCAGTCTGGAAAAATATGCCACCCGCTATTTGCTGCACTTCTATAATCAGTGTGCGCAGGTTTACCCGCCTTCTGAATCCATGGCCGAGGAATTACGCGCCGTGGGCCTGACCTCGGATATGCGCATTTGGAGCCGCGGTGTGGATTGCCAGATGTTTTCGCCCCGGCACCGGGATATGGATTGGCGGCGTGAAAATAAAATCGCAGATGGCACACCGGTTATTCTGTTTGCCGGCCGTCTGGTACGCGAAAAAGGCCTTGGTTTCTTCACGCAAGTGATTAACCGGCTTGAACGGGCGGGCGTAGACCACAAGGTCTTTATCGCCGGCGCGGGGCCAGAGCGGGCGCGCCTGCAAAAAGCCCTGCCCCGCGCCCTGTTTGCCGGCCATCTGCGCGACAGGGAATTGGCCCGCGCCTATGCGTCGGCGGATATATTTTTCAACCCCAGTATTTCCGAAACCTTTGGTCAGGTTACCCTGGAGGCCATGGCCAGCGGCCTGCCCGCCGTGTGCGCCGATGCCACCGGCAGTCGCTCGCTGGTCCAGCATAATAAAACCGGCTTTTTGGCCCCCTTTGGCAATCATGATGCGTTTGCCAACGCCTTGTGTACGCTGATTGAAGAGCCGGATTTACGCGCCCGGTTTGGCGATGAAGCGGTGCGCATTGCCAAGCAAAAAGACTGGCATTCCATTCTTGACGGCCTGTTACACAATTATCACGACACCCGCGCCCCCGGCGCGCTGCCCGTATCAGCGTAAAGGCTCTGATTACCGGCCGGGCGGCACCTGACTGTCTTCCCAGCTTTTATTCTTATGCCCGGATTTATGTGCCTTTTTACTGCGCTTGTATTCTGTCCCCGCCGGTGGGCCGCTCAAGGTCAGGGGGGCGGCGGGCGGATGGCACCCTTTGGCCAGGCCATAGCCTTTCAAAAAAGCCCGGCGGCGACGGCCATTGTCAAAGCGTTCGTTAAAATGCTTTTTGGCCCGGCGCGCGCCGGTCGCCGTACGTACAATCGGCCGCAAGGGGATCAGCGAGCTGGCCGCCGACCCGATTACATCCAGCGCCGTTTCGCTGGCCGTGGAGTTTTCTTTTTTCCTGTTCTGCACAACCACAACATCAGTATCCGGCGCGCCCAAGGCAGCATCCAATTGCGCAATTTCGCGGGCGATCTGCCGACAATTCAAGCGCGGCTTCATGGTG
>JALWSB010000070.1:0-1067 GCA_027080345.1 Robiginitomaculum sp. | reverse complement strand
GCATAGCCGAGGTTTTCAGGAAGTTTTGGCGTTTTGGGCTTTTTGATATTGAGGTCCTGCAAGGGCGATGACGCCGCCGAAGGCAGGCCCTTGCCGGTTTTTACGACCTCACGCCCCGTCGACTGACCGGCATGTTTAACCGCCCTTCCCGTGCGCACCACCCGCGACGGGTGCGGCACCACCCGCGGCGGCGGCGGCACATGCCTTATCTGCACCGGTGCAGGCTCATGGCGCGATGCGCACCCGCTCAAGGGCAAAACAACCGCAAGAGAAAAGAGTATAATGACGAAACGAAAACCCATGCCGCATGGTATCTCAAAACTGGCATAAACCAAAGTCGGCACAAGCAAAAACAGGCCCGGTCACAAAAATGCGGAAAATGTACACGCAAACGCACAAAGAGGAGTTGACCCCGCCCGTGTCCCTGATAGGTTCCGCGCCCAAGTCAGGGCCCGTAGCTCAGTTGGTAGAGCAACTGACTTTTAATCAGTAGGTCTCCGGTTCGAACCCGGACGGGCTCACCATTCTTTTCAATGTGTTAGCATGTTTACCCCAAACCCGGTTTCGGGCCATGCTACCCCTGTGCAACCAATATGGCAGATTTGGCGGGGGGGGGGGATCAGGCCGCCCATGACCTACGGCTGCTGCAGGGCCACCTTCAATAAAAACACATATGCATTTTGTACTGTTTACGAGGCCATCAGAGGTGGTCCGCAATTGGTGGGCCATCAAAACGGCCATCTTTACCACATGGCTTGACCCTTTCGCCCTTCAATCTTGCTGGCGCCGCACTGCCTGTACGATACCGGCCGAGCACAGAAACATGCCGCGCCAGCTGGTATCATATTCCATCGCCATGGCGGCCTCACGAAAGGCTGGACCGATAGCCGCCTCCAGCATGGGCGGGGCCGGGTGAAAATGATACCAGTGGATTTTGGCATCCACCAGCCCGACTTTCTCGAACAATGTCAATAATTCAAATGGGTTGTGGTAATTGGCCTGTATCAGGTCATAACCTGGTCCATCACCATCATCGGTAACGGCACGGACTGGCGGCATATCCATAG
>JALWSB010000069.1:860-1697 GCA_027080345.1 Robiginitomaculum sp. | reverse complement strand
CCCAAACCTGCCGGGCCTTTCCACCGATGCCTGCGTACCGATCAGCCGCCTCGCCGAAGCCATTGCTTTTGCGGGTGAGGAGATCGTGAAGCTCGGGCTGGTTTATACCATTGTCGGCCATGTCGGGGACGGAAACTTCCACTGCCTTGTGAGCTTTGACCCTGCGGACGCCGCGCAATATGCCAAGGTGAAAACGTTTATTGACACACTGGCGAGGAAGGCAATTGCCTTGAGCGGTACGGCGACAGGCGAGCACGGCATTGGCATTGGCAAAATGGCCTATATGGAAGAAGAGCACGGCGCGGCGCTGGGAGTTATGAGGGCGATCAAGCAAGCGCTGGACCCGCAGGGCCTGTTTAATCCGGGCAAGTTGCTGCCGCCCAGCAACCGCTAGCCGCAAGCACCGCTGTCGCCGCGGGGCCCGGTGCATTTACCTCCTCATCAAACCCCTCTCCGACCCTATGCGCGCGAGGGACTTACAGCGCATGCGTGGAAAGCTTGCACTTTAAATAAAAATATGGCTTTGTGTGCGCCAACTTTGGCAAAGCTCACGAGGCCCCGATGGCAGATCTGTTCACCTTCACCAATTTCGCCAATCTTGGCGTGCTTATCTTCCTGCAAGCCGTGCTCGGCTTTGATAACCTGCTCTATATTTCCATCGAATCCCGCCGTGCGCCCGAAGCAGACCAAGCCAAGGTGCGCAAATACGGCATCCTGATTGCAGTTTTCCTGCGCATCCTGCTGCTCTTTGTGATGATGCAACTTATCGAACTACTGGAGGCGCCGTTTTTCACCATCAACTGGGAGGGCGTGCTGGAAGGCCGCTTCAATTTATCG
>JALWSB010000069.1:0-850 GCA_027080345.1 Robiginitomaculum sp. | reverse complement strand
TGTTTGGCGGCGGTTTTATCATGTATACCGCAGTCAAAGAAATCAGCCACCTGCTCGCGATTGAGCATATAGAAGACGGAATGGACAATAAAAACGCCAAATCCGCCGCCTCGGTGATTGCGCTGATCGTGTTCATGAACCTGATCTTCAGCTTTGACTCGGTGCTCTCGGCACTGGCCATCACCGATGTGTTCCTCGTGCTTGCCACCGCCATTCTGATTTCCGGCATCGCCATGATGCTCTTGGCTGACGCCGTGGCCGAATTTATCAAAAAAAACCGCACTTACGAGGTGCTTGGCCTGTTTGTTTTGCTGATTGTGGGCATTGTTTTACTTGGCGAAGGCGGGCATGAAGGCGGGCTGACTTTGTTTGGCTATGAGGTGAAACCCCTTGATAAAACAACCTTTTACTTCTCAATCGCGGTGCTTTTCGTGGTGCAAGCCATTCAGAGCAAATTCCAGAAGAAGCTGGCGACGCAACGTCAACACGCCGTGGACGACTAGAAAACCGTTAGCTTTGCCTCTATATTGGGGCGAAGCGGCGCAATCAATCGGAGACAGCATGTCTGAAAAAACCATTCAACGCATTGGCTATTTGGTATTGCTAGCCCTGATCTGGACGGTTTCTGCCGGTGCCCATGGGTGGATTTCCTGATGGGCGCGCAGCGTTTTGGCGGCAAGCATAGCCCCGATGGCCCCGCAAATGAGCCGCGCATAGAGGCGCGCAAGCCCGCCAATATCCGCATCCGCAAAAAGCCCGGTGGCTTTGCGATCACGCTTCTTTTCCTCGCCGCATTTCCGCTCTTGCTGGAGGGTTTCAGTCAGATCACCGGCGCTTCGCCCATCGGCGC
>JALWSB010000068.1 GCA_027080345.1 Robiginitomaculum sp. | reverse complement strand
ACCGGTTTTGCAACATTCCCCGGTTTTGCAGGACACTGACCTTAACGCCATTATCGAGCGCAATGGCGAGGACCATATGCGCGCTATTTCAAAAAGAGACAGCCTTAGCCCGGCTGTTACCGGCCCTCTGATTGCCCGGGGCGATGCACAAACCCTGACCCAGTTGACCACCAATACCGGGGCGCAGTTTTCACGCGAGGGCATGGAAATGCTGGTGGCCAAAGCCGAGACCCAAAAAGAGCTGCATGCCCCCCTTGTCCGGCGCCAGGATGTGCCACCGGACCTTCTTAATGAAATGTACTTTTACGTCGAGGAGAAGCTGCGGAGCAGCATTATGGAGCGCAATAAAAACCTCAGCGAAGAAGAACTCTCGCGCGCCTTACAAGCGGCGCGCTCACGTTTGGATAATCCAGCGAAGAATAACAAACCCGCTGATTTTGAAGAGGCAGAGCGCTATATCGCCGCCAAAAAACTACGCAAACAAATAGACGGCCCATTGCTTGTGCGCCTGTTGCATGAACATAAGCCGACACATTTTTCTCTCGCATTCTCCGAACTGGCCGGTGTTGATTTCCAAACCGCAGAAAAAATAAGGCAAAACAATAATATTGAGGCCATGGCCATCATCTGCAAGGCTATTGATTTGCCGCGCGATCTGTTTGCGACTCTGGCCGTGTTGAATGACAAGTCCAGTGAAAACGATATTTCATCCATTCGCGAGCTGGGCCGGGTTTATACGGATATTCCCCGTGAAACGGCCGAGCGGACTTTGCGTTTCTGGCGCATGCGCAAACAAATGGCCGACAAAAAAGCCGCCTGAGCACGGCTCTTGTTATTCTCGCCCAACTGTCCGTTTTCCATCGACACACCAGGCCAATACGGGCTGGCTGCCCTTACCTTCACTGCCGATCAGGACCGGTTTTTCACAAACCACGCCGACCGCTTTAAAGCCTTGGACCAGCTTATCCATGTCTTTTTGTGATTGCGCCGCATGGTTCATGGCCTCAAGCCGCATAACGTAAGAGGCAGCCTCGGTTTCAACCTCAATCGCTTTTGCCAGCACATCATCCGGTACATAATCATCCCGGTGCGCCCACAAGGTGAGCAAAAAGCGCGTCAGTTTGAGCGCCGAATCCCCGCCATCGGCGCCCTGCAAATGCGCCCCCACATCTGGTAAAACCTGATCGCAATGCTGCGCCAGTTTTTTATAATGATTGAGCCGCCGCGCTTTTTGCGGGCCTTTTTTAACCTCCAAAGCCGCCATGGTCTTGATATCCGACAAAAGACCATTATCCAACAAAGCTGCCCGCAGACGCGCCAGCCGGGTTTGCGCATCGGTAACCACAGCGCCGTTTTGCGCATGAATCAGAAGCCGCATGGCCCCACCCGCTTTCAAAACCCGGCCGGCCTCGGCTGTTGCGGCCTCGATGGCGGCATATTCAAAGCCATATTGGGAAATCACCGCATCAAAACTCTGAGCGTCAAAAGGAAGAGTCTCGATAGAGGTTTGTGGATGGAATACCAACCCGGCGCGCGGCTGTGTTCTGATCGCGGCGTAATCCACCCCTGTAACGTGGAAGTTTTTATTTTCAGTATCAGAATACTGACAGGCCAGATGCGCCACCGCGCCATTACCCGTTGCCAGATCGAGAATGTGCGCCCCCTTTGGCAAGGAGGCAAAAAAGCTTTTCCATATCTTTTCGAGCGAAAACCCTTGCGCACCGGTATAACACGTCACACCCTTGCCATCGGCCCAATATCTGGACCATGAGTGCGCCGCAGCGGCCTTGTTGTCCTTGTTTTGCAAAACCACTCCTGCCCGAAAGATTAATCGGGGGCAAACCTAACGCGGCATTGGTGAAGCTGTCTATTGCCCCGCCTGTACAAAGACAATTGACAGGCACGCGAACGGCGCTATGTTCCGCGCTCCCTCGTCATAGTGACGGGAAACGGGATGCCGCGACTCCGCCGTTGAAATCGCCCCTTGCCAATCAAGGGGCCGGACCGCGACGCAAGAGTATATCTATGTCCAAACGTCATACCCAAAAACATAAACTTGATCGCCGCATGGGCGAAAATATCTGGGGCCGGCCCAAAAGCCCGGTTCTGAAGCGCTCCTATGGCCCCGGCCAGCATGGTCAGCGCCGCAAGGCCAAAACATCGGACTTTGGTCTGCAATTGATGGCCAAGCAAAAGCTCAAAGGCTATTACGGCAATATCATGGAAAAGCAGTTCCGTGGCATTTACGCCGAAGCCCAGCGCCGCAAAGGCAATACGGCTGAGAACATGATCAGCCTGCTCGAATCGCGCCTTGACGCCCTGGTCTACCGGTCCAAATTCGTACCGACGGTTTTTGCCGCCAGACAATTTGTCAACCACGGTCACGTCACGGTAAACGGGCGCAAGGTCAACATCCCCAGCTATCGCTGCCGGGTTGGTGATGTCATCCAAATTCGCGAAAAATCACGCTCCATGGCGCTTGTTCTGGAAGCGCTGGATAGCCCGGAACGGGACATCCCTGATTATATCGAAGTCGATGGCAAAAGCATGTCGACAACCTATCTGCGCATGCCGGAGCTGGCTGATGTGCCCTATCCTGTGCGCATGGAACCAAATCTGGTGGTCGAATTCTATACGTCCTGATCACGAACGATACTGGATAGAATTAAGGGGGCCACGCGGCCCCCTTTTTTATGCGCATTGGTATAGCCCATTCGTTATTTTTCGTTGAGCAGGCCTTTTTCGCTGAGCAGGGTTTTCAATTCACCGCTCTCAAACATTTCGCGCATAATATCGCTGCCCCCAACAAACTCGCCCTTTATGTAAAGTTGGGGGATTGTTGGCCATTGGGCATAGTCCTTAATACCCTCGCGCACGGCCATATCTTCAAGGACATTGACGGCCTCAAAATCAACGCCGGTAATTTCCAGAATTTTGGTAGCCATGGACGAAAATCCACATTGCGGGAAGGTCGGTGTGCCCTTCATATAGAGCACAACATCATTGTTTTCGACGGTTTGCTTGATGTGATCAAGTACAACGGGGTCAGTCATGGGATATTGCCTTTTTTGAATCGTTCTAAAGAGAGCTAGGAAGTCCTGGTCAGTTCGTCAACCATCATCGTCATTTCTTGCAGATGATTTAACCGTGTACTGGTCGATAAAACAACATCAACAGATAGATTGCACAAGGCATTATGCAGGCACGTGCGTACGCTGGCGGCCGGATTACTGTGTTGTACCCCAGCGCCTCCCTGGCTTATTTGACGTTTTATGGCGCGGGCCAGATACCATAAATCTGCGCGGCTTTGGGGCCAACGCCATGGCGCCGATGCCGCGCCCAGAACCTCAATCCCCCAAAGCGCCATATTCTCTTTTTTTGCCATTTCGAGAAAAGAGCGTCCCCTGGCGTCAATGAAAAGGCCCGCCGGGGCCATCATAATATCAAAGCCGCCCGTTTGCACCGCATGGCCAAGTTCGGCCCCCCGCCCGGCAATACCAAGATAACGCACCAGACCATCGCGTTTTAGCGTCGATAAAAAATCGAGTAATTGTGGTGTCAGATCACACACCGCCGGGCCGTGAAGAAAAAGCACATCAATGAAAGACAGCCCCAACCGCCATAAAGACGCCTGTAATGAGGCTTCAATGCCTTTTGGGGAAAAGTCTTTCCTGCCGCCCGGCAAGGTACCGACCTTGGTTGAAATGAAAATATCATCACGAGACATGCCGGATACCGCCTGGCCAAGCCGCCGCTCCGCCGCGCCTGCGCCGTAGGATGGCCCGGTATCAAAAATCCTGATCCCCAATGCTACGGCCTTATGGACCAAATCAATGGTTTTACGCGGTGGCACAGCCATGCCCGCATGAGGGCCGGAGACGCCAAAGCCAATGCGCCCGGCGGATTGGCCAGAGCGCGTAACAATCACCGGCCAGCGGTCTCCAGCGCAAGGGCGTGCAGTTCGCCGCCCATTTTACCCTTCAAGGCGGCATAGACCATCTGGTGCTGGCGCACCCGCGACAAGCCGTTAAACGCCGGGGCCGTAACCCGGGCACGGTAATGATCACCATCCCCGGCAAGGTCTGTAAGGTCCACCTCCGCATCAGGAATAGCCGCCTTGATCATGGCGATAATATCGTCGGCATTCATGGCCATTATTGTTTCTCCATCATGCCCGGCAGCCAGTTTTCATAGGCGGCGCGCAGCGTATCAAGGGCAACTTTATGCTCTGAAAAATCAAGCACTTTATCATCACTGACCAGGCCAATGATACAAACCGGCACACTGGCTTTGGCCGCATGATGCATCATAGCATCAACGTTTTGCGGATCAACGGCCAATACATAGCGGCTTTGGTCCTCGCCAAAATACCAGGCATGGAGAGGCAGCTCATTACACGCGCGCACCTGCATGCCCACATCACTGGCCAGCGCCATATCAGCCAGCGCGCACGCCAGCCCGCCATCGCTTACATCATGGACCGCGCGCACGGCCTGCGCCGCAATTTGCCTGCGTACAAAATCGCCATTGCGGCGCTCTGCGGCCAAGTCAACCGGCGGCGGGGCTCCATCATCACGATTGCAACATTCGCGTAAATATAATGAGGCCCCAAGCCAGCCCGTATTATCCCCCACCAGTAAAAGACTATCGCCCGCCTGCGCGCCCGCAAATCCAGCTACCTTCGATGCATCCGCGATCAGACCAACCCCACCAATAGCCGGTGTGGGTGGAATGGCCACGCCCTCGGTCTCGTTATAAAGCGAGACATTGCCCGAAACCACCGGGTAATCAAGCGCCCGGCACGCCGCCGCCATGCCCTCTATAGCGCCAACAAACTGACCCATAATTTCCGGCCGTTCAGGATTGCCAAAATTCAGGCAATCAGTAAGCGCCAAAGGCATGGCCCCGCTGGCCGTCAAATTACGCCAGCTTTCCGCCACCACCTGCTTCCCCCCCTCAACAGGATCAGCATAAACATAACGAGGCGTACAATCAGTGCTGAATGCCAGCGCCTTGTCCGTGCCAGATACACGGATTACGCCCGCATCGCAGGCCGTGGCGCTTTCGTGCATCGTATCAGCCATAACATGCCGGTCATATTGTTCCCAGACCCAGCGCTTTGACGCCATATCCGGGCTGCCCATCAGGCGCAATAATGCTTCGGCAACATTATGTTCAGGCACATCTTCAGGACGTAATACGCTACGCGCCGGTGTTTTTTGATAGGGGCGATCATAATTGGGCACATCGTCCGCCAGCGGCGCAATAGGAATGTCGCACACGGTTTTGCCACCATGGTGCAAAACCAGACGCCCGCCGGACGTGGTCTGGCCAATAATCGCCACATCCAGCTCCCATTTATGGAATATGGCCTGCGCCTCATCTTCACTGCCGGGTTTTAAAACCACCAACATGCGTTCCTGGCTTTCCGACAGCATCATTTCATAAGGCGTCATGCCGGTTTCGCGCTGCGGCACTTTATCAAGATCAAGCGTAATCCCTACGCCGCCCTTGTCGGCCATTTCCACCGATGAAGAAGTCAGCCCCGCCGCGCCCATATCCTGTATCGCAACGATACATTCGGTTGCCATCAATTCCATACAGGCTTCGATCAGGCGCTTTTCCGTAAACGGATCGCCGACCTGAACCGTTGGCCGCTTGGCCTCGGTTTGCGAATCAAATTCGGTTGAGGCCATGGTGGCCCCATGAATCCCATCACGCCCGGTTTTGGCCCCGACATAGAGAACTGCATTGCCCGCCCCCTTCGCCGCCGAATAAAAAATACGGTCCGTTTCGACGATACCGGCACACATGGCATTGACCAAAATATTCCCGTTAAAACCAGGATCAAAATTAACCTCGCCGCCAATTGTCGGCACGCCAACGCAATTGCCATACCCGCCAATCCCGGCGACAACACCGCTGATCAGGCTGCGCGTTTTGGGGTGTTCCGGGGCGCCAAAACGCAAGGCATTTAACAGCGCCACCGGGCGCGCGCCCATGGTAAAGACATCGCGCATTATACCGCCAACCCCGGTCGCCGCCCCCTGATAAGGTTCGATAAAGGATGGGTGATTGTGGCTTTCCATCTTGAAAATACAGGCCTGGCCATCACCAATATCGACAATGCCGGCATTCTCGCCAGGGCCGCAAATCACCACCGCGCCGCTCACCGGCAGTTTACGCAAATGGCGGCGGGAGGATTTATACGAGCAGTGCTCGGACCACATGACAGAAAAAATGCCCAATTCCGTGATGTTTGGTTCCCGGCCCAATCGGCTGACAATCAAATTATACTCATCGTCGCTCAAGCCATGCGCGCGCGCATGTTCCAGTCCGGCCTTATCTGCGGTTTTCATCGCACACCCCGCATCAGGCTTTCAAAAAAGGCGCGGCCATCTGTGCCGCCCGTCGCCGGATCCACCGCCCGTTCCGGGTGCGGCATCATACCCAGAACATTCCCTTTTTCATTGATAATGCCAGCAATATCACGGGCCGAGCCATTGGGGTTATCACAATAGCGAAACACCACCTGACCCTCGCCTTCCATTCTGTCCAATGTCTTCGCATCCGCAAAATAATTACCATCATGATGGGCGACAGGGATTTGCGGCACCGCCCCCGACCCATATGCGCAGGTAAAGCCGGTGTCCGGATTGGCAATTTGCAAATGTACGGACCTGCACACAAAATGAAGGTTTGCATTCCGCAAAAGCGCACCGGGCAGCAATTGCGCCTCGGTCAAGACCTGAAACCCGTTACAAATGCCAACGACATACCCACCGCGTTTGGCGTGCGCGATAACATCATGCATTACCGGCGCGCGCGCCGCGATCGCCCCGGAACGCAAATAATCGCCATAAGAGAATCCGCCGGGCAGAAGCACAATATCCACATCGGGTAAATCATGATCCGCATGCCAGACCATGGTCGGCCTGGAACCGCATACCTGTTCCATAGCCCGGGCCGCATCGCGATCACAATTAGAGCCGGGAAAAACAATCACTGCCGATTTCAAAACTGCGTCCCCCGCACCGGTTCAACCCGCCGGTTCAATCGACACACTATAGGTCTCAATCACCGTATTGGCCAAAAGCTTGCGGCACATTTCATCAACCCGCGCCCGCGCCGTGCTTTCATCCATATCTTCCAGATCAAGGGCAATGACTTTGCTCTGGCGGGCGTCCACGACCCCCGCAAAGCCAAGCGTGTTCAAGGCCCCGGCAATGGCTTTGCCCTGCGGGTCCAAAACCCCTTCGCGTAATTGTACATGAACAACAACTTTCATGCCGATTTCCCATTGGGTATGATTTTCAAGGCAGGCGATTCTTTCATAATCCCCAAACGTCTTGCAACCTCTGCATAGGCATCAACCACCCCGCCAAGATCGCGGCGAAATCTGTCCTTATCAAGTTTTTTACCGTCTCTAAGATCCCACAGGCGGCATGAATCAGGGCTGATCTCATCGGCCAGAATGGTGCGCACCATATCCCCTTCGTAATGCCTTCCAAATTCGAGTTTGAAATCAACCAGCCGGATATTAACCGCCGCGAACATGCCCGACAGGAAATCATTGACCCGCAAGGTCATGGAAACCATGTCTTCCATTTCCTGCGGCCCGGCCCAGCCAAAGGCCGCCACGTGCTCTTCGGACACAACCGGGTCCCCCAAATCATCATTTTTGAGGCAAAACTCAACAATCGGGCGCGGCAAAGCGGCCCCTTCTTCCAGTCCCAGGCGTTTACAGATAGATCCAGCGGCAATATTGCGGCAAATCACTTCCAAAGGAATAATTTCAACCTGGCGGATTAATTGCTCGCGCATATTCAGGCGTTTGATAAAGTGCGTCGGAATACCGATTTTCGCCAGATGGCTCATCAAATATTCGCTGATACGGTTATTCAGCACGCCCTTGCCTTCAAGCGTCCCCTTTTTTTCATTATTGAACGCTGTGGCATCGTCTTTGAAATGCGCAACCAGCGTGCCTTTTTCCGGGCCTTCATAGAGAATTTTGGCCTTGCCCTCATAGATTTTTTTGCGGCGACTCATGGGCGAATTTCCCTTCTTCCCGATATGTGCACGGCAATATCCGACTAAACGACCAAGGTTGGAATCACTGCGCCCGTTTTCAGGCGCACGCTAACCCATCGGCGCAAACGCAGCAATGCAGGTCAATAGATTGATTCCTGTGGCCGGGCGCGCTAACCAGAACCCTAAATCTAAATATTGGCGATAAGGCCCGGAGAATATGATGACGACTTTTGACAAACGCGGTGAAGGTTTTGAGTCCAAATTTGCGCATAAGGAAAATCTGGAATTCAAAGCGGCCGCGCGCTGTAACAAGCTGTTGGGATTATGGCTTGCCGGGCTGATGAACAAATCAGAAAAAGAAGCCGAAGCCTATGCCAAACAGGTCATTATTTCCGATTTTGAAGAATCCGGCTCGGAAGATGTTTTTCGTAAATTACGCGAAGATGCCGACGCCGCCGGACTGGACCTTTCAGACCATCAGATTCGCCGCAAAATGGAAGAATTAATGGAAGTGGCCCGCGAACAGGTAAGCAAGGAGGGCTGAGCGCACCTGCCGCCTAGGGTTCAGACTCATTCTCAGGCTGCCGCTTCATTGACGACCTTTGGTGCCGGACGATGCATGCTGCGTTCTATTTTGGCGGCAATATCATCTTTGGAATCACGCAGTGTAATGATGTCCAGAACGGTTTCCGTTGCCGGGTCGATCAACAGCATAAACCCGGTGCGCCCCTTATTCTTGGCATAGATATGCGGCACGCCTTTTTCTGCGGCCAGGGCGGCAATCGCCTTGCCCCGGACCATGGCATAGGAAAAATCAAACTTGATAAAGTCCACCGCATGGCCCTCGAACGCAGGTTTTACTGCTTCGATTTTCGGGTCCAGAATCTGGCAGGCCCCGCACCAGTTCGAATAAAACATTGCCGCCAGCACCGGTTGTTCCTGCGCGGCGCTCGAAACCGGTTTATATGCAGAGACATCTGCCGTGGCCCTATTCGCGGCCTTCAAAATGACGGGCACGGCCAAAACTGCCAGAACAACAAGCAGGGTAAAAATTCTTCGCGACATTATTATCTCCAGTATTGATCCGGCCCTTAAGCCGGCGCCCGTGGTGTCGGGCACAGTGCGGACTGCGCAGAGCGTTTGCCTCTGGGCTGGTTATGAACCCGCTGCACAGCACGGCGCATGGTTTCCGCCATAAGCTCGTATGAAAAGCGCCTGTCAAGGCAATCAATGGGCTCGCCGGTATCCGCCGCGACAAGCACAACAAACCCCGTCGAAGGGGCGTAGCCATTATAAACACTGACCACATCATGATCCAGCGCACGGTTTACCGACTCATCCCAAGTTTGGCTATTGGTAAAGTCCAAAACCACCTCTTCTATGGGCTGGTCAGCGACTGCGCGTAAGGCTTTATCAAATTCTGGCTCAAGAACATGGCAGTTTGGGCACCAGTCAGCACGAAATAACACCGCCCGCACCACCGGCTGAGCGCTTTGGGCATGGCCCGCAGCGCCACCAGCCAGTCCAAAGCCGGCCAAGACAAACGAAAACAAAGCAACAGACAACACTATCCGCATAAGCACACTCCACTTTGCCGCCATTCTAACGCATGCATACGCCAGATGACCAATCACAATCTAGCGAGCAAGTTTAACGAATATAAAGATTCCACTTAGGCGCCAAAAACCCGGTCAAAAATCGTGTCTACATGTTTGGTGTGATAGCCAAGGTCAAAAAGCGACGCAATTTCATCGGCATCAAGATAAGCCTCGATATCCGGGTCGTCTTTCAGCAGCACTTCAAACGAGAGGCCGCTATCCCAAACCTTCATGGCATTACGCTGAACCAGGGTATAAGCCTGCTCGCGGCTTGCCCCCTTGCCAATCAAAGCCAGAAGCACACGCTGGGAATTATGCAACCCGCCCAGACTTTCCAGATTTTCCATCATCCGTTCTTTATGCACCACCAGATTTTCAACAACCCCGGCCAGCCTGTGCAGGGCAAAATCCAGATGAATGGTGGTATCAGGCGCAATCGCGCGCTCGACACTGGAATGGGAAATATCGCGCTCATGCCATAAAGCCACATTTTCCAAAGCCGGCGTTACCGCGGCCCGGATCAGGCGCGCCAGCCCGGTCAAATTCTCCGTCAGCACCGGATTACGCTTGTGCGGCATGGCCGACGAGCCCTTTTGCCCTTTGGCAAAAAACTCTTCGGCTTCGCGCACCTCGGTACGCTGCAAATGCCGTATTTCCGTGGCCAACCTCTCTATAGAGGCCCCGATACCGGCCAGAACGGCAAAAAAGGCGGCATGGCGATCTCTGGGGATGACTTGCGTGGAAATTGGCTCAACCGCCAGGCCTAATTGAGCGGCAACATAGGCTTCAACAGACGGGTCAATATTGGCAAATGTCCCAACCGCCCCGGAAAGCGCGCACACAGCAATGTCCCGGCGGGCCTGTTCAAGCCGGGCACGCCCCCTTGAAAATTCCGCATAGGCCTGCGCCATTTTCAACCCGAATGTTGTCGGTTCCGCATGAATACCGTGGCTGCGCCCCATGCACACAGTGTATTTATGCTCATGCGCCCGCCGATGCAGCGCCGCCAACACCCTATCCATGCCGTCCAGTAATAACCGGGAAGCCCGGTCAAGTTGCACGGAAAGACAGGTGTCCAAGACATCAGAAGATGTCAGCCCCTGATGCACAAAACGACTGGCTGGGCCGACATGCGTGGCCAAATGGGTTAAAAACGCGATCACATCATGCTTGACCTCGGCCTCGATGGCATCAATTTTTGCAATATCAAACGTGGCTTTTGAACCGGCCTGCCAAATCTGATCAGCCGCGTCTTGCGGTATCAACCCGGCCTTCGCCATCGCCATGCAGGCATGGGCTTCGATCTCAAACCAGATTCTGTACTTCGTTTCAGCTGTCCAGATGGTCAGCATTTCAGGACGGCAATAACGAGAAATCACAATAGTCTCCGATAACAATATGCTTCAAGAAAAACGGCCCGAATCCCCAGCCCGATTATGCGTCTCCCATATCCCAGTCAAAAGCGGAACCCAACCCTAACGCCATATATTTTATAAAAGTCAGGAGGACAAAATTACGTAAATCAGCCAATTTGCCAGACAGTAATAAAGATTCATCTATATGTTTTATTCGTTAGTGCCGCTCATTTTTGAGAACTGATTTGAACAACAACCCTCTTTATTGTATCGAAATGGTGCAGAATAAATATTATGATCCCTGATTAATCAACCAGTTGGAACTCTCTTGCAACTTTTTGGCGTAAGAGGTGGCGCCCCTGAAATTTGATGCTATTATCCCTCATCGAGTCCATTTTATGACTTGTAATTTGTGCGGCATGTGCCGCGAAGCCATTCTGGGCTGTCCGTTGCGGTCATCGCATTGATTAGCACGGATCAAGGGGAGAAAGTAATGATTTATAAACGTGCTCTATTGGCCGCAGTGGGGACAATGGCCCTGTTCGTGGCTGCTTGTGAAACGACACAGACAACTTCGTCGTCTGCAAGTACATCAAATGCTGATTTGCAAGCGCAGCTTGATGCCGCGCGCAGTGAAAATGCAAATCTGTCAAGCCAGCTTTCAGCGCTGCAATCGCAAAACAACTCATCAGTGAGCAGTGGTGATAATATTGCTCTGGCTGCCGGTTATCCTCCGGATGCGCGCCCTGGGCAGTGTTTTTCCCGTGTTCTTATTCCTGAACTGACGGAAACAACAACGGAACAGGTCATTGACCAGCCTGAAACAACAGAGCTGAAAATTGTTCCCGCCGAATATGAATTCGTGCAGGAGCAAATCCTGATCAAGGAAGCAACAACCAAATACCATGTCATTCCGGCTACCTACAAAACCGTAACCGAGCAGGTTCTGGTTCAGCCTGAGATGACCATTTCCAAGGTTATTCCCGCTGTTTATGAGGAATACGAAGAGCAGGTTCTGGTTCGTCCGGCCTTTACCACATGGAAGCCGGGTGCCGGCCTGATTGGCGATGGTGGTTATCACAGAGGTGATGACGGGCGTCTTTATGGTCCGAACAACGAGCTTGTTCAAACCATTATTCAACCCACAGGGGAAATTCTTTGTAAGGTTGAAGTGCCGCCCAAGTATAAAACTGTCACCCGCAAGCGTCTGGTAACAGCCGAACACACGGAAGAAACTCTGGTTGAAGCCAAGTATGAAACCGTAACCCGGCAGGTTATCGACACCGCACCGCGTGTTGAAGAGGAAACTATTCCTGCTGAGTACACTTCAGTTCAGGTTCGCAAGCTGGTCAGCCCGGCACGGACCGAAACCATTACCATTCCTGCCACATACAAGACGATCGAAAAAGTCAAAATCGTCAGCGGTGGCAATCTGGAATGGCGCGAAGTCATCTGCGACACCAACTCTACGCCTGAGTTGATTGCCCAGGTCCAGGCTGCTCTGGATGCCAAGGGCTATAGCACTGGCCGTTCAGATGGTGTGTTTGGCATGTCCACGCTTCATGCGATGGAACGCTTCCAACGTGACAATGGGTTGATCGTTGGCCAGCTGACCATGGAAACCATGGACGCACTTGGTGTACCGCACAGCTAAGCGATACATTCAAGGCTGAATCCAAAACCTCCGCCGGGTTAATCCGGCGGGGGTTTTTTATTGTCCGCCGCGGCGGTGTGCCAACGCCCTGACAAGGCCGCGAAATGTACGCACCTCTTGCTCGTTCATACGCGCCTTGATCAGCGTATTGCGGATATTCTGTTTCATCAGTCGGGTTTTTTCCGGTGGAAAGAAAAACCCGGCCGCACTCAATTCTGTTTCCAAGTGCGCGAACAAACCTATTAGCTGTTCTTTTGGGGCCGGCGCAGCTTGTGTTTCGTGTACGCCCGGATCGTCTTTTTGTTGCCGCACCCACTCATAGACCATAACCGTTACGGCCTGTGCGAGATTCAAGGACGTGAATTCAGGCGCCACCGGATAGCTGATCATGGCATCACAAAGGGTTATATCTTCATTTTTGAGGCCCGATGCCTCAGCCCCGAAAACCAAAGCGCTGTTTTGCTCTGGCGGCTGGGCATGCAAGAGAGCGCCGGCCCGCGCTGGATCCATAACCGGTTTTTCCATGTCCCGTATTCTGGCGCTGACGGCAAAGGCCGTACTCACTCCGCTCAAGGCCGCAGGCAAGTCGGGATAAACTGCCACCCTTTGCAAAAGATCCAGCGTCCCCGCCGCCATGGACTCTGCCTTGGGATTTGGCCAACCGTCACGCGGCGCAACAAGGCGTAGTTCACGACAGCCAAAATTACACATGACCCGCGCCGCTGCACCGATATTTTCCCCCATTTGCGGGTTAACAAGGATAATAATCGGTGGATTGGCAGATGTTTTATGCATGATTTGCCTCAATTCCCTTTTTGCAGGCTTTTACTTGGTCATATCCGGTGCTATCGCTGGAGATAATCAGATCTCATTAGTCAGGCAGCAAGCCTGCATATCAGGAAGCCACGTCATGAAAAAAATCAAGGTTCAAAACCCCGTAATCGATCTGGATGGTGATGAAATGACTCGCATCATCTGGGCAATGATCAAAGAACGTCTGATCCTGCCCTATCTTGATATTGATCTTAAGTATTATGATCTGGGCATAGAGTCACGCGATGCAACTGATGATCAGATCACCGTTGATGCGGCCAATGCCATCAAAAAATATGGCGTAGGGATCAAATGCGCCACCATCACCCCCGACGAAGCCCGCGTGGAGGAGTTCGGGTTAAAAAAAATGTGGAAATCCCCCAACGGGACCATTCGCAATATTCTTGGCGGCGTTATTTTTCGCGAACCGATTATCTGCCGCAATGTGCCGCGTCTGGTGCCGGGCTGGACGAAGCCAATTGTTATTGGTCGTCACGCCTATGGTGACCAATATAAAGCCACCAATTTTCGCGTGCCAGGCAAGGGCCGCCTGACCATAAAATGGGAAAGCGAAGATAAAAGCCAGAGCATTGAAGAAGAGGTTTTTGACTTTGAAGGCTCTGGCGTTGCCATGGGCATGTATAATGTTGATGATTCCATTCGTGATTTTGCCCGCGCATCCTTGAATTTTGCCCTGCAACGCAAATGGCCGCTTTATCTTTCCACCAAAAATACAATTTTGAAGGCCTATGACGGGCGCTTCAAGGATTTGTTTGAAGAGATCTACCAAACCGAATTCAAAAAAGATTATGAACAGGCCGGGATTACATACGAACACCGCCTGATCGATGATATGGTGGCCTGTTGCATGAAGTGGGCCGGCGGCTTTGTCTGGGCCTGTAAAAATTACGATGGTGATGTACAGTCCGACACGGTCGCCCAAGGGTTTGGCTCGCTGGGGCTGATGACATCGGTATTATTATCTCCCGACGGCAAAACCATGGAAAGCGAGGCGGCACACGGCACCGTCACCCGCCATTACCGCGCCCATCAACGGGGCGAAGAAACCTCCACAAACTCCATTGCCTCTATTTTTGCCTGGACCCGCGGCATTGCCCATCGGGGCAAGTTGGATAACACGCCAGAGGTTGTTGCGTTTGCCGAAACCTTGGAAAAAGTTGTCATTCAAACCGTCGAAACAGGGTTTATGACCAAGGATTTGGCGCTTCTTGTCGGCGACAAGCAAAGCTGGCTCACGACAACCGGCTTTTTGGAAAAAGTTGCCCAAAACCTCGAAGAGGAAATGGGCAAAGCCTGATCCCCGCTTGCATGGGGACTATGGCTCGGAGCGGGACGAGCCCTGCCCGAGCATATCCCTGATCGCATCAAGCGCCTTGGCAGCACCGGCACCATCCGGCCCCCCGGCCTGGGCAAAGTCTGCGCGGCCACCGCCGCCTTTACCGCCAAGGGCCGCGCCGCCATGGCGCACAATATCCACGGCGCTGAACCTGTTGGTTAAATCGTCCGTCACACCGACGGCCAGCGCCCCTTTGCCATCATTATTGGCCGCAATGGCAACAATGCCAGAACCCAGCTCCTTTTTATACGCATCAACCAAAGTGCGCAGTTCCTTTGCCGGAATGTTGCTCACCGCGCTGGCGATCAAGGCTGTGCCATTAATGGTTTCCGAAGCAGGCCCGGACTGCGTACCTGCCCCGCCCATGGCCAATTGCCTGCGCATGTCTTTCAGCTCGCGGGTAAGCGCATTGCGTTCATCCACAAGACTTTGTATCCGCGCCGGCAATGTTTCAGGCGCAACCTTCAAACAGGCCGCGCTCTTCGCCAATAATTGCTCCTGATGTGCGATATAGGCATTAGCCGCCGCGCCGGTCACAGCCTCGATACGGCGCACACCAGCGGCAACGCCCGCTTGGGTGGTGATTTTCAAAACGGCAATATCGCCGGTTTGCGCCGCGTGCGTACCACCGCACAATTCCACCGAATAGGGCTTTGCGCGGTCTTCAAAGTCATGACCCATGCTCAACACCCGGACCCGATCGCCATATTTTTCACCAAACAGCGCCATGGCCCCGGCCTCGATGGCCTCATCCGGTGCCATTTCCTCGGTGCTGACTACGGCATTTTGCCGGATAACCGCATTAACCTCGTCTTCCACCCGCATTATATCTTCGGCGCTTAAGGGCTGACCATGGGTGAAGTCAAAACGCAATCGCTCGTCACTGACCATTGAACCTTTTTGCGCAACGTGCGGCCCCAGAACATGGCGCAAAGCAGCATGCAGAATATGCGTCGCTGAGTGATTGGCGCGAATTTTCTGGCGCCGGGCATGATCAACACGCAGGCAAGCCGAATCGCCAACACTTATTTTTCCTTTTTTGACTTCGCCACTATGAATGAAATGCCCCGATGGGCGCTTTGTCGTATTATCAATTTGAACCAAGGCACCTGAATCAAATTCAACAATGCCTGTATCGCCGACCTGCCCACCGGATTCCGCATAAAATGGCGTTCGATCAAAAATCAGATCAATCCTGTCTCCCGCCTCGGCATAAGCCGCCATTTTGCCTTCATTAATCACTACTTGCAGTGTCGCTTCGGCCGTCTCTTTTTCATAGCCAAGAAACTCTGTAGGCGCGTGCGTCTCTTTGATAGCCTCTTGCCACAAGGCCGCATCGCCAGCATCGCCAGAGCCTTTCCAGTTGGCGCGCCCGCCTGCCTTTTGCGCCGCCATGGCCTGCTCGAAACCGCTGACATCAACGCTGATATTCCGGCTGCGCAACGCATCTTCCGTTAAATCCAGGGGAAAGCCATATGTATCATATAATTTAAACGCAACATCACCGGCCAGCTCGCCGCCAGGCTCAATGCGAGCAACCGCCTCATCAAGCAGGCTCATGCCCCGGCCCAGCGTACGCAAAAACCGCTCTTCTTCTTGCTCCAAAGAGGCTTCGATCATCGGTTGCGCCCGGCGCAATTCTCCGTACGCATCGCCCATCTCTTTTGTCAGCGGCGCAACAAGGCTGTGCAATACCGGGCGTTTGGCACCCAAAAGATGCGCATGACGCATGGCCCGGCGCATAATCCGGCGCAAGACATACCCGCGCCCTTCATTGGAAGGCGTTACCCCATCGGCCAGTAAAAATGATATTGAACGCAAATGATCGGCAATAACCCGATAGCTGGCGATAGAGCTATCCGTGACCTTTGCGCCAATTTTGTCAATCTCGGCATTGATCAGGTTTTCAAACAGATCAATTTCATAGTTATTATGGACGCCTTGCAATACGGCCGTTATCCGCTCCAGCCCCATCCCGGTATCGATGGAGGGCTTGGGCAGTAAAATACGCTCACTGGCATTTTGCTGATCAAACTGCATAAAGACCAGATTCCATATTTCAACAAACCGGTCCCCATCTTCATCGGCAGAGCCAGGCGGTCCACCGGCAATGTTTTCGCCATGATCATAGAATATTTCCGAACACGGACCACACGGCCCCGTATCACCCATCGACCAAAAATTATCTGATGTCGGAATGCGAATAATTTTATCATCAGAAAACCCGGAAACTTTCTTCCACAGCGCGTGCGCTTCATCGTCTTGCGCATAAACGGTGACCAATAACCGTTCAGGCGGTAATTGATAAACTTTGGTTAGCAAATCCCAAGCATACACAATCGCCTTTTCCTTGAAATAATCGCCAAAGGAAAAATTGCCCAGCATTTCAAAAAAAGTATGATGGCGCGCCGTATATCCGACATTATCAAGATCATTATGCTTACCGCCGGCCCGAATGCATTTTTGCGCGCTGGCGGCACGTTTATAGGGGCGCTTCTCCTTGCCCATAAAAACATTTTTAAATTGCACCATGCCCGCATTGGTAAATAATAATGTTGGATCATTTTCAGGAACGACAGAACTGGAGGCCACAATTTCATGCGCCTCATCCCCGCCAAGGGATTTGAAATAATCAAGAAACGTCGTACGGATGGTATTCAGGCTGGTCATTCTTTTTTCCCAAATCAAACTTTTCCACCCAGATATAGAAAGGGCGCCCGGTCAAGCCAAGCGCCCAAAACTATAATCACTGAGTTTCTTTGATTACCCGGCAGCAGATTCGTTTTTTTCTTTCCCAATCTTGCCTTTGAGCATCTCTTTGGAAATCAAGCCCGCTTCGAGACGTATTTTTTCTTCAATTTCATCACAAATATGCGGGTTGTCAGCCAGGAATTTACGAACATTCTCCCGCCCTTGGCCAATACGTTCAGAGTTATATGAATACCAGGAGCCTGATTTTTCAATAATGTCGACCTTGACACCCAGATCAATAATTTCGCCTATCTTTGAAATCCCCTCGCCATAAAGAATATCAAATTCGACTTCGCGAAACGGGGCCGCCACTTTATTTTTAACGACTTTGACACGCGTATGATTACCGATGATTTCATCGCGGTGTTTAAGAGCACCAATACGCCGTATATCCAGCCGGACGGTTGAATAAAACTTGAGCGCATTACCACCCGTTGTTGTTTCAGGGCTGCCAAACATAACCCCGATCTTCATCCGTATCTGATTGGTGAACACCACCAGTGTTCCAGACTTGGCAATCGATCCGGTCAGTTTGCGCATCGCCTGGCTCATCAGCCGGGCATGCAAACCAGGCAGACTGTCGCCCATATCGCCCTCCAGTTCCGCGCGCGGTGTTAAGGCCGCAACAGAGTCCACAATCAAAATATCCACAGCCCCCGAGCGCACCAGCGTATCGGTTATTTCCAAGGCTTCTTCGCCGGTGCTGGGCTGGGAAATAAGCAGCTCTTCAACATCAACACCCAGCTTGCTGGCATAAGCAGGATCAAGTGCATGTTCTGTATCGACAAAGGCGGCAACGCCCCCGTTTTTCTGGCACTCGGCCACGGCGTGAAGCGTCAACGTTGTTTTGCCCGATGATTCAGGCCCATAAATCTCGACAATGCGCCCCTTGGGTAAACCACCAACACCAAGAGCGATATCAAGGCCCAGTGAGCCGGTTGATGTTGTCTCAACATCATACCCCCCTTTTTGACCGAGCTTCATTACGGCGCCTTTACCAAAAGCACGATCAATCTGCCCAAGGGCGGCCTCTAGGGCTTTTTTCTTGTCCACGTTTTCTTTTCCTACCAGCTTTAATGTTGCTTTTGCCATGTTCTTATCCCTGTTCTATGGACCCCAAGGATCCGATTCCAGAGATATGTACACTGTTTGTTCCAAGAACGCAACAGGAACATTTATTTTTTAAATGTGCCTGAGTCTGGCTCTTTTATACCATCTCCTTGCCCGCACCTATGCCCCGGGTGTGTTTTGACGGTGTTGCGCCAAAAGCGCCAGCTCGTGTTTAACCGTTTTCGCCAGATCCTTGGCGCCTATTGGTTTTTGCAAAAAGCCGATTTCAGTATCCTCGGTCAAGGTTTGCGAGAACTCCTCTTTGGTAAAGCCCGAAACAAATAAAATACGGGCATCACCAAGATAATCCCTGGCTTCTTTCAAAAGCCCTGGCCCATCCAGCCCCGGCATAACAACATCGGAAATAAGAAGGTCAATTTCACCTTTATGCTCCCGGGCCACATCAAGAGCATCCAACCCGTCCGCCGCATCAAAAACGTCATAGCCAAGATTTTGTAAAATCTTGACTGTAATGCTGCGCATTGCTGCCTCATCCTCGACATAAAGAATGCGCCCGCGACCGGCCAGACCGGAAGGTTGCACCTCGGAGGCCGGTGTTGCGGCCTGTTCCGCGCTTTGCGCCAATTCCGCCTCGTCCGGATGATGCGCCGGCAACCAGACCTGAAATGTAGTCCCCTCGCCAAGGCTGCTGACCGGGTATAAAAATCCACCCGATTGTTTGACAATACCAAAGACACTGGCCAACCCAAGGCCGGTTCCCTTACCCTTTTCCTTGGTGGTAAAGAAGGGTTCAAAAATTCTTTGCATGGTTTCCTTGTCCATGCCCGACCCCGTATCGACAACCTCGATAAGCGCCCATTCTTTTTGGTCCGTTTTTTGACCAGCGGTTACGATCGCCGGAATTTTCTCCTGGCGGGAGGTGCGAATTGTCAAAGATCCACCGCCATTTTCCAGCATGGCATCACGGGCATTGGTGGCCAAATTCATAATTACGGATTCCAATTGTCCCCGGTCTGCCAGAACCGGAGGCACATCGCGGCCATGGACCAGATCAAAGGTGATTGTTTCGTGCAGAATTTGCCGCAACAATATTGAAAAGTCGGACAGCATTTCAGACAAGATGAGGCATTCCGGCTTTTGCGTTTGCTTACGCGAGAATGCCATCAACTGTTTGATCATGCCCGCCCCGCGTACAACCGACTGGTTGATGTCATGCAATTCGCTATAGGATGGATCGCCCACGGGGTGACGCCCCAGCAAGACATCGCAATTGGACCGGATAATACCCAGCATATTATTCAGATTGTGGGCAATTCCGCTGGTCAGCTGGCCGATAACCTGAACTTTTTGCGCCTGAAACAGCTCGTTTTCCAATCCCTTTCTGGCTGTCATATCCATGAGGTAAACCATGCACCGGCCGGCACGATCAATAGCCGTATAAAGATGAATGATCTTTTCATCATCCCCGGCCAAAGCCAGCTCCATAGGCCCTTCATCATCCTCGGTGATTTCCGCTATTTTCTGCCGCGTCTTCGGATCGTCCCCAAACAAAGCCAGGAATGGCGCCCCCGGAATAGCCTTTCCTCCCGTCATTTCCACCAAAGCGGGGTTGGCATCCTCAATAACCGCAATACTGGTATCAGGATTATCCAGCCGGGCAATACCAAACGGAGCGGCCAAAAACATTTCATCAATAAGGCGGCCGCTAGCCCGGCTGCTGGGCGTCACGGCCTGGGCCAAACCGGCGGGCGTCATATTGCGCCCATCACCAAAGACAACACAGCGCGCCACCGGACCAGCGCTACTTTGCGCCCATTTGGCGACGATTACCGCCGATGTCTTAATACCATCGCGGGCCTTTAAAGTCACATCCAAGCGGCTTGTCTGCCCCACCTTGGCGCGCGCAAAAGAGGCCAGCACCCGCTTGTCAGCCACCAGCGCTTTCAAAGACGGCAAAGCTCCCTCGTCAGCCAGACCCAGCCAGGAACGCAAAGGGGCATTCATACTGGCAATACGCCCCTTGGTATCGACGCAAAATACACCGACCGGCAGATCATCAAACATCGCATTATGGACCGGCGGCGTGACCGCATCACCATCTTGCCCCAAACGTCGCTCGGCAATACTCCACAACGCTTCGCCTCCCGGCAAAGGTGAAATGCGCACATCAAGTTCATGCGCCCCCATGGCCCCCTCGAATGCAGGTAAATGCTCTTCATGGGCGGTATTGTTTCTGGCTGCACGCGCCAGACGAAACACCGCCGCCGACAGGCCCGGGTGTGCCCCGACAATACGCTCAAACGAAACCGGGCCGCGGCTTTGACCCAATGCCCCGGCTGTTTTTGCCAAGGCACGATAGGCCGCATTGGCGAACACCGGCACCCCTTTGGCATTGGTGATCAATTGCGCCTCGGGCAGAGCCTCAAGGGCACTCATAGCCATGGGTTGCCCCGCCTGACCTTCGCGTCTGGCTCCGGGAGACAAATTACGATGCGCCAGCGAGCCCGCCGCCATGGCATAGAGAATAACAAAAAGAACGGCGGCAATACCAAAGGTCAGAACAAAAACGGCGGGGCCGGTATCTTCCGGCAAGGTCAAGGCAACGATTACGGAAAGAACACACAAGGTTATGGCGCTCCACAGCATCACCCGGTGCCTGCGCCCGGCAGATGCCTCGGCCAGCCAGGGCATGGTTTTAACCAGACCGGCCTGTAATGGCTCGAATACGAACTTTCTCATTTTTCTCTCCCGCAGCGCCATGTGTGAATCGAATCACAGCTTGACCGCGCACTCAAGGTTTATTTTCGTCGCCGCTCCGCCAAAGACAAGACATAGCCAATAATTTTGGCCACGGCTTTGAAGTGATCTGCCGGTATTTCTTTTTCAATTTCCGTGGTCGCAAACAAGGCCCGCGCCAAAGGCGGGTTTTCGACGACGGGCACGCCCGATTCTTCGGCCAGCGCCCGAATACGCAAAGCCAGATCATCGACACCCTTGGCGACGCAAACCGGCGCCGGGGTCTCGCCCTGTTCATAATAAAGCGCCACGGCAAAGTGGGTCGGGTTGGCGATCACAACACTGGCCTTGGGCACCGCCTGCATCATGCGCTGGCGCGAGCGCTCTTTGCGCACTTGCGCTAACCGTGCCCGCACCTGTGGATCGCCCTCGGTGTTTTTCAACTCGTCTTTGATATCTTTACGCGACATGCGCATGCGTTTGAGAAAACTTTGGCGCTGATAAGCATAGTCAGCGGCGGCAACCAGCGCAAAAACCGACAAGGCCGCCAGCATCAAAACCATGGCCGAATCGCGCACTACCGGCATCAGTGACCCCAGATCAACATAGGGCAGGCTGGCCAACATGGTCCGCCGGGGCCACATCACCGCAATGGCAGCCAGCCCGACCAGGCTCATTTTGGCCAGACCTTTCAAGAAATTCGCCAGTGCCTGGGGACCAAACACACGTTTAAAGCCTTCAATGGGCGACAGTTTGGAGAATTTTGGCGTCACCTTGTCCGGGGCCCATAAAAGCCCGTGTTGCACAACATGGCCGGCAAAAGCAGCCACCATCAGCAAGGCCAGTACCAGACCAAGGCCGAGCGCCACATGCCGGCTGATATCAATGGACATAGACCCAAGATCAGGCCCGTTTATACCGCCCCGGTTCGCCGTTATAAAAAAACTTTGCAACCAGCCTTTCATATACGTGGCCAAAGGCCCGGAAAATGCCGCCAAAATCAAGGCGCTGACAGCCAGCAATAACCATGATGGAATTTCCGTTGATTTGGCCACATCGCCTTTTTTACGGGCATCTTTTAGCTTCTGCTCGGTGGCCTCTTCGGTTTTCTGGCTTTTATCCTGATCATCAGCCATCAGTTAAGCCCCTGCGCATAGGCCTCGATATAGCGAAACCACACATCCAGCATGGCCCCCAAAGACAGGGCGAACACCGCCAGCCCGGCCAGCACATTGGCAGGCATGGCGACAAAGAAAATCTGTACTTGCGGCATCAGGCGCGACAACACCCCAAGGGCCAGATAGAAAATCAACCCAAAGGCAATCAGCGGCGCGGACATCTGGATACCAAGACGAAACGAGCTGGCCACCGTCTGGCTGGCCAGAGCCGCCGCATCGCCCAAATCAGGATAGGTTCCGGCCGGCATAATATCATAAGTTCCGGCAATACCGGTCAAAAACAGGCGATGCAAACCCGTTACAAAAATCAGCGCCAATGCCACCAGATTAAGAAATGTTGCCAATATGGCACCCTGACGCCCCTGACTGGGATCAAAGGTCTGGGCGAAGGCCAAACCCGTCTGCATGCCCGCCATCTGCCCGGCAACCACAAGCGCGCTCATCATCAACCGCGCTATTGCCCCAAACAAAAGCCCAATCACCACCTCACCACCGATCAACCAGGCCAGCGCTTGCGGTGTATCCGGCATGGTCGGCAAATCGTCACCCACCACGCTGGCAATGGCCAAGGTTACGCCAAAAGCCAGTACCAGCCGCACCCGCACCGGCACACCGATCTCACCAACGCCGGGCAATAACATGATAATGGTACCAGAGCGCACAAACACCAAAGCCAATGCAAACACACTTGCCGGAAGATCGATACCCAGCATCGCTACAGGGCCGAAACGCGGCTTGCCATCTGCGTCATAAACTCACCCAGAAGCGCGCCCATCATGGACATGAAAACCAGCAAGGCGATAAAAATTGCGACAATTTTTGGCACAAACACCAAAGTCATTTCCTGAACTTGCGTCAGCGCCTGCAACAGGGCAATGCCAACACCAACGACCAGTCCGACAACCATAATCGGACCTGACATGGCCAAAATCAGCCATACCGCCTGGCGGGCAATATCAAGGACTTCTGAACCGTTCATGGGCCGCTTTCTACGGACTGGTAACTCGACATGTGATCATGCTCTGTTTATGGTTAACAAAGCCTTCACCATCGGCCCTTTGGCCCATCTTTCATCACCCATAACCGGCACAATGCCGGAAGGAAAACGCCATGACTTTGAAAACGCTTCTTGCCAGCACCGCCCTTTTAACCCTTCTGGCCGCATGTAATGACACCGCCCCCACGGCGCAAAAGGTCACGCCGGATACCTCCCAAGAAACCAAAGAGGCCGCGCAAGCCACACAAACCGAATCGCAAAAGCTGAACGCCTGGTTCCAGCAAAAATTTGAACAATCTGTCGCCCGCTCCCCCATGAGCAAAACCTTTATGGGTATTAAGGATGAAGATTACGGCAAATGGGATGACCCCTCCCCGGCGCACGCTTTGGAAGATCACGAGATTGCCTTGGCCAATCTTGAAGAAATGCACAAAACCTTTGACTATGATGCCCTTGACCCGGCCACACAATTGTCATGGCGGCTTTACGACTATAATGGGGCGCGTGAAAAAGCGTCCTGGCGTTTCCATGATTATGGCTATATTTTCAACCAGATGTTCGGGGCGCAATCGACCATCCCGGCCTTTTTAATCAACCAGCACCAGATCAAAACCCTGGACCATGCCAAGGCCTATATCAGTCGTCTGAATGGCGTACGCGATTATCTGGGCGGTCTGACGGCAAATTCAAAGGCGCGCTTTGAAAAACATATCAACCCGCCGAAATTTGTTTATGACCGAGTGCTGGACGCATCGCGCAATGTTATCAAAGGCGCACCTTATGATGACGGGGCGGACAGTCCGCTTCTGGCAGACTTTAAAGGTAAAATTGCCAAACTTGAGCTGGATGAAGCAACACGCGCCGACCTCATCACCCAGGCCAAAGCGGCCCTGATCACTTCCGTTGGCCCCGCTTATGCGGACCTGATCACCGAGATGGAGCGCCAAAAAGTACTGGCCAGTGATGATGACGGGGCCTGGAAGCTGCCCGACGGGGCCGCCTTTTACCAGGACCGTCTGGTGGCCATGACCACCATCGACATGGGGGCCGGTGAGATTCATGATCTGGGGCTTTCCGAAGTCGCCCGCATCCATGGCGAAATGCGCGCCATTATGAAAAAGGTGAAATTTGACGGCTCCTTACAGGAATTTTTCGCCTTTATGCGCGACGACCCGCAGTTTTATTACCCGCAATCCGCCGAAGGCAAACAGGCTTATCTTGACCACGCCACCGGCATTATTGATGAAATGCGCGGCCGCCTTGATGAGCTATTTATCACCAAGCCCAAGGCCGAAG
>JALWSB010000067.1 GCA_027080345.1 Robiginitomaculum sp. | reverse complement strand
GATTTGCCGGTACTGGCGGCGCTCAACGCCCCCATGCCCAACGCCAGCAAATTGGGAATGCGCAATGGCCCGGCGCGCACCCCTTCCTTGTCAGCTTTACCGTCCGCGCAGTCTTGCGCAATATGACCCAGCGTGTCGGCCCCCTCATCGCCAAAGCGCGCCGCATCATGCGCCGCCCCGACGCCAAGGCTATCCAATTCACATACCAAAACCCGGCTCATCGTCTGTCTCCATCAATGCGCGCCACAATCATCGGCTTGGGCACAAAATGATCATCCTTTTCACCAATCGTGTAAACATCCTGCACGGCTTTAATGGCCCGCCGGGCATCATCATCAGTGCGCGCATGGACCATGGCAAGAGGCGCACCCGCCTCAACCGGTGCACCAACGCCCACCAGCGCCGTAAAACCAACCGCATGGTCAATATTTTGATCGGCGCGCACCCGCCCGCCGCCAAGCCCGATCACCGCCAAACCAATGCCGCGTGCATCCATGCCCCAGACGCGGCCCGCCTTTGGCGCAGGCACCGGCAAGATAACCGGCGCGGCGGGCAGATAATCCGCATAACGCTCGATAAAGTCCGCCGGGCCACCAAGGGCGCTGACCATACGGGCAAAAACATCCGCCGCCGCGCCGCTTTGCAACACACTTTGCGCTTTCTTTTCGCCTTCGCTATGGGTGGCGACCAGCCCCCCGGCAAGCAACATTTGCGCGACCAGTTGAATGGTAATGTATTCAAGGCGCGGATCGCGTGCTTCGCCGGTCAAAAACCGCACCGCATTGGCCACTTCAACCGCATTACCCGCCGCGCTGGCCAGAGGCTCGTTCATGTCCGTCAGTATGGCGCTGGTATGGACCCCGGCCCCGTTTGCTACCTCGACAAGACTGGTGGCCAGTTCACGGGCAAATTTTTCATCCGATGCAAAAGCGCCATTGCCGCATTTGACATCCATAACCAATCCGTCCAGCCCTTCGGCCAGCTTTTTGGAAAGGATCGATGCGGTAATCAACGGCACAGATTCCACCGTCGCGGTAACATCGCGGGTGGCGTAAAAGCGCTGATCCGCCGGGGCCAAAGCCGCCGTCTGGCCAATAATGGCGCAACCGACATCCTTGACCACGCGGGTAAAGGTGTCCTGATCAGGAATGGCCTGATAGCCGGGAATGGATTCAAATTTATCGAGTGTGCCGCCGGTATGGCCAAGCCCCCGCCCCGAAATCATCGGCACTGCGCCGCCCGCCGCCGCCACCATCGGCCCCAGCATTAAAGAGACATTGTCGCCCACCCCGCCGGTCGAATGTTTGTCCAGCACGGGCCGGTCTATGCCCGCCTTTTGCCAGTCCATGACGGTGCCTGAATCGCGCATGGCGCAAGTCAGGGCGACGCATTCATCGCGGCTCATGCCCTTAAAGAATACCGCCATGGCAAAGGCCGCAATCTGCCCTTCACTGATGGAATTATCGGCAATCCCGGCGGCAAAACGGGCAATTTCCTCGGCAGGTAATGCCTTGCCATCGCGTTTGGCGCGAATGAGTTCCTGTGGCAGCATGTTAAAATCTCTTTCGTGTCATCCCGGAAGCCGTCAGGCTGTCCGGGATCCATTGTGCCCGTATCACCCCCCTATGGCCCCCGGATAATTTTTGACAAAATTTCCGGGGTGACACCGGAAGGATTAGCTGCTTGCGAGGGAGGTGCCCCGC
>JALWSB010000066.1 GCA_027080345.1 Robiginitomaculum sp. | reverse complement strand
GTTGCGGCTCGATCAGGCCATCGCGCAGGTTTTGCCCGATCATGTCCAGATCATTCAAAAAACACCCGGCAACCAGGCCGCCCACATGGCGCATTTGCGCTACCGTGGTTCCCAATGGCACATCGGGGGTCAGGATATTGCGCGCATCATCGGTCTTAACCCTCAGATCGGGGTGAAACAGCACGCAAACAAGATCTTTGGGCAAAGGAATGGGGGTAACCTTTTGCGGTGTGCCATCGCCGATCAGGACCAGCCCGCCATAAAGCACTGCCGCCACATTATCGGGCGGCGGCGGGTTGGCTGAGGCGGCCTCGCCATGCATGGCACAGACAAACAAATCATCCTGAGACAGGGGGCTTGGCAACAGGGCGTTCACCGCCAGAGCTGCCGCGACAGCAGAGGCGGCCGAGCCGCCCATGCCAGCGCTCATGGGAATGCCTTTGACAACATCCAGACGCGCGCCAAAATCGGCCCCGGCCATATCCAGCACCGCCTGGGCGGCGCGCAGGGCCGTATTGCGCATCACGTCAACCGGCAATGCGCTGACCAGACCGCTGACATTGCCAAGGCTGGCGATGGCATCGCCATCGGTTTTATGGGCAGAGACCTCGTCCCAGGCGGCCCCAAAGGCCAGCCCCAGACAATCAAAACCGGCCGCGACATTGCCAATGCTGGCCGGCGCGCGCGCGCTCACAATATGGTGCGTCACTAATAATCCCTACCTTGCCGGCGCGTTTACGCGCAGGCCGGTTCCGGTGCACGTACGCTCACATTCTCTTCATATTGGCCGCGCAGACGATGGATGTCCAAAAGATCAGCCATCACCGCCTCGGCCGTTGGCCAGCGACCAGCGCCCTTGCCACGCAAAGATAGGTTTTGCCCATTTTGCAGGTTAATGACAAGGCGGTTCTGCTCGCCTTTGGCAGCAGCCAGATAATGATCCTTGTCCAGCGCCTGTAATGAGACACTAGCATGCAGGGCACCTTTGTCATCGCGGCGAATTTCGCTGATCTGGCGAATGACCTTGCCTGCTTCGCGGGCCGCATCAATGCTGGCCTGATCCAGATCGCTTAGGCTTTCCAAGCTGATCTGACTGGCCCGCAAGGGCATTTCAAAACCATGGCGCGCCATCAGGCATAATTTGGCCGCCGCATCATCGCCATCCAGATCCGCCGACGGATCGGCCTCGGCAAAGCCTTTTTCCTGGGCTTCGCGGACCGCCTGATCAAACGGGCAACCTTCGGCCAGTCGATCCAGAATGAAATTCGCCGTGCCGTTGATCACCCCCTGGACCGATGCAACGCCGCCGTTTTCGCGCGCCTGATCCAGGGCTTCCAGCATGGGAACACCGCCGCCCACCGCCGCACTGTAGCGCAAGGCGCGCCCGGCGCGGGCCGCCGCCGCGTGCAGATTGTCATAATTGGCGGCCATCACCGCCTTGTTGGCCGATACCACATCGGCACCGCCAAAAAAGGCATTCAGGATAAAGGCATCCGCCGCATCCACACCACCAATCATTTCCACCACAATATCGGGTCGCGTGGCGAACACTTCGCCTGCATCGGTGCTGATCAAATGGGCCGGGGCATTGCTGTCGCGCTCTTTGGCGGCGTCCCGAACCAGAATACCGCTGACCTCGAAAAGGTCCTTATGACGGTCCAGATGCGCATACACCCCTTCGCCAACAGTGCCAAAACCCAACAG
>JALWSB010000065.1 GCA_027080345.1 Robiginitomaculum sp. | reverse complement strand
CACCAGTATAGCTTCAGGGGCTTGCTTTTGAAACTGATGATCATTTTGCCTTCCTTGCTTTGTTTATAGCCAATAATATGACATTATGTCATATAATGCAAGGAGAAAGTGACATAATGTCATATTTGTGCTATGGGCAGAGCATGAGCCTGACCATAACACACAAACATCCGCTCTGCGTTGATGATGTGCGCCGGATTCGCGAGAAGCTGGGATTGTCTCCCCGGCAACTGGCGGAACTCATGGGCACCAGCCGCCGCAATGTTTATCGCTGGGAAGATGGTGCCACGGTGCCGCCATTGGCGGTTACCGTGCTGCATCTTCTCGATGAACGCCCGGACCTGCTGGAATTGATGCGCCGGTGCGCCGGTTGTGAGAGGGAAGGCTGAAAAAGCTCTGGCTCTGGCTTTGGCTTAAGCTAGGAGTACGACAGCAATCTGCGATTGCACCATTTGCCGTGAAATTTCTGACGGGCTTTCTTTGTGTGGATGGTCCGGGACGCTCTATAGACAGCGGTTTAACAGGCGATAGGCGAGCAATGAGGGGGAGAAAAGGCTGTTTTGGGGGTAAAAGATCAAAAAAGTGAAATAATTTGCAGAAAATGCATTTTAGGGGTTTACAGCTATCGCTGTTTATGGTAACCTTTCAGGCATAATCGCAAGAGGTGGGTCAAATAAGGGCTCGCATATTCGCCCGGTCGCTTGATAGCTGCCGGGTTTTTTGTTGTGCGCAGTTGTGCGCAGGCGATTAGGCAAGAACCGGGCCGGGACACCCAACAGGCGTTTTGAAACGCACAGCCGAACACGGCATCAGAGCCCAAAGCCTGGCATTTTGCCGACAAAGACGTTTTCAAAAATACAGGGTCACTTTTTTATGGCAGTGCTGGAATATCACTGGACCGGCGATGGTATCGTGCGCATGAACATGGCATTGGAGCGCCTTGAAGGACCAAGACGCCATGCCGCTTTCAGGCGGGCCTTGAATCATACAGGTGGCAAGGTGTTCACCCAGGTCAAACGGGCCGTCGCGAACCAGATGAACGTCAAGCAAAAGCTGGTTGCTCAGCGTTTGCATAAATATCCAGCCTATTCTGGTGCGCTCGAATATCGCATCAGCTCGAGCGGCAAGGCCTTTCGCTTGAAGGACGTGAACGGCACCCGCGTGTCAAAGAAGCGCGGTGTCACATCAAGCCCGTGGGGCACACGCAAGCGCTTCCCTCATGCCTTCGCCATTGCCAAGTGGGGCGGCAATATCTATCAGCGCAAGGGAAAGTCGCGCTTTCCTGTGTTTGCTCTCTACGGTCCAAACATCAACAAGCAACTCGTCAAAGACGAAAGTGCCGCCGCCTTCCAGCGCGTCGTCACCAACGAGCTGCCACCCCGCCTCGAGCACGAGATCAAGATCATAACCAAAGGCACCATAAGCTGACCTCCAAGCCCCCAGGGGCGCGGGTCCTTCCCCCTCATACCTCCTCCCGGCGGGCGCTAGAGTTTTTCCGTTTTAGATTGAAGCATATCCTGAATTTCTGAGATAATTGGCGCACTCTTGCGGGTGGAAGACGTCGAGTAGTTTGCCGATTTTTTTCCAGGTTGCCTCAGTGGTGCGTTCATCTGCCTTGCGAAGCAGTCGTTTGAGCTTTGAGAACACCTGTTCTATGGGGTTGAGATCGGTACTGTAGGGCGGCAGGAAAAACAGTTTGGCGCCAGCAGCGTGGATTGCATCACGC
>JALWSB010000064.1 GCA_027080345.1 Robiginitomaculum sp. | reverse complement strand
CGCCTCGGTCAGTCTGGTCGGGCGGGGCATTCGCACCATTTTGCACAAGCTGACCCCGGCGCTGGCGCTGTTTCGTGAATACCCGGTGCGGCTGGTTAGCCAGGCCGCCAACGATCTTAATTTCACAGTTGTTGTCGATGAAGAGTTGGCCCCCAAGTTGGCGCGGCAAATGCACGATCTGATGATTGATGTGCGTGAGGGCGACCCGGTTTTTGGCCCGCCGGCCAAAGCCGCCGCCCCGGCGCCGCGCCCGTCCGCCGCGCCAAAGCCCTGGTGGGAGGACCGCACGCAAGACCTGCTGGCCGTCAAGCCGGACGGTGAAGCGGTTTATGTCTATAATCTTGAGGTTGTCGCCCGGCGCACCCAGGAGCTGATGACCCTCAAATCCGTTGATCGGATTTACTATGCCATGAAGGCCAATGCCCACCCGCGTGTGCTTAAAACCGTTATTGCCCAAGGTTTGGGCATAGAATGTGTGTCGCTGGCCGAGATCGACCATGTGCTTAAACACAATCCCGATCTGGATCGTGGGCGGCTGTTATTCACCCCCAATTTTGCCCCGCGCCGCGAATATGAACAGGCGCTAAAAATGGGTATTCGCCTCACCATTGATACGCTCTATCCGCTCTTGCACTGGCCGGAATTGTTTGCCGGAGCGGTTTTGAATGTGCGTGTGGACCCGGCGCGCGGGCGCGGTCACCACCGGCATGTGCAAACCGCCGGGGCGCGCTCAAAATTTGGCATTTGCATTGACGATCTGCCGACTTTGCGCGAAGCCGCCGCCAAAGCTGGCGCGACAATAGAGGTGCTGCACGCCCATGCGGGCAGCGGCATTCTTGACCCGGAACACTGGCGCGATCTGGGCCAGCAATTAAGCGCTCTGGCGGCTGATTTTGCTGACATAAAGGCGATCAATCTTGGCGGCGGCCTTGGGGTGCCCGAAACACCCGAGGCGGCGGCGCTGGATTTGCGCGCGCTGGACAGCGGCCTTGACGCGGTGCGCGCGGCCTGTCCGCAGGTGGGTTTATGGCTGGAGCCGGGGCGTTATATCGTCGCGCAAGCCGGGGTTTTGCTGGCCAGCGTCACCCAGACCAAAACCAAACAGGGCCATGCCTATGCCGGGCTGGAAACCGGCATGAACTCGCTTTTGCGCCCGGCACTCTATGGGGCGCATCACGAAATTGTCAATTTAAGCCAACTGGGTGCAGATGTGGACCCGGTGCCGGTGACCCTTGTCGGGCCGATTTGCGAATCTGCCGATGTTTTGGGCCAGGACCGCCTGTTGCCCCCGGCACAGGAAGGCGATGTGATGTTGATCGCCAATGCCGGGGCTTATGGCGCGGTGATGAGCTCGTCCTATAATTTACGCGCCCCGGCACGCGAAATCATTCTGGATTAAAGCCCTCCAGCGCCGCCGCGAAAGCATCTGGCCTTGCCTCTATGTCCGCATAACGGCACGGGCGATTGGCCAGCGCATCAAGCGCCGGGGCGTGGGGCAGGGGCGCATCAATCAGCGGCGCAACCGTTTCTTCAAATTTTTGCGGGTGCGCTGTACTGACCAATACATAGGGGCGGAGCCGTTCATGGGTCGGCAATTGATGCCAGGCAAAGGCGGCGGTTGCGCTGTGCGGGCACCAGACGCGCCCATAGCGTTTGGCATCACGGGAAATTTGCCAGATAATATCGCTGTCCAGCGCCACATGCGCAGATATATTGTGCTGCGCTTTTGTCGGCAAGGCACCAAGGCGTTCAAAATTTGATGGATTGCCCACATCCATGGCATTGGCCAAGGTGGCGATTGACGGGCGCGGGGAAAAGGTTCCGCCCGCACAATAATCGACCAGCGACCGGTTGGCGTTTTGCGCCAGCACAATGCGATCAATCGGCAGGCCCATGGCCCGCACCCACAAACAGGCCAGCGCATTACCAAGATTGCCGGTCGGGATGATGAAACTGGCCGCATCGCCGGTTGTGCGAAAAACCTCAAGCGCGGCATAGGCATAATAGCTCATTTGCGGCAAAAGCCGCCCGATATTAATGCTGTTGGCCGAGCCAAGATTATGCCGCGCCGCTAAATCAGGATCGGCAAACGCGCCTTTGACCAGACGCTGGCAGGCATCAAAATCCCCCGCTACCCGCAGGCTGGTTACATTTGGCCCCCAACAGGTCAGTTGCTTTTCCTGCAAGGGTGAGACCCGGCCTTTGGGGTAGAGGATGACCACGCGGGCATTTTTGGCATGTTCAAACGCGCACCCCACCGCGCCGCCGGTATCGCCGGATGTCGCCACCAAAATGGTCAAGGGCACGGTTTTTTTGCGCGCCCCGGCGCGATCAAGACAGGTGGCCAGAAACCGCGCACCAAAATCTTTGAATGCGGCCGTAGGGCCATGATAAAGCTCCAGCGCCAGCGGCCCGTCCTCGCGCCCCGCATAGGCCGGAACCAAAGGCACGGGAAAATCAAACACCGCTTCGCATATTGCGCCAAGTTCGGTTTGCAGGGCGCTGCCCTTGAAAAACGGCCGCAACAAGCGTTCGGCAATGGTCGGCAAATCCGTCAGATTCTCAAAAGCATCAACGGTCAATGTGGGCAGGCGCGCCGGGACATAAAGCCCGCCATCGGCGGCCAATCCATTGCGCATCGCCGTAACCAGCGATACCGCGTCTTTGCAGGAGGTTTCCCTGGTAGAGCGATATTTCATGACGGTATAACCTGCGCTGCGCCGCCGCCGGGCTTTTCTCCAAAGTGGCGCGCCGCCATGCCCACCATCTCAAACGCTTCGGCCATCGCCGTTTGTACCGCATCGGCCCGTTCATCCGTCGCCCAGGCAAAAATCGATGGACCACTGCCCGACAGTGAACAGCCCAGCGCCCCGGCATCAAAAGCGGCGCGCTGCACATCATAAAAAGGCGGCACCAAAGCCGCCCGTTGAGGTTCAATGACAAGATCGCGCATGGCGCGGGAAATTTGCGCACTATCGTTGGCATAACAACCGGCAATAAAGCCCGCCAGATGACGCATTTGCGCCACCGCCGCCGATAATGGCACCGTATCGGCCAATAAAGCCCGCGCCGCGCGCGTATCAACACGCAAATCAGGATGAAACACCAGACACACAATGCCGTCCGGCACCGGCAAGGCGCTGACATGCACAGGGTCATGCGCATCAATCAGCACCAGCCCGCCATAAAGCGCCGCCGCGACATTGTCATATGGCGGCGGGTCGGACGATGCCGCTTCGCCTTCCAAAGCGCAGGCAAAGAGATCTGCTTTATCCAAAGGCGTGGCCAGCAAGGCATTGACCGCCAAAGCCCCGGCAACGGCGCTGGCCGCCGAGCCGCCAAGACCGGCGCTTAAGGGAATGCCCTTGGCAATATCCAAAGACACGCCAAAGTCAGCCCCGGCCCGGCGCAACACCGCCAAACCAGCGCGCAAGGCGGTATTGCGCAGGGGCGCGACCGGCAGGCGTTGCACACAACCGCTGACGACGCCAAGGCGGCACCCGGCTTGTGTTTCGCGGTGCGCAATTACCTCGTCGTGCAAGGATGAAAACGCCAGACCAAGGCAATCAAACCCGGCCGCCAAATTGGCAATACTGGCGCAAGAGCGCGCCTTTGCCTTGGTAATCGTCATGGCCAAACCTCCCCGGTGCGCCGTTTTTCTTATGCGCACACCGGCTCATTATCAGGCATTGCTTTTATATGCACCTCATTTTGCGCCCGCAATCTGTGGATATCCAACAGGTCGGCAAACACCGCTTCGGCGGTTGGCCAGCGCCCGGCGCCCTTGCCCTGCAAGCCATGCACCGCCCCGCTTTCATCGGTAAATTCAAGCCGGTTGCGCTCGCCCTTGGCCAGCGCCAGAAAATCATCCGCCGGCAGGGCTTCAAGGCGTACCGCGGCCCGCAAGCGCCCGTTTTGCCGCCGCGATATGGTGCTGACCTGGCGAATCACGTCGCCGTTTTCACGCGCCTGACGCACCGTTTGCGCGCTTAAATCCCGCAGGCTGTCGCACGCAATGTCTTTTACCGGCAAGGCCCGACCAAAGCCGCGCCGCGCCATCAACACCAATTTCGCCGCCGCATCATCGCCATCAAGGTCCGCCGAGGGGTCGCTTTCGGCAAAGCCTTTTTCCTGGGCCTCACGCACCGCATCTTCAAAGCCCGCGCCATCGGCAAGCCGGTCAAGAATGAAATTGGCGGTGCCGTTTATCACCCCGCGCAATGAGCTGACCGCCGCTTTTTCCCGCACCTCATCCAGCGCTTCGAGCATCGGCACGCCGCCGCCAACCGCGGCGCTATAGCGCAAAACCCGCCCGGCTTGCGCCGCCGCTTTGTGCAGGGCGGAAAAGCGTTTGGCCAGCACGGCTTTGTTGGCTGAAACCACATCGGCGCCCCCAAAAAAGGCGTTACGGATGAACGCATCGGCAGTATCCACCCCGCCGATCATCTCTACAACAATGTCCGGCCGCGCCGCAAACACTTGCGCCGGGTCGGAACCAAGAAGCGCGGCGGGAATATCAACATCGCGTTTTTTTTCAAGGTCATTGACCAGAATCGCGCAGACATCAAAAAGATCATCATGGCGTGCCAGATGTTGATAAACGCCTGCCCCCACCGTGCCGCAACCCAAAAGCGCCACCTTTAACCGTTTGGCCTCGACATGGGCAATGCGCGCCGGACGGGTGGGGGCAATTGTGCTGCCATGATGCCGGGCCAGCATGGCAATATCGAGCGTAATCCCCTGGCTGTCGGCAAGGTCGAGCGCCTGTTTCTGGATAGCCGGGCCGCACACCCGCCGGGCGTGATCATAATCAAGGGAGGAGAAGCGCGGCGCATCGGCGGCGCAAAATGGATCGGACTCGTAAAGGCCATCAACGTTTTTGATCATGCGTACTTTTTCTGCGCCGAGCGCACTGGCCAGAAAAACCGCGCTTTGATCACTGCCACCGCGTCCCAAAAGCGAAGAAAAACCCTCTTCATCACATGCGCTGAAGCCCGGTACCACCACAACATCATGGCGCTCAAGAAACGCTTTCAGGCGCGCCGTATCGCACGCTTGCACGATGGCTTCTTCGTTTTTGGCCTCATCCGCGGGTGCCGGGCACAAAAGTCCGATCTGCGCCGGGTCAACGGCGCGGGCATCAACGCCAATTCGCTCCAGCGCCAGCGCCAAAAGTGCCGCGCTGCGCATTTCGCCCAGGCGTAAAAGCGCCGGTCGGTTATGCGCGGCCCCGTCACCAAACACATTATGGGCATCATCGAGCAATGCATCGGTTTGGCCATGCAGCGCCGAGGTCACGGCCACGACTTTGTGACCACGCCGCAAAATCCGGTAAATTTCGTGGGCGGCCATAGGCATCGCATCAACACTGCGTAAAACCGAGCCACCAAATTTGATGACGACCGGCGGATCAAGCCGGGGCGATCCTTGTTGGTTCTGGGAATAGGGGCGCATAGGGGTCTCCTTGGAACTGGCGCACAAAAAAACCCGCTTCGTGTTACGGAGCGGGTCAGCGAGATGATCAAAATGTGGTTTAGATCATAACCTTCCAGCCCCGAACGTGCGGGTTGTCATGGTCATAATTGTAATAAGGCACAGGCCAAGGCGCGCCGGTGAACCGGCGGTCATATCCAGATGATGCGAACGATTGCGTTCCATAAATCCATAGCCTCGTAAACGACACCAACATAATGCCGAATATGCGTTAAAGAGGTTTTAACGGCCCGGACATACCAAAGGCAATCCCTTTCTTGTTATATTTACATAAAACCATCCTTGTGTGGCATTCCTGCCATTATGCGCCGCCCGGCGCACAAAAGTGCTCTTGTCAGGCTTATGCGGGCGCAATAGAGTTTGGCATTGCCAAGACACCCCCGAACAGAGCCCGTGCCATGTCCGCCTTTGTGCGCAGATTTATTTTTTTCCCGGTCTTTGAAGTATCAATGCTGGCCCTCGCTCTCGTGCCAACGCGCGCCCCGGCCCAGGAAAGCGCCGCGCCCGCCGGGCAAGTGATGTGCAATGAAACCAGTTATATTATCAAACAGGCCATTGTTATTCCGCAAAAAAAATCGGCGCTGGTCAAAGGCTGGATTCGCTTGCGGCCGGGCCAGTGTCACACCATCATCAAGGCGCCGCTTTCCAAAGGGCGCTATTATACCTATGGCTTCGCTGCGCCGGTCCATAGCGGTGGGCGACGTGAATGGGGCGGCATGGAACCGTTTTGCGTAACCCCGAAAAAAGATTTTGCCGTGCGTGCTGACGCACGGGAAAAGTGCCATGAACCTGGATGGGAAGAACGCGGATTTAACCTGATGAATGTCAAGGCCCCGAGCGGCGGCAAAACCGTGTTGAGCGAGCCAGCACGCTTTGGCAGCCGCGCCCAAATGGCTGGTATCCAGCGTTTATTGCGCGACAATGGCTATATGATCCGCGCCATTGATGGCTATGCCGGGCGCAGAACCCGCAATGCGATTCGCCGCTTTTTGCGGACAAAGAAAATAAACCGGCAACCGGAAAATCCGGTCTTGATAGACCTTTTGGAAAAAACCGCCGCAGAAAAATTAAAAGAAACCGGCCTGCATATTTGTAATCGTGCAGGCGGTACCGTTTGGGCCGCCTATGGGCGCAAGGTCAAAAAGGGCTGGCAAAGCCGGGGGTGGTGGAAACTTGCTGATGACCAGTGTCTGCGTCTGATCTCAGGGCCATTTCGCGACAAAAACATCTATATCTACGCAGGATTAGAACAGGACGGCGGCGAACGGGTGCTCAAAGACGCCAAGGAGCCATTTTGCGTCTCCGATGTTCTTTTTTCCATTACCGGCCACGCCAATTGCGCGGCGCGGGGGTTTGAAAAACGTGCCTTTGCCTTGTTTCACAACACCTCTGGTACGGGTATTCATATTGATCTGACCAAAGACAGCTTTTCACAAAAAAGCGTTATTTCAGGTTTGCGGCGATGAAGGCGCGGCTGTTGCAGACCCGGTGCTGGGTGTTTGATCTTGATAACACGCTTTACCCGCCCGAATGTGATCTGTTTGCGCAAATTGATGTTTTGATGACTCGCTTTGTCGCCGATTATCTGGGTCTGCCAAAGGATCAGGCGCGGATTGTGCAAAAGCAATATTATGCCAAATACGGCACCACCCTGAACGGCC